>CAJXTX010000017.1 GCA_913060705.1 uncultured Bacteroidota bacterium | reverse complement strand
ATCTTCCAGATATTCGTTAGTGTTTCTATAAATTTCTTCATGCAACTAAGCGATTTAAAGTGTTGTAGCAGAACCACCTGCAGCCTCAATAGCCGCCTGGGCAGCGCCAGTAAATTTGTGAACAGTTACAGACACTTTTGACTTGAGAGATCCATTCGCAAGGATCTTCACTTTATCGTTTTTACTTACAATACGGTTTTCTACCAAAGTCTCGAATGAGATCTCGTTGATACCTGCATCCGCTAGCTCTTGGAGCTTAGATAAACCGACTCCTTGGTAAGCTACGCGGTTGATATTCTTGAATCCAAATTTTGGAACACGACGTTGAAGTGGCATCTGACCTCCCTCAAAACCGATCTTTTTAGAATAACCAGAACGAGACTTAGCTCCTTTGTGTCCACGAGCAGCAGTTCCTCCTTTACCAGAACCTTCACCGCGACCTAATCGCTTTCCTTCTCTATGAACTGAACCCTCTGCAGGTTTTAGACTATGTAAATTCATATGCTCTTATTTAAGCTCTTCAACAGAGACTAAGTGATCAACAACTTTTACCATTCCAAGTACTGAAGCAGTGGTGTCATGCTCAACAGAATGACCAATTTTCTTAAGACCCAAAGCTTCAAGCGTACGCTTCTGATTTTGAGGGCGCTTAATACTGCTTCTTACCTGAGTAACTTTTATTTTTCCCATAACGGACAACTTTATCCTTTAAATACCTTATCAAGACTAACTCCTCTTTGTCTAGCAATAGCCTTAGCACTACGCAATTGCAATAGAGCATCAAAGGTTGCCTTCACCACGTTGTGTGGGTTTGAAGATCCCTGAGACTTAGACAGCACGTCGTGTACTCCAACTGCTTCAAGTACTGCACGAACAGCTCCACCGGCGATTACCCCGGTACCTTGAGAGGCTGGTTTGATGAAAACACGCGCTCCACCGAACTTCCCTTTCTGCTCATGAGGAAGCGTTCCTTTATCTAGAGGAATACGAACTAAATTTTTCTTTGCGTCTTCTACGGCCTTAGAGATCGCAGTAGCAACTTCTTTAGACTTACCCAAACCATGGCCTACAACACCATTTTCGTCACCTACAACAACAATTGCAGAAAACCCAAATGCTCTACCCCCTTTGGTTACTTTGGTAACACGCTGAACGCCAACGAGACGATCTTTCAATTCTAAACCACCTGGCTTTACAGTCTCGACGTTTTTATAGTTTTGATACATAGCTCTTATTAGAATTTTAATCCACCTTCTCTAGCACCTTCAGCTAGTGATTTCACTCTTCCGTGGTACAAGTTTCCTCCACGATCGAAGGCGACTTCAGAAATACCTTTAGCGACAGCCTTTTCAGCAAGTGCTTTACCAACTGCAGCAGCTTGATCGATTTTGTTTCCGTCAATAGAAACCCCTTTATCTCTTGACGAAGCAGCAACCAAGGTTACTCCATCCGTATCGTTGATAATCTGGGCATAGATTTCTTTGTTACTTCTAAAAACCGCTAAACGTGGTCTTTCAGCAGTACCGAAAGAGACCTTACGGATTCTCTTCTTGATTCGAAGTCTTCTTTCTAGTTTACTTAATGCCATAGCGCAATAATATTATGCTGACTTACCAGCTTTTCTTCTAATTTGTTCACCAACAAACTTGATTCCTTTTCCTTTGTAAGGTTCAGGCTTTCTAAAGGCACGGATTTTGGCCGCTACCTGCCCAACCAATTGACGGTCGTGTGAAGTCAATTTCACGATAGGATTTTTCCCTTTTTCTGAAACGGTCTCTACTTTAACCTCTGGTGCAATCTCAAAAATGATGTTGTGTGAGAATCCAACAGCTAAATCAAGGGTTTGTCCTTGATTACTGGCTCTGTATCCTACCCCAACCAATTCGAGTTCTTTTGTCCATCCCTCAGAGACACCCTTAACCATATTGTTAACTAGCGAGCGGTATAGACCGTGCTTCGCTTTGTGCTCTTTTGAATCAGAAGGGCGCGTAACGTATAGATTCGAATCTTCAATCTTAATTTCTACTGCGTCGAATGATTGTTTGAGTTCTCCAAGTTTTCCCTTAACGGTGATTTCTTGACCTTGAATGTCAACAGTAACACCTTCAGGTATTCTAACGGGATTGTTTCCTATTCTAGACATAACTATTCGATTCTTAGTAAACGTAGCAAAGTACTTCGCCACCTACTTTTTGTTCACGGGCTTGTTTAGAGGTCATCACTCCATTAGAAGTTGAAACCACAGCAATTCCCAATCCATTTAAAACACGAGGAAGATCATCTGAACCTGCGTATTTTCTCAAACCAGGCTTACTCACACGCTGGATCTTTCTGATCACGGGCTCTTTTGTCGCCTTATCGTACTTTAACGCAATTTTAATGCTCCCTTGAGCGTCGTTTTCTTCAAACTTATAGCTCAAAATATACCCTTGATCAAAGAGAATCTTTGTGACCTCTTTTTTCAAATTTGAAGCCGGAATTTCGACCACACGATGCCCTGCACTGTTTGCATTACGAATGCGGGTCAAATAATCTGCGATTGGATCTGTTACCATCTTTAACGTTCTTTATTTTAATCTACCAGCTAGCTTTGGTTACTCCGGGGATTAGCCCTTTGTTTGCCATTTCTCTGAAGGTTACACGTGAAATACCGAAAGTTCTCATGTATCCTCTTGGACGACCTGTTAACTTACAACGGTTTCTAGCGCGAACAGGTGAAGCGTTTTTAGGAAGCTTTTGCAATGCCTCGTAATCACCAGCCTCTTTCAAAGCCTGACGCTTCGCTGCATACTTCGCAATAAGTTTTGCCCTTTTACGCTCACGGGCTTTCATTGATTCTTTAGCCATCTTAATTCTTTTTGAAAGGTAGACCTAGTTCTGATAATAATGATTTTGCTTCTTTATCTGTAGGAGCAGTAGTCACGAAAGTGATATCCATCCCACTGATTCTATTGATTCTATCAATATTAATTTCTGGGAAGATGATTTGTTCTGTAACCCCTAAGTTGTAATTTCCTCTACCATCAAAGCCAGAAGCTTTAATTCCTTGGAAATCTCTTACACGAGGAAGTGCAACAGTGATCAAACGATCTAAAAACTCATACATGCGCTCTCCTCTCAAAGTCACCTTTGCGCCGATTGGCATTCCCTTACGCAATTTGAATGATGCGACGTCCTTCTTAGAGATCGTGGCGATTGCCTTTTGACCTGTGATAAGCGTTAATTCATCAACGGCTTGATCTACGAGTTTCTTGTCTGCTACTGCAGCGCCAACACCTCGGCTGATTACGATTTTTTCGAGTTTAGGTACCATCATGGTATTCTTGTACCCGAATTCTTCAGTCAAAGCGG
This sequence comes from uncultured Bacteroidota bacterium, assembly GCA_913060705.1. GTDB lineage: Bacteria > Bacteroidota > Bacteroidia > Flavobacteriales > Flavobacteriaceae > UBA3478. The sequence continues at coordinate 23,787 of CAJXTX010000017.1, read as the reverse complement.
CGATAATGCGCTCTCTGTATTCTTTCTTTAATCTTGGCGTGTATTCCATCACACTAAATAACTTCGTTAGACTTTACTGAAACTCGAACTTTCTTTCCGTCTCTCACTTCGTATTTAACGCGTGTAGTCTTACCTGACTTTGCATCAATCAAAGCAACGTTTGAAAGGTGAATAGGAGCTTCTTTTTTAACGATACCTCCTTGTGGGTTTTTAGAACTTGGCTTCTCGTGTTTAGAAACAAGATTCACTCCCTCAACGAGAACTCTATTCTTTTCGCGATCAATTTTAAGAATTGCGCCTTCTGAGCCTTTGTGCTCACCGGCAATAACTCTTACTTGGTCTCCTGTTTTAACTTTTAGTTTAATCATGGTAGTGATATTATAGCACCTCAGGAGCTAATGAAACGATTTTCATGAACTGACGGTCTCTAAGTTCTCTGGCCACCGGACCAAAAACACGAGTACCTCTCATTTCTCCTGCAGCATTCAACAATACACAGGCATTGTCGTCAAAACGAATGTAAGATCCGTCTGGTCGACGCACCTCTTTCTTGGTTCTAACCACAACAGCAGTTGAAACAGATCCCTTCTTCACTGTTCCATTTGGGGTAGCTTCTTTTACAGTAACTACAATCTTGTCGCCTAAAGACGCATAACGTCTTTTTGTACCTCCAAGAACACGGATGGTTAGCACCTCTTTTGCTCCTGTATTATCGGCTACTCTAAGTCTAGACTCTTGCTGTACCATATCGTATTACTTAGCTCGTTCTAAAATTTCTACTAATCTCCAGCACTTGCGCTTGCTCATCGGACGGGTTTCCATAATCTTTACGGTATCTCCCTCGTTGCAATCGTTCTTCTCGTCATGAGCCACATATTTCTTGGTCTTCAAAACGAATTTTCCGTACATCGGATGCTTTACGCGCTTAACCTCAGATACAACAATAGATTTCTCCATTTTGTTGCTGGTAACTACACCAATTCTTTCTTTTCTTAGGTTTCTATTTTCCATAGGGCCAGGGTGTTATTGTAATTCCCTTTTTGACAATTCTGTTGCTAGACGAGCTACGGTCTTACGTGCAGCTCTAATCACCATTGGGTTCTCTAATTGAGAAACTCCGTGAGACACTTTCATGTCTGCATATTCTTTTTTCAAAGAAGCTAGCTTTACTGCTAACTCTTCGTTTGATAGTTGTTGAATTTCTGACTGTTTCATCCTTACTAAAATTATTCGGCAGCCGTGTAATCTCTAGCTACAATAAACTTCGTGCGCACAGGTAATTTCTGTGCAGCTAAACGCAATGCTTCTTGAGCTACATCCTTAGGAACTCCAGCAACCTCGAATAAAATGCGTCCAGGTTTAACTACAGCTACCCAATACTCAGGTGCACCTTTACCCTTACCCATACGTACCTCGAGTGGCTTCTTTGTAATAGGCTTATCCGGGAAAATTTTAATCCAAAGCTGACCTTGACGTTTCATATACCTTGTAGCAGCAATACGAGCAGCCTCGATCTGTCTTGAGGTAATGAACATAGAGTCCGTTGATTTTATTCCGAACATTCCGTTAGACAACTGATGTCCTCTTTGCGAGATTCCTTTCATGCGGCCTTTCTGGGCCTTACGGAATTTGGTTCTTTTCGGTTGTAACATCTTACTTTACGTTGTGTTAATTACTTTCTACGACGGCGTTTCGGCCCTTCTTGTTTTGATTTAGATTGATTGGTAGATAGGCCTACTAAGGGAGATAACTCTCTCTTACCATACACCTCACCTTTCATGATCCAAACCTTGATTCCGAGTCTACCATAGGTAGTATGTGCTTCTTCAAGAGCGTAATCGATATCTGCTCTAAATGTTGAAAGCGGAATACGACCTTCTTTATAAGATTCTGAACGCGCCATCTCAGCACCGTTCAAACGACCAGAAATCATCACCTTAATTCCTTCTGCATTCATACGAATTGCAGCAGCGATAGCCATTTTAATAGCACGTCTGTAAGAAATACGATTCTCAATTTGACGTGCAATAGAAGCAGCCACTAGGTTAGCATCAAGCTCAGGACGCTTAATCTCATGAATGTTAATCTGAACATCCTTAGAGGTGATTTTCTTGAGCTCTTCTTTTAATTTATCAACCTCTTGACCGGCCTTTCCAATAATGATACCCGGACGTGCGGTTGTAATTGTAATCGTTATCAACTTTAGGGTGCGCTCAATAATAACTCTTGAAACGCTTGCTTTAGAAAGACGCGCTTTAACGTACTTTCTAATCTTATCGTCCTCGGCAATTTTATCACCATAATCGTTTCCTCCGTACCAGTTCGATTCCCATCCTCTGATGATTCCTAAACGATTTCCGATTGGGTTAGTTTTTTGTCCCATATTATTTTGTTGCTTCAGCGTTAATAGTTGAACCCAAAGTCACAGTCACGTGGTTTGATCTTTTGCGGATACGGTGCGCTCTACCCTGAGGGGCAGTTTGCAAACGCTTGAGCATTGTTCCAGGATCAACCGTGATTTCTTTAATGTAAAGATTAGCCGATTCAACATCAGCATCTTCATTCTTAGCTTGCCAATTAGCCACAGCTGAAAGCACTAATTTTTCAAGGCGTTTTGAAGCCTCTTTTGAATTAAATCTCAAAATTGCAAGTGCCATTTCAATTTGCTTTCCTCTAATGAGGTCAGCTACCAATCGCATCTTTCTCGGTGATGTCGGACAGTCATTAAGACGTGCAAAAGCGATGCTCTTGCGCTCCTCTTTAATTCTGTCTGCCATTAATTTTTTACGAACTCCCATAGCTCAAGATTACTTTTTACCCTTGTTTTTTGCTCCGGCGTGGCCTCTGAAGGAACGCGTAGGTGAAAACTCTCCAAGTTTGTGACCTACCATGTTTTCTGTGACATACACAGGAACAAATTGCTTACCGTTGTGAACCGCTATCGTTTGACCTACCATATCAGGAGTGATCATTGATGCTCTTGACCAGGTCTTAATCACTGAATTCTTACCTGAGGCAACATTAGCTTGAACCTTTTTTTCAAGACTGTGATGCACAAACGGACCTTTTTTTAATGAACGTGACATTGATTATTTCTTTCTTCGTTCTACAATATATCTGTTGCTATCCTTAGTCTTAGAACGTGTACGGAACCCTTTAGCAGGAATACCGTTCTTAGAACGTGGATGACCTCCTGAAGCTCTACCTTCACCACCTCCCATGGGGTGATCAACGGGGTTCATCACAACAGGACGCGTACGTGGTCTTCTTCCTAACCAACGACTTCTACCAGCCTTACCTGAAACGATAAGCTGATGATCAGAATTAGAAATAGCACCAATCATAGCCAAACATTCAGCTAGAATTAGACGTGTTTCACCTGAAGGAAGTTTAATGGTAACGAACTTACCGTCCTTTGCCATTAATTGAGCGAATGTTCCTGCACTTCTGGCAAGAACAGCTCCTTGACCAGGACGCAATTCAATACAAGAAATAATCGTCCCTAGAGGAATCTCTGATAATTTCAGTGCATTCCCTATATCAGGAGAAGATCCCGCATCTGAAGAGATTTTAGATCCAACAGCTAAGCCATTTGGAGCGACGATATAACGCTTCTCTCCGTCCGCGTATTGCGTTAGTGCAATAAACGCTGTTCTATTCGGATCGTATTCTATACTCAATACCTCAGCAACACCTGACTTGTTACGCTTAAAGTCGATAAGACGGTAACGTCTCTTGTGACCACCACCACGGTGAGATGCAGTCATCTTACCAGAAGAGTTACGGCCACCAGTCTTTTTAAGCGGAGCAATCAATGACTTCTCAGGAGTCGAGGTTGTGATCGCATCAAAGCCATTCACCACCTTAAAGCGCTGTCCTGGAGTTATTGGTTTTAATTTTCTAACCGACATCTGTTCGTATTATAGATTACTGTAAAAATCAATAGCATCCCCTTCGGCTACGTCAACAATCGCCTTCTTGATGGCGTTTGACTTGCCGTGTTGAATACCTGTTTTAGTGTAACGTGTCTTGCGCTCAGGACCATAATTCATGGTTCTCACCTTTTCAACACGAACACCATAAGCTTGCTCAACGGCTTCCTTAATCTGGAGCTTGTTCGCCTTGGGATCAACAATGAAGCCATAACGGTTAAACAGCTCGCTGTCTGCCGTCATTTTTTCTGTAATAATTGGTTTTATCAATACACTCATGATCCCCTTATTTGGTTAAACTCTCCTCGATTATTGCAACAGCAGCCTCAGAAACAACAACATTTGAAGCATTCATAATATTGTAAGTATTTAAATCTGAAGTAGTTACAACTTTAGAGTGCTCTAAATTTCGAGACGACAAATATACATTTTTGTTAGCGTCAGCCAACACAAAGAGTGACTTTTTGTCGTTGATACCCAATGACTCAAGTACTCCTTGGAAACTTTTGGTCTTTGGAGTGTCAAATTGAAAGTCTTCAATAATATGTAACGCTTGCCCTTTTGATTTCATGCTAAGCGCAGACTTTCGAGCTAGACGCTTCACATTTTTGTTCAGCTTTTGCTCGTAAGCTCTAGGGCGTGGGCCGAAAATACGACCACCTCCTCTAAATACAGGAGATTTAATAGAACCGGCACGCGCAGTACCTGTTCCTTTTTGCTTTTTAAGCTTTCGAGTACTACCTGCAATCTCAGCACGCTCTTTCGCTTTGTGCGTACCTTGACGTTGGTGTGCTAAATACTGTTTAACATCTAAGTAAATAGCGTGCTCGTTTGGCTCAATTCCAAAAACAGCGTCAGAAAGGGTAACCTTTCTACCTGTTGACTTTCCTTTAAGATCTAAAACTTCTAGTTCCATTATTTCTGAACTGTTACGTATGCGTTCTTGTGACCAGGAACACAGCCTTTTACTACAATAATATTTTTCTCAGCGTCAACCTTAACGACTTGTAAGTTCTCAACGGTTACCGTCTCACCTCCCATGCGTCCAGCCATTCGAAGACCTTTAAACACACGTGCAGGATAAGAAGCCGCACCAATAGAACCTGGAGCTCTAAGTCGGTTGTGCTGACCGTGCGTAGCTTGACCAACACCGGCAAACCCATGGCGCTTCACAACACCCTGGAATCCTTTTCCTTTAGATGTACCAATAACATCAATAAACTCACCCTCGTTAAAGAGCGATACATCTAATGTATCCCCTAACTGGTGATCACCGCTAAAATTCAGGAATTCGACGAGCTTCTTTTTAGGAGAAGTTCCGGCTTTTTTGGCGTGACCGATTTCGGCCTTATTCGCACGTTTTTCTGCCTTGTCATCGAAACCCAGTTGAAGCGCATTGTACCCATCAACCTCTTCGGTTCTGACTTGGGTAACCACACATGGTCCAGCCTGAATGACAGTACACGGAATATTCTTTCCGTTCTCATCAAAGATGCTGGTCATGCCGATTTTTTTTCCAATTAACCCAGACATTCTATTTCTAATTTTAATTAATACTTATTCTCAAAAAAATTGGGTCAAGAAAAGCTCTGACCCAGATTTTTTCTTTCACCGTTTTTCTTAAACCCTCGTTTAAGACATGTCAGTTACGGGCTTATGCCCGTATACTTATACTTTGATCTCTACCTCAACTCCACTTGGAAGCTCAAGCTTCATAAGCGCATCAATGGTCTTTGATGAAGAGCTGTAGATATCGAGAAGTCTCTTGTAAGCGCTCAATTGAAACTGCTCTCTAGACTTCTTGTTCACGTGAGGAGATCTTAGCACTGTAAAGATTTTCTTGTTTGTTGGTAATGGGATTGGACCCGTTACAACAGCACCTGTTGTCTTTACTGTCTTCACAATCTTCTCAGCAGATTTATCTACTAGGTTGTGATCGTATGATTTTAATTTAATTCTAATCTTTTGACTCATGGCCGCTAAATAGTTTCGTTAAACTCCTTTTGAAGCCTTAATGACCTCTTCAGAAATATTCGGAGGAGTTTCGGCATAATGTGAAAATTCCATAGTAGAAGTAGCACGTCCTGAAGAAAGCGTTCTCAAAGAAGTTACATATCCAAACATCTCTGAAAGAGGAACTTGGGCTTTAACCACTTTAGATCCAGCTCTATCGTCCATGTTGTTCACTTGACCACGTCTACGGTTAAGATCCCCAACGATATCACCCATGTTTTCTTCTGGGGTCAATACTTCTAGTTTCATGATCGGCTCAAGAATTACCGCTCTAGCCGCTCTAGCTGCCTCTTTATACCCTAATTTGGCTGCTAACTCGAAAGAAAGTTGATCCGAATCCACAGGGTGGAAAGAACCGTCCTTCAAGACAATCTTCATACTATCCATCTCGAATCCGGCTAAAGGACCATTTTTCATAGCATCTTTAAATCCTTTTTCTACTGATGGAATAAATTCCTTCGGAATGTTACCACCCTTAATTTCATTAACGAATTCAAGACCTGTTTTTCCTTCTTCAGCAGGCTCCATAGTAAATACGATATCTGCGAATTTACCACGACCACCCGTTTGCTTCTTGTACACCTCACGGTGGTTCGCAGAAGCTGTAATCGCTTCTTTGTACTCTACTTGAGGTTGTCCTTGATTTACCTCGACCTTAAACTCACGCTTAAGACGATCAACGATAATATCTAAGTGAAGCTCTCCCATACCAGAAATAATGGTCTGACCTGAAGCTTCGTCAGTTTTAACTTGGAAGGTTGGATCTTCTTCAGCCAATTTCGCTAAAGCCATACCCAATTTATCAACGTCAGCCTTTGTTTTAGGCTCAACTGCGATACCGATAACAGGATCAGGGAATACCATACTTTCAAGTACGATTGGATGCTTTTCATCCGACAGCGTATCTCCCGTTTTAATATCCTTGAATCCCACAGCAGCACCAATATCCCCAGCAGAGATGGAATCGATTGCATTCTGCTTGTTTGAGTGCATCTGATAAATACGTGAAATACGCTCTTTATTTCCTGAGCGATTGTTCAACACGTATGAACCGGCATTCAATGTACCTGAATAAGCTCTAAAGAAAGCCAAACGACCTACGAAAGGATCCGTTGCAATCTTAAAGGCAAGGGCCGCAAATGGTTCTTTTGGATCCGGCTTACGAGCAATTTCTTGATCGTTATCCGGATTTGTACCAACAATCGCCTCTTTATCAAGAGGAGAAGGTAGATAGCGACAAACGGCATCTAATAAGAATTGAACACCTTTATTCTTGAATGAAGAGCCGCATACCATAGGAATGATACTCATATCCATAACAGCTGCACGAAGCGCTGCATGAACCTCGTCTTCAGTAATAGAATCCTCATCTTCGAAGAATTTTTCCATGAGGTTTTCGTCGTATTCAGCTACCGCCTCAATAAGCGCCGCTCTATACTCTCTCACTTCTTCTTGCATTTCAGCAGGTATGTCAATGACATCGAAAGTCGATCCGTATTTGTCATCATGCCATACAATCGCACGATTCTTAACTAAATCTACGATTCCTCTAAAGTCTGCTTCGTCTCCGATAGGAAGAACAATTGGTACCGCATTAGACTTTAACATCTCGCGTACCTGGGTACAAACATTAAGGAAGTTAGCTCCTTGACGGTCCATCTTATTCACAAAGCCCATACGTGGAACTTTGTAATTATCCGCTAATCTCCAGTTTGTTTCAGATTGAGGCTCTACCCCATCCACAGCACTAAATAAAAATACCAAACCGTCAAGCACACGTAAAGATCTGTTTACCTCTACAGTAAAATCAACGTGACCGGGGGTATCGATTATATTAAAGTGGTAAGGCTTAGCGTCAGCTGTTGGTTGACCGTTTTCTGTAGGGAAAGTCCACGTACAAGTGGTAGCTGCAGAAGTAATGGTAATACCACGTTCTTGCTCCTGCTCCATCCAGTCCATAGTGGCGGCACCATCGTGTACTTCACCAATCTTGTGGCTCACACCGGTGTAAAAAAGAATACGCTCTGTAGTCGTTGTCTTTCCAGCGTCAATATGCGCTGCAATTCCAATGTTACGAGTAAGTGATAAATCTCTTGACATGATTACAATTAGAATCTAAAGTGTGAGAATGCTTTGTTTGCTTCGGCCATTTTGTGCGTGTCCATACGCTTCTTCACAGCGGCACCTTCTTCTTTAGCAGCAGCTAAAATTTCGGCGGCTAGCTTCTGAGCCATAGACTTCTCGTTACGCTTACGAGCGAAACTAATGAGCCATTTCATAGCCGTAGAGATCTTGCGATCTGGACGAATAGGCATAGGAATCTGAAAAGTAGCGCCTCCTACACGACGACTGCGCACTTCAACGTGCGGCATTACATTCGATAAGGCATCCTTCCAGATTTCTAAAGCCGACTTTTCGTCGTCTGTTTTTTTCTCATTTACGATATCTATAGCATCGTAAAAAATGCGAAACGAAACTGATTTCTTTCCGTCCCACATCATCATATTAACGAAACGCGTTACTAATTGGTCACCAAACTTTGGATCTGGAAGTAACGGGCGTTTTTTTGCTTGTCTTTTTCTCATGATACTGCGTAATTAAGCGGGTTACTTCTTAGGGCGTTTCGCACCGTATTTAGAACGTCTTTGTGTTCTCCCAGCAACACCTGCGGTATCAAGGGCTCCTCTAATAATGTGATAACGAACTCCAGGCAAGTCCTTAACACGTCCACCACGTACCAATACTATCGAGTGCTCTTGAAGATTGTGTCCTTCTCCTGGGATGTAGGCGTTGACCTCTTTACCATTGGTCAACCTAACCCTAGCCACCTTTCTCATCGCTGAGTTTGGTTTCTTAGGGGTAGTCGTATATACACGAGTACATACGCCTCTACGTTGAGGACACGACTCCAAAGCCGCCGATTTACTCTTCTTGGCTATTGAGTGTCTACCTTTTCTTACTAATTGTGATATAGTTGGCATGTAAATTATTTACTCCCCATTTTAAGGGGCTGCAAATGTATCTAATTTTATTTATAAATCAAACAGGATAATATTTTTAAGAAACTAACCATCGTTTCGATAACTCAGTTCCTATCCGTTTTGTTTAATGAAAACTCATTTTATCTTAACAAAATGCAATGAAATGAGGTTTTTTAACATTTTTTTCTGAATTTTGAACTTTAACTAAATCTTTAAATCATGAAGAAGAAACTTAATCTTCTTGTAACACTACTGTCTTTAGTCCTCTTTCAGGTGGCAGTAGCACAAGGAAAGACAATTACCGGAACGGTAGTTGATGAAAGCGGTATTCCATTACCGGGAGCCACCGTTCTAGTTCAGGGAACTACTAATGGTGTTTCTACAGACTTCGATGGAAACTATGCTATTCAGGCTGAAGTTGGCCAAACACTAGAATTTAGTTTTGTCGGATACACAAAGCAAACGGTAGTAGTTGGCTCATCAGACACTATAGATGTGTCTTTAGCCCTAGATAACGCGTTAGAAGAGGTGGTTGTTACAGCCTTAGGTCTTGAAAGAAAGAAAGACAATGACATTTCTTCCGCCACGCTCATAAAAAGTGAAAACATTGTAAAATCTGGTGAAACCGGACTATTACAAGGTGTAGCTGGTAAATCGTCAGGGGTATTGATTACTCAAACTTCTGGAGATCCGGGTGCTGGTGCTTTTATTCAGATTCGTGGACAGAATACTGTTCTTGGAGATAGTTCACCACTTATTATCGTTGATGGTGTGCCTATTTCAAACAGTAATTTTGGATCATCTACTGCGGGGGTTGTTCAGCAATCGCGCTTGAATGATATTCCAGCCTCAGATATCGCTAGCATGACCATCCTTAAAGGTGCAGCTGCTGCTGCGGTATGGGGTTCTGGTGCTGCGAACGGTGTAGTGGTGATTCAAACTAAAAGAGGTCTTGCAGGTGCAGGACGATTGGATGTTAACTTCTCAACTTCTATCAGTATTGACGAAGTAAACAGAGAGCACGAAAAACAAGGTGTATTCGGTCAGGGAGCACGTGGAGTTTGGAGTTCTAATGCCTCAGGTCTTTCTTGGGGAGATAAGATCGCCGATCGTTCAGGTGGCTCAGATATATTCGACACCTCTGGACCTTATTTCGTAGGAGATATCACTGGAGCAACATATTACCCTGTAACAGAGAAAAATAGTCGCGAGGTTTTTAACCAGGTTAACCGCGACATGATCTTCAGAACAGGGCTTCAACAGAACTATAACTTAGGAATTAACTTTTCAGCAAGTGATAAAAGTTCTACCTATTTCAGTTATACTCGTTTAGATCAGAAAGGTGTGATCAATGGTTTATCTGATTACGATAGAAATACATTCAGAATAAACCAAACAAACAAGCTATCGGATAAAATTGAGACACGTATTAATACGTCTTTCATCAATATCAAATCAAACAGAATCCAAACAGGGTCGAACCTTAACGGTTTATATTTAGGGTATTTAAGAACTGCTCCAGATTTTAACAATACAGACTATATCGGTACATATTATACGGGGCCGGATGACGCTGTCGGAAGACCAAATAGCCACCGTTCGTATAGAAATAGACAAATCGGTGAAGCAGCTGGTATTTACAACAATCCAGGTTGGACTATTAATGAGGTCACTAACCCCAATGAAGTGGTCCGCTTTACGGTGGCCCCTGAAGTCAATGTTACCCTCTCGGATAACTTGAAGTTTACTGGGCGTTACGGTATGGACTTTTATGTTGACCGCCGTGAAAACTACTATCCAGCAAACTCTTCAGGTGACTGGACTCAGGGTGGTTTTTACAAGAATGATTACTCTGAAACTGTTCAAAACGTCAACCTTTTCTTAAACGGTAACAAATCCTTTGGTGAAAACTTCGGATTAAATTACGTAGTAGGGTACGTTTTAGAGCAAAACGATTACTATCGTTTCAGCTCTTCTACGAACGTTTTCTTAAATCCAGATCCATCAAAACAATTGGTGGGTAATGCGGTAAACGGAAACATCTTAGCTTCTGAGTACAAATCAAAAGAAGTAAAAAACTCAGCCTATTATTCATTGTCATTTGATCTTTTCAAAAACTTGTTAGTGGATGTAGCAGGTAGACTTGAGCGTACAACTACCTTAACTGATTTGAACTTCTACCCTGCGGTTACAGCAGGTTATGTTGCCAAAGAATCAGGTGAAGGGGCATTATCGTTCCTTAAGCTAAGAGCTTCTTACGGTCAAGTGGGTATTTCACCTTCTTTATACCTTAACGCAAGTAACTTTATCACATCAACCGCAGGTTCTGAAGGTTGGGGTGATTACATCGATGGTGCCAATTATGGTGGTACGGTTCGAAGAAGTGATACTCAAGGTAATCCAGACTTGAAAGTAGAGCGAGTAACTGAAACAGAATTCGGTTTCGACTCAAGATTCTTCGACAATAAACTTTCATTAGGGTTTACGTATTACGACCGATTAACCACAGATGGTATTCTCAGCGTTGAAGTACCTGCCACCACTGGTTTTACCAGTCGTTATATTAATGCTGCAGAGATCTCTAATACTGGGGTTGAATTTGACTTCAGTTATGATTTATACAAATCGGGAGATTTCAGTATGAACGTATTCGGAAACTTTACAGCATACAAGAATATTGTAGAGAAACTTCCGGATGTTAGCCGTGTTGTATTGAGTGGATTCACCTCTACAGGGTCTGTAGTAAAAGAAGGAGAGCCTTTTGCAGCTATCTTTGGAGGAGCCTACGAGCGCAATGCTGACGGAAGTATCGCTACTGACGCGAGTGGTTTCCCACTTATTGCAGACGAACAGGCTGTGATTGGAGACCCTAACCCTGACTTCAGAGCAGGATTAGGAATGAATTTAGATTATAAAGCTTTAAATTTCTCTTTCCTATTTGAAACTTCTCAAGGGAACGACATGTGGGCTGGTACACAAGGGGTATTGAATTACTTTGGTATTCACCCAACCACCGCAAACGAGTCTGTAGCCCCAGTTGATCTGCCTATTTATGGAAGCAGCGACGTGATACCAGCAGGAACTACCTTTAGAGGTAATGTTGGTGATTTCGGAGGAGGACAAGTAGCCTTAAACGAAGATTGGTATAGAACCAATGGTGGTGGTTTTGGTGATTTAGATGAGCAATTCATCCAAGATGCCTCATGGATTAAACTCCGTGAAGTAAGCCTAAACTATCAATTACCTTCTTCTTTATTGAAGACTGTAGGAGCTAAATCAGGTCAACTTGGAGTAGCTGGAAGAAACCTTCTTCTAATTACTGATTTCGTTGGAGTTGATCCAGAGGTCAACTTGACTGGTGCTTCGAAAGGACGTGGTTTAGATTACTTTACTAACCCTGGAACAAGCAGTGTTTTACTGAATCTGAAACTTAACTTCTAAAACACTAAAAATGATCAAAATGAAAAAATATATCTATTTATTTCTCGCTGGTGCACTCATCACAGCTTGTGAGGGTCCAGTAGAAGGGTTAAATGATAACCCCAATCAGTTTACTGATGCTCCGATCAGTTTACTTTTAAACCACTCACTGCTGAATGTTGCCTCGGTTGCAGAAGCAGAACCTGCACGTATTACTGCAATTTTTACAGACCAGTTGACTGGTTTTGATAGACAATACGGTACGTTAAATACATATAGTACCAACGCAGCCACTTACGAAGCTCTTTGGGAAGATATTTTCCAAAGAGGTATTACCCAAGCCCAAATTGTGCGTTCTAAAGCACAAGCAGGCGGAAACACTCAAGTAGATGGTATTGCAGCTATTCTAGAGGCTTACTACTTTGCTGAGGCAGCGTTATTATTTAACGATATTCCGTTTTCAGAAGTTAATAATCCAGAGTTTCCAGATCCTAATTTTGAGGAGCAAGAAACAGTTCTAAGAGGTGCTATAAGCATGCTTACAGAAGGGGCTTCTAAAGCAGGATCGGCAAGTGCCGCAAACAATGTATTTGAGAGCGCATCAACTTGGGCGCAGGTAGCCGAAGCGCTTAAAGCGCGATACTACCTTGCCCTTGGTGAATACCAAAATGCACATTCTGCAGCAGTAGCCGCTAATTTTGCAAGTAAGGCAAACGACTGGAGTATTAAGCACTCAGTTGCTAACTACGGAGAAAACCTTTTCTGGCAGTTTGAAGTTGAACAACGTCAAGATTACTTGAGAGTTCAAAATAGCTATATGTCTCGCCTGCTTAAGGAAGGGGAAGATGTGTACAGAGGAAATGCTAAAACAGATGAGTCTGCACGTTATGACTACTATGTTTCTTCAGCCAATGGCTTAAGCTACAATACTACCGACGGATTCGCTGCTCAGACCGCATCATTCCCGGTAATTTCTTTTGAAGAGGTTCAGTTGATCAGAGCTGAAGCTGCTGCACGTTTAGGTGTAACAGACGATGCAATCGCTGCCATTAACGCAGTAAGAGCTTCAAACGCTATAAAGCATGGATCTACTTATGATGCTTATGTTTTAGCAGACTTTGAAGCCGAAGGTATGGCATCAAATGGTCAATCAACGGTTAGCATGGCGCTAATACATGAGGCATTATTTGAAAAATACTGTTCTGTTATTGGTCTTCCTGTCTTCCAAGATGTACTTAGAACGAATAACGCTATTGGTGTTCCTATTAAAAATGCGAATGAGACTACTATTCCTCAACGCTTTATCTACCCAGCATCTGAAGAAGCTTCAAATTCGAACTTCCCAGGCTTTGTAGATCAAATGGTGAAAACCGATATCTATAACTAAGAGATACTCTTTGATTATAAAAAGCCACCTTCGGGTGGCTTTTTTTATTTTTAACCAACTCAAATACATCGTCATGTACATAATCAATAGAACCTATATCCTTCTAATCGCCTTAATTGCTAGCTGTGCCATTTCATGTAAAGAAGCAGGTGATTTCAGTAGTACCAGTGCCATTGCCTCAGCACATCCTTTAGCAAGCAAAGCCGGCTTATCGATGTATGAGTCAGGAGGGAACGCAGCAGATGCAGCAGTAGCCGCAGCATTTACCCTCTCAGTTGTCGAACCTTCGATGAGTGGTATAGGTGGAAGGCTCCAAGCTATCGTCTATGACCCTATTGAAGGTATAAGCGGGATTGACGCTTCAACACAGGTGCCGCAGAACTATGATAATAACTCAAAAGATAGAGAAGGGTATAAAACCATAGGAATTCCAGGAGTGGTAGCGGGATTGATAAAAATACATGAGGAACATGGTGTGTTACCTCTTTCAAAAGTAATGGCACCTGCAATATCTTATGCCAGAAATGGATTTAAACTTTTGCCAGGGGAAGCTTTTAGACAAAAAGCCGCACAAACATCCATCACAAACTATAAAGGAACCCGTAAGCACTTTCTGAAAAGCGACGGTTCAAATTACCAGGCAAACGAATTACTTGTTCAACCAGAACTAGCTGTTGTTTTAGAGCGTATCTCACAAGAAGGAAGGGATGGTTTTTACAAAGGACCTGTGGCGGATTCCATCGTAGCGGATTTTAAGCGAAACAATGGCTATCTCACCAAAGAAGATCTTGAAAATTACGAAGCAAAAACCGCTGAGATTGTTAAAGGAGAATACAAAAACCATAACATCTACAGCCTCTACTTGCCATCATATGGGGCGATTACCGTTAATATGCTGCAGATTCTGGATCATTTTGATTTAGAACAAGAAGATCCTTTAACAGATATACGTATTACGCGGCATGCTATTTCAAAAGCGTATTCCAAAAGGCGTGCTCAGAAAGACAGCTTAGAAGCGCTCTTGTCAAAAGAATTGGCAAAAAGCCAAGCAGAAGAGATCATTAACGATCTAACAACGGTAAGTGTGAGGTTAAATACAGATCCTATTTCATGGTATAGCCCACAAGGTCACACATCACACCTTACTGCCGCAGACAAGAATGGGCGTATCATATCTCTAACTCAGACTATTGGACCCAATATGGGTTCAAAAGTCGCAACAGAATCCCTAGGCTTTCTTTATGCCGTTACTATGGGAGGATATTTAGGAGACTATAAACCTGGTGATAGAGCCAACTCCCATATCTCTCCTACGTTAGTGCTTTCAGAGAACAAACCGGTCATCGCATTAGGCGCTGCTGGTGGAAGTCGTATCGTAACAGCAATTGTTCAAACAATTAAGAATCATCTCGACCTAAAACTACCGATGAATAAAGCAGTAGAAAGAGCTCGTATCTATCCGGATGGCGACACCTTACTTCTAGAAGCACACCCAGGACTAAACGTTGACTCAGGCATCTTAGCCCAGCTAGATTCTTTAGGTATACCATTTAAACTACAGAAGCAGCCAGGATATCACGGAAGAATCAATGCCATTTCTTATGACGAACAAGTGGGCAAATGGATAGGTAGTAGCGACCCGGATTGGGAAGGAACAGTTGAGATTTTAGAGCATTAGTTCTTTTGACAACAATAATTTTCATTTTTCTAAAATTTAACCTAAAAACCTTGCTTTACTGTTAAATTAACGAGCAGGAGCTAAAAAAAAACTTTGTGATTTAACAATTAATTCACACTTTTACGCTTCTTAAACAAATGTTAATTTATATGAAAGCAATGTCAAATGGAATCCTAACGCTGCTTTTAGCGTTAGTTGCGCAGTTCACTTTTGCGCAGTCTAAGACGATTTCAGGAACAGTGACAGACTCGTCAAACGTTCCGCTGCCTGGTGTTAACATCATTATCGATGGTACCATAACTGGTACTCAATCTGATTTTGACGGAAACTTTACACTTCAGGCTTCAGTAGGAGATGTACTTGTATTATCGTACATCGGCCAAAAAGAAGTACGCATTACCGTAGGTTCAAGCGATTTCTATTCTATCCAAATGGAGGATGATGCACAACAACTTGATGAAGTGGTTGTAACCTCTTTAGGTTTGAAGAGAGAAGCAAGATCATTAGGGTATGCTGTTGCCAAAGTAACTGGTGAAGACGTTCAAGGACGTGCAGAACCAGATCTTATCCGTGCAATGCAAGGTAAAATGACTGGGGTAAACATTACCGGTGGTGGTGGTGCTCCAGGACAGGGTACTAAAATCAACATTCGCGGTATGTCTTCATTGACAGGTAACACGCAACCGTTATTCATCGTTGATGGTATTCCTTTTGACAACAGTGTAAACGCTACAGCTGGTGCTGGTCAAAATACGGTATTCTCAAACCGTGGTTTTGACTTAGACCCAAACTCTATCGAAAGTATTTCTGTACTTAAGGGTGCAGCTGCCTCGGCACTTTACGGATCACGTGCAACCAATGGTGTGGTAGTAATTACCACGAAAGGGGCTTCTACGCGTTCTAGAAAAGGACTTGAGGTAACGTACAACGGTTCAATGATGATCACAAACCTTTCAGGTATTCCTGATTACCAAGACGTTTATACTCAAGGTTCAAACCAAGTATATAACGGTGGTTTCATCGGAAACTGGGGTGCTCCTATGCCAGATCACGTAGATCGCATCAACCAAGAGTACGGTACAAACTACACCAAAACGTATTCATTATATCCTGATGGAACTCCATATCCTGACGGAACGGCTTCAAACCCTGTTTCAAACCGTTTCCCAGGTGTATTCCCAGATTTAATGCAAGAATACACAATGCCTGACGGTAGCATCCGTAATGTTTCTGCCCCTTACGAGATCCGCCCTAATGATATCATTGGAGGATTCTTCCAAACAGGTGAAACGATGGATCACGCGATCAGTTTAAGTGGTGGTAGCGAAAAAGGAACTGTTAACGCAGGTTTCTCTAATACCAACCAAGGGGGTATCGTTCCAAATCAGTTCGTAAGAAGAACAAGCTTCTATACTGGAGGTAACGCTACACTTGACAACGGAATTACGGTTTCAGGTACAGTAAACTACGTAAATACTTCACAGCAGTCTCCAAAATCAGGGGCATCTGCATTCAACGACTACTTCGGTGGTGGAGGTGGATCTATCTACGCACGTTTATTCTATCTACCTAGAAACTTTGACCTAATGGGTCTTCCATGGGAAAATCCAGCAGATGGTTCAAACATCTTCTACCGTGCACTGGATAACCCTATTTGGATCGCTAACAACAACTTCTACAAGTCTGACGTTAACCGTGCGTATGGAAACTTGACTGTTGGATACGATATTGCTGACGGGATCAATGTTACCGTTAAGGCGGGTATCAACAGCTATCACGATTTCCAACGCTATAACAGTGTTCCAGGAGGTATTAGTGATGCCCTTGGTAGTGTAAGAACTGTTGATGTAAACAACACAGAGCGTGACTTTACTGCTCTTTTGAATATCAACAAAGATTTGACCGACGATATCACGCTTACTGCGGTTGCTGGTCTGAACGCTAACGAAAGAAAACTTACTAGAAGAAGTGTTACCGGTAACGTAATTATCTCTAGAGGTTTGAACATTACTAGTGGTACATCAACACAGATTGTTGATTACGACTTTTTAAGCTTGAGAAGACTTTACGGTGTTTTTGCCGACGTTCAATTAGGATATAAAGACATGCTTTATTTAGGGCTTGTAGGTCGTCAAGATCAGTCTTCAACCCTTCCACAAGGAGCGAACAGCTACTTCTACCCAGGAGCTAGTCTTTCGTTCTTGCTAAGCGAAGCCGTTGAACTTCCTGAAGTAATCAACAGCTTGAAACTTCGTGTATCAAATACCAAAGTAGGTAACGATGCTACACCTTACAGAACGTTGACAAACTTCAACATCTTCAACCCGTTCACTTCTCCTATCTACGGAGCAGTGAACCGAGCTTCTCTTAATAACACGTTAGGAAACTCTACGTTGAAGCCTGAGTTTACAACAGAATTTGAAGCTGGTTTGGCTACGACTCTATTCAATAACAGAATGAGTTTAGACTTCACCTACTTTAACAGAACCTCTACTGAACAAATCGCTACTGCATCTGTAGCACGTTCAAGCGGATTTACTTCACAGGTTGTAAACGTTGGAGAGCTAAACAACAAGGGTATCGAAATCGGTATGGATGTTTATCCTGTTGCTACTGACAACTTCACGTGGAATACCTATTTCGCGTTCACTAAGATTAAGTCTTTAGTGGTTGATGCAGGTCCGAACGGAGAAATCTTTATCGGTGGTCCTGGATCTTCTTTAGGAACTATCCACAGAAACGGTCTTCCTTACGGTCAGATCTTCGGTACAGAGAATGCTAAAGATGAGAACGGAAACCTCCTTATTGATAAGGCTACTGGTCTTCCATTTGCATCGGCGCAGTCTACTGTAATTGGTGATCCAAACCCTGATTTTACATTAGGTATCACAAACAGCTTTAAGTTCAAGAACTTTACACTTAGAGCATTAATTGACTGGAGAGAAGGTGGAGATATGTACTCGTTTACTGCTGCATCATTAATGCTTAGAGGTCAATTAGCGAACTCTGTAAACAGAGAGGCTCTACGTGTAGTTCCTGGGGTTTACGGAAGTAACCAAACCTTCCAGCCCATCCTAGATGCAAGTGGAAATACTATTCAGAATACTACTCCAATCACAGCGTTTGACTCTCACTTCTCTAACGGATGGGGAGCTTACGGTCAAGACGAGGTAAACATCTATGATGTGACTACCATTCGTCTTCGTGAGGTAGGTTTGAGCTATACGCTTCCAAAGAGCATTCTTGACAAAACTCCATTCGGATCAGGTTCACTTGGTGTAAGTGGGCGTAACCTATGGTGGAAGGCTCCTAACATGCTTGAAGGGCTAAACTTAGACCCTGAGGTATTGGCAGAGAGTGCTGCGTCAAACGTTCAAGGATTTGAATACGGTGCAACTCCAACTACAAGTAGTGTGAGTTTCAACCTAAGCTTGACATTCTAATTGAACAATATTAAAACGAAGAACAATGAAATTTAAATTCAACAACATACGTTTATTCTTTGGAGCAAGTATTGTTGCCCTTGGAATGGTATCATGTGAGTTAAACGACCTTGATATTAACGTAGATCCAAACAGTGCGAGCCAGGCGTCGCTTGAGCTCCTACTGACCAACGCACAGTTCGAAGGTTTGAATACTTTCGGAGGTGGGTTGAATAACTCTACCATGGGCTTCCAAGCTATCAACACGAGTAGTGACGACTTTAACTTCACCAACTCAAGCTGGAACGGTACATGGAACTACCTCTACTCTGGTCCACTAAAGGATTTAGAGGAAATGATCAGTGCTGCAGATCCTGAAGTAACCCCTAAATATTTAGGAGTTGCACAGTTAATGAAGGCTTATTATTTCACTACTATGGTGGATCTTTGGGGTGATGTTCCTTACACAGAAGCCTTTAAAGGTAACTCTGTAGAAGAGAAAAATCTTGAACCTGTTTACGACAGCGGAGCAGACATCTATGCGGATGCGTTCAGATTGATCGATGAAGCCATCGTAAACCTTGGAAAGTCTCAGGCTGTACCTGTACGTGGAGACATCATCTATGGTGGTAATGCTTCTAAATGGATCAAGATGGCGAAGTCGTTAAAGCTTCGTCTATTAATTCAAACTAGAAACGTACAGAGCAACGCTGGTGCTATTCAAGCATTAATTAGCGAAGGTGGTTTAATCACATCAGCTGCTGACGATTTCCAATTGCGTTACGGTGCACTTAAGAATCCAGATAACCGTCACCCAATGTACCAAGCAGGTTATGCAGGTGGTGAGGCTGGTTACTCTTATTTCGGTCACCAACTCATGTCAGAAATGTTGGCTAATAAAGATCCACGCACGCCTTTCTATTTCAAACGTCAAACAACAACGCTCTTAGATCCAGAAGAACCTACTGACAAGCAGACTATTCCTTGTTCACAAAGAGCAGACTGTACCTATGGGTACTTCCCATTGAGTGACTTTGTTGCTGACGCTGTATATGGAGTAAGTGCTTCATCATTAACCTCTAGCCAGAAATCATATTTAGCAGGATTCTTCGGAAGAGATCGTTCAGACCCATCAGGTATTCCAAACGACAACTTCTTAAGAACAACAACTGGAGCTTATCCAGGTGCAGGTCTTTTTGACACCACTGCATTCACTACAGGGGGTAACAAGTATGGAAAAGGAGATGGTATCTTCCCTATCATTACCTCATGGATGGTTAAATTCTACATGTTAGAGGCGCAAATTGCCCTTGGAGTTAATACCGGCATGACTGAAGCTGAGCTTTTAGCAGATGCTGTTAGCGATCAAATGGCTAAGGTAATTGCGGTAGGTACTGCAGCAGATCCTCTTGCTAAGGCAGATATCTCTACATGGCCAGATGAGTATTCTTGGCCAATCACCTATAAAACAGATGATGCCTTTGTAGATGAAATTGAGGCAAATTATCCTGCAGAGGGTACTGCTAATCAGCGTCTAGGTTATGTTTTAAAACAAGCCTGGTTTGCGAACTTCGGTAACGGTTACGAAGGGTATAATGCCTTTAGAAGAACCGGATTACCAGCAGATATTCAAACGCCTTTACAATTGCCAAGACAGTATGCTTTAAGCTTACCGTACGCACAGGATGAGGTTAACTTAAATAGTAATACGCCAAACAAGGTTTACGATTCACCTGGTTCAGCCGTATTCTGGGATACTTTAAAATTCCAGTATTAATCAACTAATGAGTATTAAGATGAAAAGAATAAGTACATATTTATTTTCTGTTACACTAGTCGCAATCACAGCGCTTTCGTGTAAAGACGACACTCTAGTAGCAATACCAGAGTGGGACTCTGCAGTGCACGGCTATGGAGTAATGACCTCTGATCCTGCCGTAGGGTTCAACCGAGATGATTCATCAATCACGGTAGATGTTGATTTCAAATGGAAATCAATTGATAAAGTGAATACGGTTACTAACATCGATCTCTATGTTTCGTTCAACGAGGCGTATGTAGATATCGACGGAAACAATGCCGTAGCCTCTCACGGAGGTTCACAAGGCTTAAAATTGAAGTCAATTTCACCAGCCGGAAATGCTGAGTTGAGTTCATTCTCAATTTCTCAGCAAGAGGTATATACTTTGTACCAGTCGGCTACGTTTGATTACGGATACGGAAACGGTGCGCAGCCTATATATTCTGATCCACTAGGAAAAGGACGTAGTTCTTCTAAAATGTTTGTACCTGGTGACAGCTTCACGCTAAAATGGATACTAACAACAGAAGACGGTCGTGTTTTTGACTCTTGGTCACCTTCTGTGTGTACTGAGTTCCCAGAAGCGAACTGTCAATTAGACTGGGCTGTTTCATGTGCTACTGACATTCAGAACCGTACAGGTACTTGGTCTATCTCAGGTGCTGATTCATACGGAGATGGATGGAATGGTGCTTCTATCGACGTAGTAGTTGATGGTGTTGTAGTTGACTCATTCACCGTGGCTGAAACATCAAATGCTGAAACATTTGACATCCCAGCCGGAAGCTCAGATCTTTACTTTGTGTACAACAAAGGAGATTGGGATTCTGAGGTAAGCGTTACAATTAAGAACCCAGCAGGAGCTACGCTTCTAAACTGGGTGCCAGCAGACGTTAAGGCTCAAGGAGAAATGCTTCTTGATCTATGTCTAGAATAAAAGCATACGCTTTTTAGTAAAAAAGCCGCCTCAAAAGGGCGGCTTTTTTTATTTCTAGTAATAATAAAAAATGAGATTCATCATTTCGTCGGTAGAATCCCAGCCATAAGTGACATCTTGAGGTGGATCTACCGGATTCAAAGGATTGTCACGTGTATTATCGTATTCAGCCACGAGCAATAGCACCGTACCCTTTGGTAATAGCAAAGGTTCTTCAAGCAGGTAGGTGCTCTGCCAATTGAAGTCCCAATCGTTAATGCGAATCAAGGGAATTTGTTGCTGATCTGGTGTTATAGCAAGCGCAGTCATCTTCTTTCCCAAAAAGTGCATGTGTGGTAGTAATGACACCACATTCATG
This sequence comes from uncultured Bacteroidota bacterium, assembly GCA_913060705.1. Classification (GTDB taxonomy): domain Bacteria; phylum Bacteroidota; class Bacteroidia; order Flavobacteriales; family Flavobacteriaceae; genus UBA3478. The sequence continues at coordinate 1,858 of CAJXTX010000017.1, read as the reverse complement.
TCTTCCTGGATCGTCTTACTTACATAAAATGTAGGCTTCTGATTGGCCGGAATCACAAAAGGTCCGTTCGAAATATCATCTTCGCGAATGTAGAAGCTCTTAATAAGGTGCTCTGCTGGCTTTTCTGAGAAATAAAGCTTTACACTTGAGAGATCCGTTGCCGCTTCAGCGGATGGTGCGTAATGAATGTTGAAAATAAGATCCGATCCGGCAGGAATGAGCTTGGCGGTACCCTCAGGAAAACGAACGGGAAGATTCCCAGGAACCCATCCGTACAAAAATTCATCCATGAGTGGTTGTGTTTGAAAAGCACGAGAAGCCGGATCAAACTCAGACAAACCATCTATACCGGCGGTTTGGCCTGTAGTGTCTACCATAACACGACTGTGATGCAAATAGCGCTTATTTCCGGCAACAAATTCTATCTTAGATACATAGGCATCCTGCTCTAATCCTGTCGGAACGTGAAAAAAGCGGTAATCCTCTATCCCCTCTGTAGATAAATCAAAAGGCTTGGCCATCTCAAGAACCAGGTCAGCAGTTGCATCGTCTGAATCTTTTGCACTATCTACTTTAGTTACCGATTCAGCTACGGCTTCTCCCCTTTTTAGTCCCTCCTCTATCCATCGCTGAATTGTGGCGATTTCTTCTTCACTTAAGAAGCGCTCATTTGCAAATCGACTAAATGTAGGATCAGCCTTCCAAGGTGGCATATAACGCGTCTGAGTAACGTGACCAATAAACTTCGCACGCTTAAATACATCACTAAAGCTTTGCAATGAAAAGGGTCCGTACCCTCCTGGAGAGTGACAACTCACGCAATGCTTTTGGATAATTGGGGCTACATCCTTCTCGTAGGTTGTTTGGGCCCCTACCGTGGCAACAGCCCCGATCAAGCCCGTGGTTAGCAATGATTTAATGGTGCTCATGAGACATCGCTTTATTGCGTTCTAAAAAGCAACCTATAGGTAAGGTTCTTTCCCGATCGACTTGAACCCCTTCCCTGAGGGCGGTCAAAGCATCAAGAAGATAAAACTCACTGGGTTTAAAACGGTTTCTTCCAAGACTCACAAACCAATTGTCAATGGCTCCTGAGTAACGAAGGATTCCTTCAGCATCCACCAAAAAAACCTCCGGAGTTACTTGTGCCCTATAGGTGTCCGCAAGCTTATAATGTCTATCTGTTTGAAGATCAAACTCCACCCCAAACTGTGCCTTAAATGCTGCTACTTCATCCTCTGCAACTGCACCACTAAACACTCCTATTAATTTCAAATCCTTCTGAGTATCAGCTATTTCATTCAATGTGGGGATATATTTTTGAGAAATTGGGCACTCCAACCCCATAAAGATATATGCCGTATAACCTTTATCCTCGGGACTATATTCAAAGAGATAAATCATTGGGAACAATGCCCATAGAAGCTTGAAAAATTTCATTAATACGCTGCTTTTGGTAGATAATTCATTTAAAAGTAAGAATTTGCACCTGTTTTAAGCGCAAAAATGAGTCAACCATCCATTCCCTTCATTTACGGAATCAGAACAATTCTTGAAGCTTTAAAGGCAGAGCAAGACCTTCAGAAGGCCTACTTGTTAAAGGGCGCCTCTGGACCTTTATTAAAAGAATTAGAGCAAGAACTAAGAAAAGCCAAGATTCAAATCTCTTATGTACCCGCTGAAAGGCTACAACGTTTCACTACAGCGAATCACCAAGGGGCAGTAGCTGAAATCGCTCCCATTCCCTTTGCTTCGTTTGAAGAAAGTGTAGAGCACTTGATAGAACGCAAAGCTTCTGCACCACTTATCTTATTGTTGGATGGTCTTACGGATGTTAGAAATTTCGGTGCTGTACTAA
>CAJXTX010000016.1 GCA_913060705.1 uncultured Bacteroidota bacterium | reverse complement strand
TCGACTAGACGCTTATTGGCATAAACTGTTACCTCAAAATCTTCATCAATTACGGCGAGGGTCTCCGGGTCTCTGAAAACCAATTGTACAGAGGTGTCTGCAAAGTCAGGGGAGAGCACCAGTAACTGCTTGTCGTCAATGCGCTCATCGAAGGTTTGCTGCAGATCACAGGCTGCCGCTAATAACGCGATGCTTGAGAGTAGGGTAAGGCGTTGAATGAGTTTCATGATAGTTGAGCTTATTTGATGAGGTTGATGGCCAGATTAAACTTCACGATGGGGTACCACTGCAACAGGTCAAAAATGGCATTGAGGTTTTCTTGCTGGTAGAAGGCTGAGTTGCTCGCACTTGGGGCGAAGGCTCCAGTGGCGGCAACATCGACATTACTGCCTCCTAGATTGATGGCTCCGACCTCTAGGGCGAAGTTGATGGTCTTTTCTCCGTTTAAGAGCTTTCCAAGACCTAACCCCACATAGGGCAGTAGACTGTTCTTAGGGGCTACGTTGAACGAGAGTGTTCCAAGCTGGCTACTAGGGATAGTAACGTCTCCCCACTGGTAGTCGTTCAGTGAGCTTCCGTTTACTGCAGCGCTCAGGCCTCCGTCTATAATTCCTGCACTGAGGTAGAGCTTGCCTAGTAATTGCAAGTCCACATAAGCGCCAAGTGAAGCGTTTTCAATGGCACCGTTTAAGCCCACGCTAACTGACTCTTGGTCAAGGGTGGTGTCAAAGTCGAATGAAAAGCTGTCGTATCCGGCCTTAATCAATAGCTTGTCGTTAAGGCGATAGCCTACGTCTGCGCCAAATCCGTAGGTCGAGGCCTTCGGAATGATACCGAATTGGGCAGAAGCAAAATTCAGAACGAAAGACGCCGCTAATGCCAAAAGAAGTTTTTGTTTACTCATTTTAAAGTAGATTGAGCTTAAAAATAAGGGAATTAGCCCGCAAGGGTATGTTATTTTAAAGTGATCTTATATCAAACTATTATTTTGAGAACTATTTTCTATGATACGCAGGGCTATTGAGGGTGACCCTCAAAAAGTAGTGGCAACCACTCAAGCGTGTGCGCGCCACATGATTGCTGAAGGCATTTTTCAGTGGAATGAGCACTACCCTTCTTTAAGCGCTTTTGAGCGCGATCTAGTCAACCAAGAATTATACGTCTTGGAGGTTGATAAAGCAGTGATAGGAGCTATAGTGATTTCAACCCGAATGGATGATTTTTACCAAGCGATCGAATGGCTCACCCCCTCTACCAAAAACGGATACCTCCATCGCCTTTGTGTTCACCCATCATTTCAAGGCAAGGGTTATGCCCGCAAACTGCTAGACTTTGCCGAAGACAAACTGCGTAATCAAGGCTGCCTTTCTGTTCGGCTCGATACCTTTTCAAAAAATGTAAGGAACCAAAAACTCTATGAGGCTAGGGGGTACCAAAGGCTGGGCGATGTGTATTTCGAGCAAAAAAGCGAACACCCGTTTCACTGCTATGAATTGGTATTCTAATTCAAATGGTACCTTTGATTCATGAGTTCGCACACACTTGACGTTACACTTGAGGGCGGAATCGCCCGAATCACCTTTGGGCATCCTTCAAGCAATGCCATGACCGTTGCACTGTTAGAGGCGGTTGCGAAGGCTATCGATGGCCTAAAAAATGAGGCCGTATCAGTGGTAGTCCTTCAGTCAGAGGGAGACCGGGTGTTTTGCGCCGGTGCTAATTTTGATGAGCTTCTCGCGCTCAAGACTTCAGAAGAGGCGACACGCTTTTTTAATGGTTTTGCCAATGTCATCCTCGCGATAAGACGCTGTTCGGCCATAGTGCTAGGAAGAATCCAAGCAAAGGCAGTAGGCGGAGGTGTTGGTTTAATCGCTGCCTGTGATTATGCCATGGCCACAGAAAGTGCTAGTATTAAACTCTCTGAAATTGGGATAGGAATCGCTCCGCTGGTCATCGAACCGGCGGTAAGTCGTAAAATTGGGGTGGGTGCGATGGCAGAATTTGCGCTTCATCCTAAAGACTGGAAGACAGCCCAATGGGCACTTGAAAATAAATTATACCAATCGGTATTTGAGTCTGTTTCTCACTTAGATCAAGCCGTTGACGCTTTGGCTAGAGAACTTTCTACTTGTAATCCTGAGGCCCTCGCTGCCCTAAAGGCTTCATTGTGGGAGGGCACAGAACATTGGGAGGCACTTCTAGGTAAGCGTGCTGAGGCCTCCGGAAGGTTAGCGCTCAGCGACCGGGCACAACAAATCATCTCAGATTTCAAAAACAAGTCATAGGCATGGTCAGCATAGAAACCGACAAACCCGTTTACTTTGCGAGTGACCAGCATCTCGGAGCGCCGAACAGAAATGAAAGTCGTAGCCGAGAAGATCGCTTTGTCGCCTGGCTCGATGCCATTACCCCACAAACAGAAGTCTTGTTTTTATTAGGTGACCTTTTTGACTTCTGGTTTGAATACAAAGAGGTGGTGCCTCGCGGATTCGTTCGGGTATTAGGCACACTGGCAAAAATGCGCGATCAAGGCATTCAGATCTATTTCTTTGTGGGCAATCACGACCTGTGGATGTCCAATTACTTCGAATCAGAGCTAGGTATTCCGGTGTACCGCAAGCCACAGGCCTTTCATATACACGGTCAAAAGCTGCTCATTGGGCACGGTGATGGGTTAGGCCCTAACGACAAAGGCTACAAACGGATGAAGAAGCTTTTTACCAATCCGCTCGCGAAATGGGCCTTCAGCAAGTTGCACCCTAACTATGCTGTACGATTGGGTCGAAAGCTCTCCCTCAATAACCGCCTTATATCCGGGAGCGAAGATCACTCCTTTAAGGGGCGAGAAAACGAATGGCTCATTGCATATTGCGAACGCAAACTTGAATCGAAAGAATACGATTCGTTTGTTTTTGGCCACCGACACTTCCCAATGAAAGTCAAGCTCTCTAAAGGAGCTTATTACTTCAACACAGGAGATTGGATTCACTACGATACTTTCGGGGTCTTAGACGATACGGGCTTCCGTCTTGAAAGCTTGAAGGGACACGAAATCCCTTCGTATTAAACGGCCAACCGAAGATCCTTCAGCTGAAGCTGCAGGTTTTCACGGTCTCTGAAAGTATTCATATTCAAGGTCGCTAAAACGTCCACTTTTTCAGTCGCAGCTATTTCTTTGCGGTCCCCCAGCTTAAAACCGATGAACGGTAGCTCTCCGAGCTGTCCGCGCAAATGATTCTTTTCAGCTCCTACGCATTGAACCCCCGTCAACCGAACTGCTCGTAATAGAAATACAGGCTCTGGATTTTGTGGTCCGAAAGGCTGAAGCCGTTGAATCAATCGATACGCTTTGAGTGTAAGGTCTTTAGGGCTGACCTCTAAGTCATAGCTTACCGAAGGCTCTAATTGTTCTGAGGTTAAGGTGTGTTGAACATGCGCCTCGAAGGCCGATTTAAAGGATTCGTATTGATGGTCATGAAGGGTGATTCCTGCAGCGAAGGCATGGCCTCCAAACTGAATGACATGCTCTTTACAAGCGTCAATGGCTTTGTGAATGTCGTATCCCTTGACCGATCGTGCCGAAGCCGCCCAGTGGTCTCCGCTCTGGGTGAATACTATGGTAGGTCGGTAGTAGGTGGCTTGTAGTCTAGAAGCTACAATTCCGATTACTCCCTTGTGCCAATGCGGTGCACGCACAACGGTTGCCGCACAATGCTGTTGATCGGCAATAAATGCCAGGGCTTCTTCTGTGACCTCTTTTTCTGTTGCGCGACGTTCGGTATTGAAGCGTTCAATTTCTTGGGCCAATTCGGTGGCCGCGGCCTTATCATTAGCGGTGAGAAGGGCTACGGCATATTCTCCGTGCTTAATACGCCCGGCGGCATTGATTTTGGGCGCTATCGAAAAGTTGTAGTCGGTAAGGTTAGAGTGGCGATCGCTTTTGTGTTGAAGCAGCGCTTCAAAAGCCGGGCGAGGGTGCTCTTTAATGTGTTTCACTCCATGGTAAGCCAAAATGCGGTTTTCTCCGGCCACAGATACCACATCTGCGCCTATGGCAATGGCGACAAGGTCTAGGTAGTGTATCAATTGTTCAGCAGTTCTCCCCTGGCGCAATTCAAGGGCCTGAACGAGTTTAAAGCCGACACCGCATCCGCAAAGTGATTTAAAAGGATAGTCGCAGTCTTCGCGCAAAGGGTCAAGAACGGCATAGGCTGCTGGAAGTTCTTGCTCAGGCAGGTGGTGATCACACACAATCACATCGATCCCCTTTTCATTTGCCAGAGCGATTTCTTGATAGGCCTTTACTCCACAATCTAAGGTGATAATAAGCGTGATCGCGTTGTCTTCGGCATAGTTAATGCCTTGTTCTGAAAGGCCATACCCCTCAGCATAACGGTCTGGAATGTAATAACTGCAAGAGGCCTTTCGGGTATTCAAATAATCGTATACGAGCGAAACGGCTGTGGTACCGTCTACATCATAGTCACCGTAAACCAATATAGATTCGTGATGCTCTAAGGCGCTCTCGATGCGTTCAACCGCCTTTTCCATGTCTTGCATCAAGAAGGGGTCGTGCAACTGTTCTAATGAAGGAACAAAATAATCTCTGGCCTGTTCATAGGTTTCAACATTGCGGGCCACCAGCAGCTGGCTTAGCCAATACGGAACCTCTTTCTCGGGATCCTTGTTGAGGCCTTCATGGAGGGTGTCAATGGTATGTTTAAGGCCTTGCTGGCGCTCGATCCAGCGCATTGCCTATGAGTTGTGATGAAAGATGGTGGCTACCTCAACAGTGGCGAATTGTCTAAACATCTCCATCACACCGCAGTATTTCTCTACAGACAGCTCAACACAGCGCTTCAATTTATCTTCATTAAGATTAGACCCCTCAAAATGATACGATACCCATACGCGGTCGTACGTACGAGGGTGCTCGTCGGTCAAGGTCGCTTTGGTTTCTATGCGAAAGCCGTCAAGGTCAAGTTTCATCTTCTTTGCAAGAGACACGACATCTAAACCAGAACAACCCGCTAATGACGAGAGCATCAATGCCTTTGGAGTGACCGGTTTATGAACTTCATCTGGAGTTGAGTCGTTGATGTGAAAGGTTTGCCCGGTAAGGCTATCTGTTTCAAAGAGCATGTCGCCCTTCCAAGTGGTGGTGATGAGGTTCTCTGTTGCCATATGTAATAATCTTAGCCCAAAGATAACGCAGGCGGCTTACTTTTTTGTTGCAGCTCCTATAACCACCACAAACTCTCCTTTAGGTTCGTTCTCAGTGAAATGGGCTACCAACTCCGCCAAGCTCCCGCGAAGCGTTTCTTCAAATTTCTTACTCAATTCACGCGAGATGGCTGCAGGCCGGTCTGATCCAAAAATAGCGGCACACTGGGTCAAGGTCTTGAGCAATTTGTGTGGCGATTCATACAACACGAGGGTGCGGTCTTCTTGCGCCAAGGCTTCAAGCCGTGATTGTCTTCCTTTTTTCAAGGGTAGAAAGCCTTCAAAAACAAAACGGTCGCAAGGCAGACCGCTATTGACTAGAGCGGGTATGACGGCCGTTGCTCCTGGCAAACAATCGACTTCAATGCCGTCTTGAACGCAAGCGCGAACCAATAAATATCCGGGGTCTGAAATGGCTGGGGTTCCAGCGTCGCTAATAAGCGCAAAGGTCTCACCCGCTTGAAGGCGCTTTACAAGACCTGCAACTGTTTGATGTTCGTTGTGCTGATGGTGCGAGATGAGTGGGGTAGTAATCTCAAAATGATGCAGCAGTTTTGAAGAAACACGAGTGTCTTCAGCCAACACGAGATCAACAGCTTGTAATACTTCAATGGCCCTAAAGGTGATGTCTTTCAAATTACCCACTGGAGTGGGCACCACGAAGAGTTTTCCGGCCATTTGCTGAGGTATTTATTCAATCTCAGATACGATATTCTTAATCGTATCAATGCCAGGTACTTTTAGGTCTTCTTCATGAGGATTGTGCTCAGGGATAGCTCTGCCTCTTGAAAGAACCTTGTCCGCAATGCGCTCAAAACGCTTAGCGGTCTGGCCAAACAGAAAGGGATTTAGACGTTGAATGGTCATAGCGTAATTTTTCTACAAGATACAATACTAAAAAGCGAAGGGAGGCTATTAAAGCGTTAAATCTTCCTATTTTTAAGCTGTTTAAACCTCCCTTGCACGTATGTTTTTAGAAAACGCGGTAAAACCCAATGAGCCCAACGGATGGATCGAAGTGATCTGCGGCTCGATGTTTTCAGGAAAAACAGAAGAGCTGATCCGCAGGTTAAATCGCGCCAAGATCGCCAAACAACGCGTTGAAATATTTAAACCCCTCATCGATACGCGCTACGATCAGGACATGGTGATCTCACATGACGACAATAAAATCCGATCTACCCCTGTGCCAGCCGCGGCGAATATTCGCCTTTTAGCAGACCGCTGCGATGTAGTAGGCATCGACGAGGCGCAATTTTTTGACAATGAAATTGTGAGTGTTTGCAACGACCTGGCCAATCAAGGGATTCGCGTGATAGTGGCTGGGCTTGATATGGATTTTAAAGGAAACCCCTTCGGCCCCATGCCGGCACTTATGGCCACCGCAGAATACGTCACTAAGGTACACGCCATTTGCAGTCGTACCGGAAATCTCGCACATTACTCACACCGTATCGCTGATTCAGACTCCCTTGTGCTATTAGGCGAGACGCAAGAGTATGAACCCTTAAGCCGCGCTGCTTTTAAAAAGGCTATTGAAGAAGACAAAAAGCAGAAACATGAGCGTTAAAACGCGCCTAGAGGTCGACACCAAGGCGTTGGCTCATAATTACCAGTATTTACGCGCACAAATCGATCCGTCTACTCAATTCATGGCCGTAGTAAAAGCCAATGCCTATGGCACCGATTTGGTGAAGTTTAGTCAACTATTAGACGACCTAGGCGCTGATTCGTTCTGTGTCGCCTATGTTGAAGAAGGGCTGGCCCTGCGAGAGGCCGGAATAACAAAGCCCATCTTGGTCCTTCACGCACAGCTAGACACTTTAGAAGCGGGTATAGCGGCAGGACTAGATTTTAGCCTTTATAGCACCGCATTCACTTCGGCTTTGGCTCAAGTAGCACAAAAACTAAAACGAAAAATAGAAGTCCACATCAATTTGAACACCGGGTTAAACCGGCTTGGGATAAAACCCAAAGAGTTGAATGAAACCCTCGAGCTGATTGAAAACACACCCGAGCTTCAGTGCACATGGATGATGACTCACCTTGCGGCGAGCGAAGACCTAGCCTTGCGCTCTTTCACACTCGAACAGATAGCGCACTTTAATGAAGCACATCGGCTGGCCTCTGAGTACTTAGGAGTACCCCTAAAAAGACATGTGTTGAACAGTTCAGGAATTCACAATTATCCACAGGCCGCCTTTGAATGTGTGCGTGCGGGCATCAGTTTGCACGGCTATGCGAACGATCCGGTTATTGATAAAAAGCTGATCCCGATTAGCAGCCTCTTCAGCAGCATCAGTGCGATTAGAGAAATTGAAACGGGTGAATCCGTGAGCTACAATCGTCAATTTTTCGCGCAACAACCCATGCGTATCGCAACGGTAGCTATCGGGCACGGCGACGGAATCCAACGTTCACTGGGCACCACAAATTTCAAAGTAATGGTAAACGGGCAAATGGCTCCCGCCGTAGGAATGATTTGTATGGATCTCTTTATGATTGATATCACAGACATTGCAGCAGAGGTTGGTGATACCGTGCTCATTTTTGGCCCTGCACAATCGGCAGAGGTCATTTCAACTCAGGCCGAAACCATTGCCTACGAGCTGATCACCGGAATAGGGCCCAGAGTACCCCGTGTGTTCCTGTAAACCGAATGTGTTTTATTTATAACAATTTGTTATTATAAAGGGTTGCTTTTAGGTGTTACCTTTGCGGCCAATAAATCAATCCATCATGAAATTAGCGGTAGTCGGCGCCACAGGACTAGTGGGCCAAGTGATGCTCGAAGTGTTAGAACAACGCAGCTTTAAGTACGACGAACTTTTACTCGTAGCTTCTGAGCGTTCGGTAGGAAAAACAATCACCTACAAAGGCCAAGACCATGTCATAATATCCTTAGAGGAGGCCGTTTCACGCCGTCCTGATATCGCCCTTTTCTCAGCCGGAGGCGGAACCTCGCTCGACTGGGCCCCAAAATTTGCCGAGGTCGGTTGCCGCGTGATCGATAACTCTTCTGCGTGGCGCATGAACCCCAACCACAAACTCGTGGTTCCAGAAATCAATGCCAACACCTTAACGGCAGAAGACAATATCATCGCTAACCCGAACTGCTCGACCATTCAGATGGTTCTTGCGTTGGCCCCACTGCACCGTGCCTATGGTATCGACCGGATCGTAGTTTCAACCTACCAATCGGTATCAGGAACAGGAGTCAAGGCCGTTCGACAACTTGAGAACGAAGAAAAAGGAATAGATTCTGAGCGCGCCTATCCGCACCCCATCTACCGCAATGCTTTACCTCATTGCGACGTGTTTTTAGAAGACGGGTTTACCAAAGAGGAGCAAAAACTAATGCAAGAACCCAAAAAGATTTTGGGCGACGACTCCTTAAAAATAAGCGCAACGGCCGTGCGTATTCCAACAGCAGGCGGACATTCTGAATCGGTAAACGTCTCCTTTAAAAGAGATTTCGACTTAGCTGAAGTGCGCCAATTACTAGAAGAAAGCGATGGGGTGATCGTACAAGACGATGTAGCCAACAACCACTATCCGATGCCCTACACCGCGCATCAGAAAGACGAAGTGTTTGTGGGTAGACTCAGACGTGACCCTTCAATGCCTAATACCCTAAATCTCTGGGTGGTTGCTGACAACCTCCGCAAGGGAGCTGCGACAAATGCCGTACAAATTGCAGAGTATCTGGTAGCACATTCGATCGTTTAGATTTTGTACTTTCAGCATACTAAAATCAAAATGTATGCGTGGTCTAAAATCTACTTTCATTCTAAGTGCATGTGCAGGGGTGGTCGCATTAAGCTCTTGTGAGTCGAACGTTCAAAATACAACCGTGAATTATCCAGAAACAGAGAAAATTCCAGTAGTAGACACGTACTTCGAAGAAGAAGTCATAGACAACTACCGCTGGTTAGAAGACGACCGAAGCGCTAAGACAGAAGACTGGGTAAAACGTCAAAACGAAACTACTTTTTCGCACCTCAACGGCATAGCCTACAAAGAAGAACTTAAAGCCAGACTCGAAAAGCTCTGGAATTACGAAAAGATATCGCGTCCGTTTAAAGAAGGGCCGTACACTTACTTTTATAAAAACGACGGCCTGCAAAATCAGTCTGTAGTCTACCGTCAAAAGGGAAACAGCGAGGAGGCAGAAGTGTTTCTTGATCCGAACAGCTTTAGCGAAGATGGCACCGTTTCTTTGGCGGGCCTTAGCTTCACAGAAGACGGAAGCCTTTTGGCCTACTCTATCTCAGAAGGCGGAAGCGACTGGAGAAAAATCATTGTGCTCGACGCAGAGACCAAAGAACAGGTAGGTGATACCATTATTGACGTCAAGTTCAGCGGGATTTCATGGAAGAAAAACGAGGGGTTCTACTACTCGAGCTATGACAAGCCCGACGGAAGCGAGCTCTCAGCAAAGACCGATCAACACAAGCTCTATTTTCACCGTTTAGGCACTTCGCAAGAAGAAGATCAGCTGGTCTATGGTGGAACCCCTGAAGAGAAACACCGCTACATCGGAGGATCAGTCAGTGAAGATGCGCGCTTTTTATTCATAAGCGCTTCGAACACCACCTCAGGAAACAAGCTTTTCATGCAAGATTTAAGCATTGAAGGTGCACCTATTGTAGCTATTGTAGACGATGAGACCTCAGACACCTACGTCACTGAAAACGAAGGAAGCACTTTGTTTTTAGTCACCGATCGAGACGCTCCAAACAAGCGTCTAGTAAAGACTGACGCTAAGAATCCTGCTCCTGAGAATTGGGTAGACGTGATTCCAGAAACAGAAAATGTATTGACCCTTAATACGGGGGCCGGATACTTCTTCGCCGAATACATGATCGACGCCCTCTCGAAAGTGTATCAGTACAACTATGAGGGTCAACTCGTGCGCGAAATCGACCTACCCGGACTAGGAAGCGTTGGCGGTTTTGGCGGAAAATCTTCCGACGATCTCTTATACTACACCTTTACGAATTACAACACGCCTTCGAGCAGCTATACCTATAATCCAGAAACAGGAGCCTCTGCGGTATACTGGACGCCCGCCATCGCATTCAATTCAGACGAATACGTCTCTGAGCAAGTGTTCTACACTTCGAAAGATGGCACCCAGGTTCCGATGATGATTACCTACAAGAAAGGGCTGAAAAAAGACGGAAACAATCCGGCTATACTTTACGGATATGGCGGATTCAACATTAGCCTCACCCCATCGTTTAGCGTAACCAATGCCATTTGGATGGAGATGGGTGGCATTTACGCTGTTCCGAACTTAAGAGGTGGTGGAGAATACGGTAAAACCTGGCACGATGCGGGGACGCAAATGAACAAACAAAACGTCTTTGACGACTTCATCGCGGCGGGTGAATACCTCATCGCTGAGAACTACACCTCGTCCGACCTCTTGGCTTTAAGAGGAGGATCAAACGGAGGGCTTTTAGTCGGCGCGACCATGACGCAACGCCCTGATTTGGCGCGCGTAGCACTTCCGGCAGTGGGCGTGCTTGACATGTTGCGATATCACACTTTCACCGCTGGTGCAGGATGGGCTTACGATTACGGAACTTCTGAAGATTCGCCAGAAATGTTTGCCTACCTAAAAGGATATTCTCCTGTTCACAATGTAAAAGAAGGGGTGTCGTATCCTGCGACGCTGATCACCACGGGCGATCACGACGACCGTGTGGTTCCAGCCCACAGTTTTAAATTCGCGGCTGAACTTCAAGACAAGCATGCCGGAGAAACCCCAGTACTCATCCGCATTGAAACCGATGCCGGGCACGGTGCAGGAACTCCAGTGAGCAAAACCATCGAGCAGTACGCAGACATCTATGCTTTTACCTTGAATGCGATGGGCTTTGATACGCTGCCAACCCCTCGAATCGAGGCTCCTGGTGACAATACGATGAAATAACTCTTAGAAGTCGAACTCCTCGAGGTCCGTTTCGAGATCAGGGGTGTTTGGATCTTGTTCGATCTGTGCGCAATCTAGATTGAAGGGCATGTTCTCAGGCCGTTCGAAATCGGCTTGGCTAATGCCGAGAGAATCTTGGTAGTTCTGACGCATATAGTTTGCCCAAATAGGCAATGCCATGGTGGCTCCTTGACCGTAGGCAATATTGTCGAAATGCACCGAACGGTCTTCGGCTCCGACCCACACTCCAGTAACCAGGTTTGGCACCATTCCCATAAACCATCCGTCAGATTGGTTTTGAGTGGTTCCGGTTTTACCGGCAATTTCATTCTTGAATTCGTACGGATACCCCGTTACCGCTTCTTGATACACCGGATTGTCTTGCATCCAATTGTGTCTCAGGCGGATCCCCGATCCAGCCTCTGTAACCCCCTTGAGCAGACTGACCATCGCATAGGCGATTTCTTTATTGAAAACGTCCTGTGTTTCTGGAACCGCCCGATAGAGTACCGTTCCGCTCCGGTCTTCAATCCGCGTAATAAAGGTAGGTTCAACATAAACGCCCTGATTCGCAAAGGCGCTGTATGCCGCCACCAAATCGTGAACCTTAATGTCTGGCGTCCCTAAAGCAATCGAAGGCACCGCAGGCACATCATTGCGCACCCCAAGCTTCTTCACTAGGGCTGAAACCGCTCTCGGCCCCACCTTATCAATGAGCTGTGCCGTTACCGTATTAATACTATTAGCGAGGGCATATTTTAGGGTGATGTTCTCACCGCTGTAGCGTCCGCCTGAATTCTTCGGACACCACGATTCTGTATTTCCGTGGCGCATAGCCTCGACACAATAGGGTACATCGGGTAAACGATCGCAAGGAGATAATCTTAGTTGATCGATCACAGCAGCATATACAAAAGGCTTAAAGGTAGATCCGACCTGTCGTGCTCCCTGAATGACATTATCGTACTGAAAGTGCTTATAGTTGGCTCCTCCCACCCAGGCCTTAATGTGACCGGTACTGGGTTCAATACTCATCATGGCCATGCGTAGATGCTTCTTGTAGTACAGAATCGAATCTATCGGAGTCATGACCGTATCGCGCTCTAAGTTCTCGTGCTCCCAATCAAACACCCGCATCTCGGTCGGCACATAGAAGCTCGCCTTGATCACGGTGTCTGACTTTCCTTCGGCACGCAACACACGCCAGCGCTCGCTTCTGCGCATGGCCCGCTCTATGATATTTTCTGCCTGCTCTTTTTCAACATCCACGAAGGGTGCAGTCGGAGAGGTGTCTTGAGCGCTTTGTCTAAAAAAGGCGCGCTGTAAATTTTTAAGGTGCGCGGTACTTGCCGCTTCTGCGTTGGCCTGTAGCTTTGAATCTATAGTAGTGTAGACCTTCAGGCCGTCTCGGTAGATGTCATAGGTTTCTCCATTAGGCCTTGGATTATTCGCGGCCCAGTCTTTAAGCCAGGCCTGCACATGCATTCTGAAATAGGTAGCTAAGCCTTCGTTGTGCGAATTCTCAGGATTAAAATCCAAGTCTAAGGGCGTGGCCTTTAGTGAGTCGGCCTCTGTACGCTTCAGGTACTCGTATTTCACCATTTGATCGAGGACGATATTTCTTCTGCGAACCACCATCTCAGGGCGTCTGATCGGGTTAAACAGTGAAGAATTTTGCAGCATCCCCACCAACATGGCGCTTTCTTTTACCTCTAGCTCTTGAGGAGGTTTATTGAAATAAATTCTCGCGGCGTTTTCAATACCGTCTGCTAGGTAACCCCAATCGTAATTGTTGAGGTACATTTCTAGAATCTCTTCTTTAGTGTAATTGCGCTCTAGGCGAACGGCGATTACCCACTCTTTTATTTTTTGTTGTAGCGCTTCTTTCAGGTTACGCGAACGCACGCCGACAAACAATTGTCTAGAGAGCTGCTGCGTAATCGTAGAGGCTCCCCCACGGCTCCCCAGATAGGCTAGTGCTCGAAAGAATCCCCGAAAATCAATCCCTGAATGCTCGTAGAAACGCGCATCTTCAGTGGCGATCAAGGCGTCAACCAGCGATTTCGGAAACTGCGCAAAATCAGTTGGCGTCCGGTTGTCTCCGAGATAGAACTTCCCTAAAATGATAGAGTCTGAAGAATACAGATGCGTCGCAAAATTGGTCTGCGGATTCTCCAGTTGCTCAAAGGTAGGCATGGGCCCGAACCCGCCCTTAGCGGCCGTTCTAAAAATGAGTGCCACCCCAACTACAGCCGAGGCAAAAAGCACCCAAAACACAATCACTATGCGCTTGAACATGGGCATCTACGCTTAATTTCTTTTTGGTTTTGAAGCAGGACGTGGCCCTTTTTGATCATTCGCTTCTCCTCTAGGTCGACGTGGCCCTTTTTTGCGGCGAGGTTTCGACTTTTTCGGGGTGTCAAATCGTGTTAAACTATCCTCTACAGGGGCTGTTTCAGTGGCCTTTGAAGCATCGGATTGGTCAGGGTTGGCAATTGCATATCCTTCAAGGCCTTCAATTTTGGTTCCCTTTTTATTGAGTGCTAAAATCTCGCTCACTTGATCTTTGTGCAGGGCAAACCAATTGGTAGCGTCATTCTTATACGTGAACCAGAGCATCCCTTTGAAAATGTCGACCTTTTGACAGAAGGCGGTTCCTTTCTCGGTTTGCAACCTACAATCGGTTGGTGGAAAATCTTTGAGGGCGTCGAGGTAGGTGTCAAGCTCAAAATTCAAACAACACTTGAGCTTTCCGCATTGGCCTGCGAGTTTTTGAGGATTCAGCGCCAATTGCTGATAGCGCGCCGAAGCCGTACTGACCGCTCTAAAATCTGAAAGCCATGTAGAACAACACAATTCACGTCCGCAAGATCCGATTCCGCCGAGACGCTGTGCCTCTTGACGGTATCCTATTTGACGCATTTCAATACGCAAATTGAAGGCGCGTGCCATGTCTTTGATAAGTTGTCTGAAATCAACCCTAGATTCAGCGGTATAGTAAAAGGTGGCCTTCGAGGCGTCGCCCTGTAGCTCAACATCACTGATTTTCATCTCTAGGTTGAGTGAAATCGCAATTTCTCGGGCACGCTTCTGAATCTCAGCCTCTCTCGACCGAGCCTCTTGCCAAATATCGATGTCTTTCTGAGTAGCCTTCCTATAAATTTTGAGCTGCTGTGCTTCTTCAATAGAAACACCTTTTCGCTTCATTTGAACCTTAACGAGTTCTCCTGTAAGCGTCACAATCCCCACGTCGTGACCTGAAGCGGCTTGGACCGCAACCACGTCTCCCATCAATAGGGGAAGATGGTCTGCATTGTGAAAAAAATCCTTGCGGCTATTTTTAAAACGGACCTCAACAAAATAAAAGGGTTCTGTCCCTGAAGGAAGCGCCATGTTTTCGAGCCAATCGAAAACTGTTAGCTTGTTGCAGCCGTCAGATCCGCATGTGCCGTTATTTTTGCAGCCTCTAACCTTACCGTCTTTCCCAGAAGCACACGTAGCACACGACATAATTAATTGGGGTATAGGGTAAAATTACAACAAAGGCCTAGTGCACACAACCTGATTTGAACTTCAGTTTTTCTGATCGGCCCTTTTTAAAGATCTTATTGCTTACTGTTTTGCCGCTGCGAAGGCGTTTTTGTTCTTCGTAAGGCAGTGCAATAATCTCTTGACATTCTTCACTGCAGCAGTGTTCCATAGCCTCTGCACAACTATCGCACTGAATGAAAAGCAGGTGGCAGCCTTCGTTCGCACAATTCGTATGCGTATCACATGGGGCGCCACACTGATGGCACTTAGAAATAATGTCGTCGGATATGCGCTCGGCGCGTCTCTCGTCAAAAACGAAATTTTTGCCCAAAAATTTATTTTCAAGCCCTTTGGCGCGCACCTGGCGCGTATACTCAATGATGCCTCCTTCAAGCTGATACACTTGCTTAAAGCCCTTGTGTTTGTAGTAGGCGCTTGCCTTTTCACAGCGGATACCTCCCGTACAATACATTACGAGTTTTTTGTCTTCTTTGTGCTCTCTGAGCTGCTCTTCAATAAGGTCTAAAGAGTCTCTGAATGTATCAACATCGGGGCAGACCGCGTTTTTGAAATGTCCGATCTCGCTCTCATAGTGATTGCGCATGTCAACCAATACCGTCTCAGGATCTTCAATGAGCGCGTTGAACTGCTCTGCGTCTACGTGAACTCCTTTGTTGGTCACGTCAAAAGCGTTGTCGTCTAGTCCGTCAGCAACAATCTTCTTGCGCACTTTCACTTTGAGCTTCAAAAAAGACATGTTGTCTTGTTCAATCGCGATGTTAAGGCGGATACCGTTTAAAAAGGTAATGCTGTCTAAATGCGCCTTGAAGCGCTCAAAATTAGGCGCCGGTACTGACAATTGGGCGTTAACACCTTCAGTGGCAATGTAGATTCGGCCTAATACGTCTAGTTCGTTCCAGGCGATGAACAAATGGTTTCTAACCAGTTCGGGGTTTTTCAGGTGTGCATAGGTATAGAACGAGATGGTCAACCGGTCAACCCCGGCACTCTCGATGAGTTCAGCTCGTTCTTTTGCACTTAGCGTATTGTACAGTTGCATGCTATACGAATCGTTTTAAGTTAAAAGAATCAAAATCAGGGTCAAAAGTACATTTTTTCAACAATTTGGCTGCCCTGCAACATTCATGCACCATAAACCGTTAATTTTGATTTCTACCAAAAATTGAAGGCGATGAGTAAAGAACAAGAGGCCAAATTAAAGGCGTTACAACTAACATTAGACAAATTAGATAAAACCTACGGAAAGGGTTCTGTGATGAAAATGGGCGATAGCGTCGTTGAGGATGTCGAAGTCATTTCATCCGGATCTATTGGCCTCAACGCAGCACTCGGAGTACAGGGCTACCCTAAAGGACGCGTCATAGAAATTTACGGTCCAGAATCGTCGGGTAAGACCACCCTAACACTTCACGCCATCGCTGAAGCACAGCGCGCGGGAGGCATTGCTGCCTTTATTGATGCAGAGCACGCTTTTGATCGCTTTTATGCCGCAAAGTTGGGTGTTGATATAGACAATCTTATTATTTCACAGCCCGATCACGGAGAGCAAGCGCTAGAAATCGCAGATAACTTAATTCGATCTGGGGCTATTGATATTGTGGTTGTCGACTCTGTAGCAGCACTTACGCCAAAAAGCGAAATTGAAGGTGAAATGGGCGACTCTAAAATGGGACTTCACGCCCGATTGATGTCACAGGCACTTCGTAAATTAACCTCAACCATCAGCAAAACAAACTGTACGGTCATTTTCATCAACCAGCTACGTGAAAAAATTGGTGTGATGTTCGGCAACCCAGAGACCACGACAGGAGGAAATGCCCTCAAATTCTACGCTTCAGTTCGATTAGACATTC
This sequence comes from uncultured Bacteroidota bacterium, assembly GCA_913060705.1. Lineage (GTDB taxonomy): Bacteria > Bacteroidota > Bacteroidia > Flavobacteriales > Flavobacteriaceae > UBA3478. The sequence continues at coordinate 11,421 of CAJXTX010000016.1, read as the reverse complement.
GTCGCTCAACGCAGATTAAAGATGGCGACGGTAACGTTCAAGGAAACCGTACTAAAATAAAAGTAGTAAAGAACAAAGTGGCGCCACCATTCAGAACTGCAGAGTTCGATATCATGTACGGCGAAGGAGTTTCAAGACTAGGTGAAATCATCGACCTTGGTGTAGATTACGAAATCGTCAAAAAGAGCGGTTCTTGGTTTAGCTACGAAGACACTAAGCTAGGGCAAGGACGTGATGCCGTAAAAACACTGCTGCAAGACAACCCAGAACTTGCAGAAGAAATCGAGCAAAAAATATACGAGGCCTTAAGGCTCATCAACAACTAGCCTGGTCTTCCCTTAACACTTCAAGCATTGTGTTTCGAACATGGTGCTTGAAGTCTTCTAGTTCTTCTATGTTGTAACTATTTGCCGGAATGGTTTCTAAAATAGTATAGCGCAATATTCCAGGGCCTCCTTCAAAAAGCTCCCAATTCAAGCGTTTCTTGCAGTCAAAGTTTACGATCGGAACCAATGGCAGTTCGTGTTCAATCGCCATTGAAAAAGCTCCGTCTTTAAAGCGGTCCATGTCCACAGAAACGTGTGGAACACCTCCCTCTGGATAAATAGCGATAGAACGATTGTATTTCAGTTTTTCTCTCACGCGTTCATAGACCCGTTTTCGACTGTTTTTATCTGACCGATTTACCAATACCGCTGCCCTTTTGTAGAAAAATCCGAAAAACCAGATGCGTGCGAGTTCTTCTTTACCGACAAAGACTATGGGCTTTTTGCAGATCCGTAAGAGCAGCATAATGTCCAGCATGCTGGTGTGATTGGCTACCACAATAAAAGGGGGCGCTGGCAATGCTTTTGATCCGTCCACTTTTCGAACGGGAGTTCCCATCATGAACAAAATAAAGGGCGCCCAGATCGATCGCGCCACCCAGTAGAGCACGGGGTAGGTGCGTTCAGAAAGTATACCAATCACTAAAAGAGGCGAACAAACAAATACAGGAATGGCCGTTACGAGATAAAACCATCCCTTGTAGATTAAATGCCCTAAGTTTTGAATCCATCTTAACACGGGAACCGAAAGTATAACTTTTTAATTTTTTGTATCTATGTACGCAAATAAAGGGCTATGGCACGAATACTCACCGGCATACAAAGTACAGGGGTTCCTCACCTAGGTAATATCCTCGGCGCAATCATTCCGGCCATCAAAATGGCCAATCAACAAGAAGAGGCTTCGTACTTGTTTATTGCCGATCTGCATTCATTGACCCAAATCAAAGATGCCCAACAGCTCAAAGAAAACACCCGGGCAACAGCTGCCGCTTGGCTCGCTTTTGGCTTGGATATTGAGAAATCGGTTTTTTACCGTCAAAGTGATGTGCCAGAAGTCACTGAGCTTACTTGGTATTTGAATTGCCTCTTTCCCTATCAAAGATTAACGCTTGCCCACTCGTTCAAAGACAAAGCTGACCGCCTTGAAGATGTCAATGCCGGATTATTTACCTATCCCATGCTCATGGCCGCAGACATTTTGCTTTACGATGCTGAAATCGTTCCTGTAGGTAAAGACCAGCTGCAGCACCTCGAAATGACTCGAGATGTCGCTCAGCGTTTTCACAATGTTTACGGAGAAACCTTTGTTTTGCCAGAGGCTCAGGTCAATGAAGCTACCATGTATGTCACCGGAACAGATGGTCACAAAATGAGCAAGAGCAAAAACAACACCATCAATATTTTTGCAGACGAGAAGGTGCTCAAAAAGCAAATCATGGGAATCCTTAGCGACAGTAAAAGCCTAGAAGAGCCTAAAGACCCTTCGACAGACGCCACATTTGCCCTATACAAGCTCATGGCCTCTCAAGAACAAATTGAAGAGATGAGCGCGCATTACCTCGCCGGAAACTACGGGTACGGTCATGCGAAAAAGGCGCTCCTTGAACTCATACTTGAGACCTACCGCGAGGCCCGAGAAGAATACAATTACCTCATGCAACATACCGATGAGCTAGAAGCACACCTGCTCAAAGGGGCGGAGAAAGCTAGAGAAAAAGCACAAGAAGTGCTTTCAAGGGTTCGCGCACAAGTGGGACTTCGCGCCTATACCTCATAAGAATTGTCGTTGTGATGCGTGATGGCCCCAGAAAGGGTCAGTCTTGCTAATACCCCATAAAGTTTAGTTCGTTCTATCCCCGATTTTTTTAGCATACTACTCGGAAACGAGCGGCCATTTTTCACTAAAAACGCGTAAAGTCTTTTCTCTTCTGATGTAACTAGATGGACCGTAGGCCTCGTTTTTATATCGTTTTTTGCCCGAGTTATCCCTAAGGCTTCAATAATTGATTCTGGACCTGTATAACACTGCGCCTTTAAAGTTCTTAAGAGTCTATTGCATCCTGCGCTGTAGCGATCGGTCAGTCGACCCGGAACACACAGCAATTCTTTTTGGTAGCCATGCGCGAAGTCTGCCGTAGTGAGGCTGCCTCCAGACTGTGCCGATTCAACCACCAAAGTGGCGTCAGCGATACCCGCGATAAGTCGGTTTCTTGAGATAAAATTCCCGGCTAAAGGCGGGACGCCTGTGAAAAACTCAGAAAGGGTGCATCCGTTGCGCTCTATAAGCCCCCGCAGCGCACTATGCCTGCGCGGATAGGTGATATCTAGCCCATGAGCTACAAGGGCTACCACTTCGAAACCTCGCTCAGCAGCGAGCTCTTGTGCGAATCCGTCAACACCCAATGCCAGTCCGCTCGCAATAACCACCTCGTCAGGACGAAGCGCATGTAAAAGCTCTTCAATGACTTTCTTTCCATAAAAGGTCATAGCTCGCGTACCCACAATGCTCAACACCTTTTTTCGCGTACTGATAGGATTGCCCGTGGCGTAAAGCACCATGGGGGCATCGTAGAGTGCATTCAGGTGCCGAGGATAATCGTTTTGTCCTTTGTAAAGTAACTGTATGCCTTTTGCTTTGAGAAGTTCTCTCTCTTCTAGTCGGTTCTTTCTCCACAGTGGATTAGAGAATTCTAAAAGCTTCATCTGTGCGCTCTGGCCCATGTTACGGAACACCTCTTGTGAAGCGTTGAGCAACTCTTCTGAGGTTTCAAAATACTCCAACAAGGCCTGAGCGGTCTTGGGGCCAATGCCACTGATTCTTGATAATAAATAATAGGCTTCTTGGTCGGTGACAGTCATGCAGGCAAACCTAAGGTGGCCGAATGCATTGTTCGTGCAGTGTAAGCAAAAGTGGTACACTATTTTTTAGGATATTTGTTTTATGGTTCTCGCCCCTTATATAAAAGAGCTTTTAGCTCATAGAAACTTTGTAATTCTACCAGGGTTCGGCGCCTTTCAGCCAGGCGAGTTATTGCCGGTGCAATTGACAGAGAACAATGAGCTGCTTCCGCCAAAGAGAGGGGTTGCCTTCAACGCGCTTCTGAACAACCAAGATACCGTGCTGGCTCAATTTATAGCAGAGCGTGAGCAACGCGAATCACAAGAGGTTATGCTTGAGTTGCAGCAACTGGTATTTGACTGGAAGACTAGACTCAATAAAGGAGTCTCTGTAGAAGTTGAAGGAATAGGAACCTTTGTCAAAGAAGATACTCTCGTTCGCCTTCTTCCTTTAGACGAGCTTCGGGTAGATCGTGAAAGTTTTGGCTTGCCGGTTGTGGAGCGACCCGCAGTTGAGGTTGATGCCCCTGTTTCAGAGGAGTTAGGGCCTACCCTAAAAACGATAGAGCCCTCATCGGAACCTAAAGAAAAAGCGAGTACACCAAAGCCTGCTAAGGTTGTTGAAAGAGAACCCGTCGCTTCTTCAGATCCGTGGTTTGCAGCTGCAATGATTGCGTTTGTATTAGCCAGTGCTAGTGTGGCCTATCTTTTTTTGAATCTATAATACCCCCTTCATGAAACCCAAAAGCACGAATGAGTCCAGGACCATCACAACAGACATGGTGCTTCCTTCAGAGACGAATCATCTGAATCACATGTTTGGTGGAGAGCTACTCGCTCGAATGGATAGGGCGGCTTATATCACCGCTAGAAGACACAGTCGCCGCATAGCCGTTACGGCTTCGGTTAACCATGTGGCCTTCAACACCGCTATTCCTGTAGGCAGTGTAGTTACTATTGAGGCTCACGTGTCAAGAACCTTTAAAACTTCAATGGAGGTTTTTATCGATGTCTTTCTTGAAGATCGTATTAGTGGAGTGCGCACCAAAGCAAACGAAGCCATCTATACTTTTGTGGCCGTTGATGACACCATGAAGCCTGTTGAGGTAGCGCCCATTGCTCCAGAAACTGAGATTGAAAAACAGCGCTACGATGCTGCGCTAAGAAGACGCCAGCTCAGTCTGGTGCTTGCCGGAAAAATGAAGCCTTCGGATGCTCACGAACTAAAGGCCTTATTCGAGTAACCCTTAGTTAGAGTTGATACACCCATAATTCTGGGTTCAATCGGGTGGTATTTTGGTAGAGGTAGAACTTTAGAGTGGTTTGCTTGTCAACCTGATCGGTATGTATCCTTCCTATTTCTTGTTTCGCTTCTAATTGTTGGCCCTCAGAAACATAGACCTCGGCGAGGTTATAGTACATGGTTATGTAGTCACCATGACGTACATAGACCCCTTTAATACCCTGGCGATTCGACATGATTTGCATCACTTCTCCTTCAAAAATCACCCTTGCTTTTGCGCCTGAAGCAGTGGCAATAGTAACCCCGTTGTTAAAGTGCTTTAAGCTCGGATACAACTTATCTGCATAGGTGCCGTAGCCAATACTCTTGATACCCTTTTCAACAGGCCAGAGGTGCCTGCCTTTGTTTGCCTCAAAGCTTGCTGCAATCCGCTTGGCTTCTGGAGTGAGCACAAAGGCGTCCTTGGCATTAGACTTGGCCTTAGCTTTCTCGCGATTAGCCCGTGCAATAGCTTCTCGAATAAGCCTGTCGATCTCTTGATCTATGCGTTTGCGTTCTTTTTCACGCGAGGCCAACTCGGCCCGATACTTGCGTTCTTGTTTGCGCGTTTCGGCAACCAACTGTTCTTGGGCCCTCTTATCTCTTTCTAATTCATCCCGCTGTCGTTGATTCTCTGTAATCTTTTCTTGCTGTATCACTAACTGCGCTTGCAGTGCCTTTTCTTTTTCTTGAAGCGCTAACTGCTTCTCCTCTATGCGCTTCGCCTGAATGGTTCGGTATTCGGCATATTGCAGCAAATAATTCATGCGTCTTCGCGCCTCATTAAACGAACTGGCCGAGAGCAAGAAAAGCAACTTGTTTTTTTCAAGTTTCTTTTGATAGGCAGATTGGATTACGCGTGCGTAATCTTCTTTTAAACGCTTTAGTTCAACTTCTATGGTGTTGATCTCATTGCTGCTCTGATCTATTTGGCGCTGCAAAAACTGAACCTCACGTGCCGAAAGTGCAATGAGGTTTTCAAGTGCGCTTTGCTTTCGATCGAGAATACGGATACGGTCTACCACAGAACCTCGAACCTGCTGTTGTTCTTTTACCCATTCTGTTATTTGTGCAATCTCTTGAGTTAAGGCAGCCTTACGTTCTTCAAGTTCTTTTTGTTCGGCGGATTTTTGTTGACCGTAACCCATAGTGCCTAGTAAAAACAAGAAAAGCAGGAGTGTCTTTTTCATTTTTTGCGCAATGGGCGGTATCCGCTTGGTATTTGAAAAGGTAGGTTCACGGCCTTTTGTGCCTCAAAATCACTGAGCGCAAGAAGCAGTTTCTTGCCCGCACCTGAAAGCTCGATAGTACTAGGCAGGTTCTCGTCTTTTTGATAGGTATATAACACGACTACGGTGTCTTTGTAGCGTTCTGAAACTAGTTCTTGGCGCACAATGCGCAAGGGCTTTAACTGTGCCGTTACCTCGTAAGAAACCTCTCCAAATTGTTCAGAAGAAAAGGTCGACGAATAATTCGCTGTGTTCTTTGACGGTCTTCGGCGTAAATGCTGTTTGATATCGTTCAGGTCTTCAGAAAACACCATTCCGCCATAAAGCAGGCGTTGTAATTGCACAAAATTAAACGAGACGGGTAAAAGGCTGTCTAACTGAGACATTGCACCTTCAAAATAGGTGCGATCAAGCTTGTTGTAGAAGGCCACCTGTTCGGGGGTTACCAATAATTTCGCCATGCCAAGAGGAGCGCTAAACAACAAGCCTTCGTCCGTAATGGCTCTAACACTTAGCGTTACCTCTTTTTTTGAATTGGGCTGAATGAGTGTTGCGCGAATTCTTCCTCTGTATCCCGGGGCCTCATTCATTCCGGTAGCAAGGCGTTCGATTTCTGCGTCTCGTGACATCGGTCGTCCCTCCGTTTCGGATGGTTTGACCAGACTCGTCTTACATGCGGCCATTAGCAGCACCCCTAATCCTACCACAAAAATCTTCGACTTGTGCATCATTTACTTTTCTATCACAGTGTAGTCCCCAATGCTGAGTTTGGTGAAATGTCCGTCATAATGAACGTGATTGCCAATCATTGAATCTGCTATGCTGCAATTTCTAACGGTAGTTTTGGACTGTATAATGCTGTTGGCAATCGTGGCATTTTCAATTCGAGTGCCTGCACCGATAGAGACGTGTGGACCAACCGTAGCATTGATCAGTTCTACCCCCGAGGCAATAGAGCAAGGAGGTATAATTTTAGCATTCTCAAGACGCACATCTGAGGCGACCAGTGCCTCTCCCTCTTGACTTAGATAGTCTAACATTTTGGCGTTGGTTTCAACGGTGACTTGTTTGTTGCCGCAATCCATCCAGTCGCTAACCTCGCCTGGGACAAAGCGCTTGCCGTCAGCCATCATCATTTTTATACCATCGTTAATCTGGTATTCTCCTGAGTGCGCAATCTTCTGCTCAATTACCTTAGCAAGGGCTTCTTTGAGGTGTTCAATTTCTTTGAAATAATAGATTCCAATGACAGCCAAGTCCGAAACAAATGTTGCAGGCTTTTCAACCAAAGAAACAATCTCTTGCTGATCGTTGAGTTCAACGACACCATAGGCTTCAGGATGTGCGACTTGCTTTACCCATATTACACTATCGGCGTCCGGATCTAACTCAAAGTTCGCCCGAATCAGCGTGTCTGCATAAGCAATTACTGCCGGGCCTTTCAGCGAAGGCTCCGCGCACATGATGGCGTGCCCTGTTCCTAACGGTTGGTCTTGGCGGTAGATAGATGCTTTGGCATTTAATGATTCGGCTAACTCCTCAAGCGACTGAACAATCTCGTCTCCAAAAAACGCAGGGTCTCCTATGACAAAAGCCACTTCATCGATAGGCTGATTCAATACCTTGGCAATGTCTTTTACCAAACGGTGAACAATAGGCATGCCAGCAACTGGCAACAGCGGTTTAGGGACGGTTAATGTGTGAGGGCGAAGGCGCGAGCCTCTACCCGCCATAGGTACAATAATCTTCATGACTTAGCGAACTCCTGTGCTTCCGAAACCCTTCTCTCCTCGCTCACTCTCCCCAAGTTGATCGACTTCAATCCATCGCGCCTGCTCATGCTTGGCAATCACCATTTGGGCAATACGCTCTCCACGTTCTACCGTAAACGGATCGTTTGATAGGTTGACCAGAATCACTCCAATTTCTCCTCTGTAATCGGCATCTATAGTACCCGGACTGTTCACTAAAGACACACCCTTCTTCGCAGCGAGACCGCTTCGAGGGCGTATTTGCGCTTCGTATCCTGAAGGCAATTCAATAAATATACCGGTTGGTATAATTGCGCGTTCCAATGGGCCAAGCTGTATAGGCTCGGGATTGTTCGCTCTTAGGTCCATACCTGCAGATAAAACTGTTTGATAGCTCGGTAAATCGTGCGCTGAGGTATTGATGATTTTTATATCGATCATAGTTCGGAAAATATTCGTTTAAAATCTTTGGTTTCTCTGACTGCTACAAAGCTAGCAAATACAAGAAGGAGACCATACTTGACCAAAGGTTGATTGGCAAAGAGATCGTAGGCTGCCCATCCCATTCCAAAGGCCAAGAGCAAGTAGACTAACATGGCTCCTACTCGGTATGGAATCTTGTAGACCCTTCTTCCCCAGAGAAATGAAACACACATCATAAGCAAATAAGCAGAAAAGGTCGCTACTGCAGAGGCAAAATAACCCCACTTCGGAATGAACACTATGTTAATTACTAGGGTGACTAGGGCGCCCACTCCCGAAATCAGCGCTCCAATATGCGTTTTGTCCTTAAGCTTATACCAAACGGATAAGTTGTGGTACACCCCTAAAAACAATGCACCCATGAGTACCCAGGGAACAATATGGAGTCCTTCTCGATACACCGCTTCTCGAATAAAAAGTTTCGATAACGGATCTAAAAAAACGACTACCGCTAAAAACAATAGCGAACCGAAAACCACAAAATAATAGGCCACTTGGGCGTATTGAACCTCACGATTCTCTGCGGTGGCTTGTCTAAAAAAGAAAGGCTCGACTCCCATTCTAAAGGCCGTAGCAAACAAAGTCATAAATACACTTAGCTTGTAGCATGCTCCGTAGATTCCAGCAGCATGTGCCGAGTCTAATCTTGTGAGTAAGATTTTATCAAACACCTCATTGATGATAAACGCAAGCCCAGCGAGCATAATCGGCAACCCGTACCGGAGCATCTTCTTCCACAAGTCTAAGTCAAAGGCGGGACGACGCTTTACATAGGCCGGAAAGAACCAAATTAGGGTTAAAGCGCTGGCTATAATATTGGCCAAGAAAATAGCGTCGATTTCACGACCCAAGAACTGATCGTAAGAGAATAGTAAAAAATACACGTTGAAGGCAACATTTACCGTCACATTGAGCGCTTTAACAAGGGCATAACGCATTGCCTTTTCTTGGGCGCGAAGCAGTGCAAAAGGCACCACAACAAGAGCGTCCAACACGAGTATATAAATCGTCTTTTGGATAAATTCAGGGCGAATTCCAACGAAGGCAGATAGTTGTTCTGTAAATAGACTTGCGAGGGCCAGAAAACCCAAAGAACTGATCACAAGAGACCAAAGAGCCGTAGAAACAACACCGTCTTGGTCGCTCTCTTTGTCGTGAAAAAACCTGAAAAAAGAGGTCTCCATTCCATAGGTTAAGAGCACATTAAAGAGGGCAATCCAAGAGTAGATAAATATATATTCTCCGTATCCGGTTGCTTCTTTAAACACCGTAGTGTACAACGGGAGCAACAAAAACGACAGGGCCCTTGGAAGTACCGTGGCAAGTCCATAAACGATGATTTGTGACCCTAAACGTTTTACCGCGCTCATCCCTTAGTTTCGAATTTCAGTGGTTAGCATTAGCGGGGGGCCGACCAATAAAGTGTCAGACATTCCTTCGAAATAGAGTTTTAGTCCTTTTTTGGGATTGATATAGGAGGTAATGCGTGAACTATACCTGTTCTCTTGCTCTTTCTTCATTGAAAACACCTCTCCTGAAGGGAGTTTCACCAATAGCGTTTGCGCTTTTGGCGCACTATCCATTTCTATCTGAAGAGTGTAGTGCTCCGCAGTTTGAGCACGGCCCGGCACTACCCTTTGAAGGTGGTAAGTTTTAAGCTGAGGCGGTGAATCAAACCGATTGAAACTGAGGACAAATAAGGCGCTAAGTCCGATCGATAAGGTGCTAAAGTGCATTAAATGTGGTGGCATTCGAACATCATCTGGCCTAAAGATAGGCATAGATGTGTAGCATGCACAATAGGCTAGTCGTTCAATGCCTCGGCTCCACCAACGATCTCAAGAATCTCATTGGTAATCGCTGCCTGACGCGCCTTATTGTAGGTCAGTTTCAACTGATCTCTCAATTCTGTGGCGTTGTCTGTGGCCTTATGCATGGCGGTCATACGCGCACCGTGCTCACTTGCAAAAGAATCTCGAATAGCCTTGAAAAACTGAACTTTTAACGCTTTCGGGATTAACTCATTGACCATTTCTTCAGCGCTTGGCTCATAAATGTAGTCTTCAGCAGTAGTCTCTGAAGTCTGCTCTTGAACAATCGGAAGAAGTTGCTCGTTTTTAACGATTTGCGTTGCCGCGTTTTTGAAAGAGTTATAAATCACTCTTACCTCATCGTACTGCTTAGCGATAAAGGATGCAATGATCTGCTCTGAAATTTCAGTGGCGCTCTCATAGTTGAGGTTGTCAAAGATATCACTGTGGTCGGCTATAAGTGTCGCCTTGTTTTTCAATGCCTCTTTGGCCTTTTTACCGATAGATATCACCTCTACTTGTGCTGATGAGTTCGCTTCGGTAATGGCCTGATGTGCTGCCTTGATCACATTAGAGTTAAAGGCTCCACAAAGCCCCCTGTTCGAGCTAATCACCACAAACAAGACTTTTTTTACGGGGCGCTTCTCAGCGTAATGGTTTTCGACCTCCTCGCCAATACTTGAACTCAATCGTCCAAGCAGGCCCGAAAGTTTCTCGGAATACGGGCGCATAGCTAAAATAGCGTCTTGGGCTTTCTTCAATTTTGCAGCAGACACCATCTTCATGGCGCTAGTAATCTGCATAGTTGAAGAAACCGAAGAGATGCGGTTACGTATTTCTTTGAGGTTAGCCATCAGGGGTCAGGTTTTAGTTCTTATGACGTTTAACAACTTCAGCTGCGACTTGAGTTAAGGTTTCAATCACTTCGTCAGTGAGCGCTCCACCCTTAAGCGTTGCCAAAGTCTCAGCGTGATTTAGACGCAGGGTCTCGATATAGTCTGCTTCAAAAGCCTTAACATTGGCTACTGGAACCTCTCTTAGCAAGTTCTTAGATCCTGCGAAGATGATTGCGATCTGCGCCTCTACTGTATACGGATCGTTCTGAGCTTGTTTCAAGATCTCAACGTTACGTCTTCCCTTTTCGATTACATTCAATGTAGCGGCATCAAGGTCTGAACCAAACTTGGCAAAAGCCTCAAGCTCTCTAAACTGGGCTTGATCTAGTTTCAATGTACCCGCTACTTTTTTCATCGATTTGATCTGAGCCGATCCCCCTACCCGCGATACCGAAATACCCACGTTAATCGCCGGACGAACCCCTTGGTTAAACAAGTCTTGCTCTAAGAAGATCTGTCCGTCAGTAATCGAAATTACGTTTGTAGGAATGTATGCAGAAACGTCTCCTGCTTGAGTCTCGATAATTGGAAGCGCAGTGAGTGATCCGCCTCCTTTTACCAAGTGCTTGATCGATTCAGGAAGATCGTTCATCGATTGTGCAATAGCATCGTCTGCAATCACTTTAGCTGAGCGCTCTAAGAGTCTTGAGTGCAGATAGAATACGTCACCTGGGTAGGCTTCGCGTCCTGGTGGGCGTCTCAAAAGAAGAGACACCTCGCGGTAAGCAACGGCTTGCTTTGACAAATCATCATAAACGATAAGTGCTGGGCGTCCAGTATCTCTAAAATACTCTCCAATAGC
>CAJXTX010000015.1 GCA_913060705.1 uncultured Bacteroidota bacterium | reverse complement strand
TATCTATATAACCCGAAGGGATTTTATGATCACTCAAAAAAGCCGGAACATGAACCGCACCGTGATCGGCTGTTAGAAAGACGAGGTACTCGCCCTCGCCTACTTGTTGGTCTAAATACTCGAAGAGTCGAGCCAGTTCAAGATCCAGTCGCATATAGGTGTCTTGCACCTCAACAGAGTTTACTCCATACTTATGCCCGACATAATCGGTTGAAGAGTAGCTGATGGCTAAAAAATCAGGAGTGCTATCAGCACCCAATTCTTCTTTTTCAATAGCCTCTAAAGCGAAGTCAGTCAGTATACTGTTCCCGAAGGGGGTAGCCGCCAAACTGCTAAATAATCCGTTATCGTCCCAAACCTTATCAATTTCGTGCGGAAACCCACTATGTGTTTCTCCCTTTGAAAGTCCTTCATAGGCATTGCGGTCTGAACCACTTTCAACATACGTCTGAACAGGTTCAAGGGTGTTCCAAGTTTTTTTATAGCGCTCAACCGCTTTTGAACGGTTGAATTTTTGCACCCAATCTGGCAATTCATCCATATAATAAGTGGATGAAATCCAGTTTCCGGTAGATCCTCCTTCAAACCAATAGGCCGCATTGGCACTATGGCCCCCTGGTAATACGGCTCCGCGGTCTTTAATAGACATCGCGATAACCTTTGAGCGAAACTGATAGTGAATACGCAATTGATCGGTAATAGTAGTGGTCAACATACGCGTAGGGGCCATGCCCTTCTTGTTTTCGGTTCCGAGTGCAGGATAATTCTCATCCCCTGCGCAATACACTACCTCTTGAGCAAACTTATCGTACCAGTTGTTTCCTAAGATGCCATGAATAGATGGAGTCGTTCCTGTGTAGACGGATGCGTGACCAGGCCCTGTAGCTGTAGGTATATAGTTAAAATGGTGATTTTTTGCATTAAAACCTTTATTGACCATTCGCTTAAATCCATCTTCAGAATAGCGATCCCAAAAACGGGTTAAATAGTCAAAACGCATCTGATCGACTACGATTCCGACAACTAGCTTTGGAGTTTCAAAAGGTTTCTCTTCTTGCGCTTGAAGGCTAAAAAATGGGAGCAATAAGCCTGTCAACAGTAATCTTTTCATGGTTATAAGGTATTTCTTACGAAGCTACAATTTAAGGGAAAGCACAACGATAAATGAACGTTAAATGCCATCAAAAACGTATTTTTGACTTCATGCGCTACATTGAAGAAATAGGCCGTTATGGCCTCATGTTGCTAGAAATCTTTAGAAAGCCTACCAAGTGGAGTGTTATGCGCAAACTTATCCTCAAGGAGATTGATGAGCTCATTTTCAACTCCTTAGGAATTATCATTTTCATCTCGTTTTTCATCGGTGGAGTAGTTACCATTCAAACGGCGCTCAATTTGACTTCGCCCTTTTTACCCAAGAGCCTCATTGGATTTGCAACACGTCAATCCGTGATCCTAGAATTTGCGCCTACCTTCACTTCGATCATAATGGTCGGTAAGGTCGGATCCTATATTACCTCTAGTATCGGCTCGATGCGGGTCACCGAACAAATTGATGCCCTTGAAGTCATGGGGGTGAATTCGGTGAATTACCTCATCTTCCCTAAGCTCATTGCCATGCTCTTTTATCCCTTTGCGATCGCTATTGCAATGTATACCGGAATTTTCGGCGGATGGATGGCGGCGATGTTCGGAAACTATGCCCCTACGGCCGACTTTATCGCTGGAATTCAAGAGGACTTTGTTGGATTTCACGTCACCTATGCCTTTATCAAGTCCTTAGTATTTGCCGTAATCATTGCTACCCTACCGGCCTATCACGGCTATTACCTGAAAGGAGGAGCATTAGAGGTCGGAAAGGCGGCCACAGTATCCTTTATCTGGACAAGTGTTGTCATTATCATTGTCAACTATGTACTTACCCAATTACTCTTAGGCTAATGATTCAAGTAGAGCACATATCAAAAGCTTTCGGAGAGGTCACGGTACTCAACGACATCAGCACCACTTTTGAACGGGGCAAGACGAATCTCATCATAGGTCAGAGTGGATCCGGTAAAACCGTTTTTCTAAAATCGTTGATCGGCTTGCATCAGACCGATAAGGGTCGGATTGCGTTCGATGGAGTCTATCTTGATACTTTAGAGCGCGATGAACAGCGTGAACTTCGAAAAGCAATGGGGATGGTCTTTCAAGGAAGCGCCCTATTTGATTCTATGACGGTAGCAGAAAATGTATGTTTTCCGCTTCAGATGTTCACCTCTTATTCTTCGAAAGAAAAGAGCGAGCAGGTAGACCGTGTACTCGAACGCGTGAATCTTATTGATGCACATCAAAAATATCCTTCAGAACTCTCAGGGGGTATGAAGAAGCGTGTGGCCATCGCCCGTGCCATTGTCATGAACCCTAAGTTTCTTTTTTGCGACGAACCCAACTCAGGCCTTGATCCTAAAACCGCTATTCTTATCGACGATCTGATACAAGAGATCACAAGAGAATACAATATCACGACCCTCATCAATACGCACGATATGAACTCGGTCATGCAGATTGGAGAAAAGATTGTGTTTCTAAAAGAAGGCAAAGTCGCGTGGGAAGGCAGCAAAGAAGAGATCTTTGTTACCGACAATCAGGCGATTAGCGATTTTGTTTACGCTTCTGATCTGTATCAGAATGTACGTAAAGTCTACATCGAAAAAGCTAAAAGCAAGACCTAGTCTTTTACCTCTAACACCACATTTTTCTGCTGTAGCCGGGTTTTAAGCCATGCCTCTAAGCGCGTAGAAAGTTCTGTTTTGCGAGAAGGAGCTAATTCTCCGAGCCACTCTACCTCAAACACCTGTAGCGTGTCTTGACGGGCAAAATCGGTTTGAATCTTTGCCCCGTAACTCAAGTTTATGAGCTCAGGAAAGGTAAGCACCAATTCACTTTTTATTTGCTCAAAAGGAAGCTGAAGACTACCCGAACGGCTTAATCGCGCAAGTTCTTGCTCTAACAGTTGTATCTGTCTGTCTTTCGAAACCAATTCACTTTTCTTGCTTTCGTAAAGCTCCATGACATAATTAAATTGGGCCTCGCTGTCTTCTTGATTGCCCTGAAGCACTTGAAATGAGGCATCCTGTAGTCGCTCGTATTGCTGTTGCTTTACCTTCCAGGTATTAATCACCTCTTGCGGTATGACCTCATCTCCTAGCACCATCACGCTTATCTCTGGGGCTTGTCCGCGATTAAAATTAAGCGTCGAAAAATCTCTTCGATACACCCCATTGCCCTCAAAGGGATAGAGCTCAATGGTTTCTTTCAAAAACTGCTGGGCATCGCGTTTAAAAAGAGACTCTTGCAGCACCCCGTAAAACGTATAGGCCGCAGGAATCATAACTACAATACTCAAGATATAGGCAATCCTAGAGATCAATCTTCGACGCGAAGAGTTTGCGTAACGCTCCATCGGAAACTTCAAGTACTTGATGACTACGAAGGTGGCCAGGGCAATGAAAATAGTGTTGATCAGAAAGAGATAAAGAGCACCTAAGGCATAACTCCAGTTCGAGATCGCAAGACTAAACCCTACTGTACAAAGCGGAGGCATCAACGCTGTTGCGATGGCGACTCCAAATATTACACTGGCGATGGTTCCCTTTTTGGCTCGAGCAACCACAAGCGCGACTCCTCCGAAGAATCCGATCAAAACATCACGAATATCAGGCCTTACGCGCGCCAAAAGCTCTGAGCTCTCATCTCTCAACGGAAAGAGAGCAAAAAAGAGATAGGCCGTTACCACCGACAACCCCACCATCACCAAGAAATTCTTAAGCGATCGATTGAGCAGATCAATGTCATTTGTGGCCAATGAGAATCCGAGCCCTAAAATCGGACCCATTAGTGGTGAAATAAGCATGGCTCCGATGACCACGGCGGTAGAGTTGGCGTTTAACCCAATAGAAGCTATGAATATGGAGCTGATTAAAATCCACGAGGTATGACCCTTGAAAGGAATATCGGCTATGATAGAATCACGGGTGGCCTGCATGTCGGTATTGGTTCGGATATCCAAGAGTTCTTTAAGAAACACCTGTATACTCTGAACAAAACCCTTGGCATTTTGCTTAATGTGATCTTCTTGATTCGTTGTCATTAGGTAGCGGGATAACCCGAGCATTAGGTTGAAACAAATACATTTTTTGGGTGGCGATTTCAATACACTCAAAGCGTTTTCGTCGCTTCATTCCCTTTCTAAATGTACGATTTTCGCGATATGAAAATAAGGTACCCTCTGCGAGGTCTTCAATGAAAACTCCGCTTGCATCTTTATCATATAAAGTGAGAGATTTATCCAAAACAGGATCGCCACTGCTACTCGCTTTTGGATTTTTAAAATGTCTTGCAAGCACAGGAAGTAACTCTTTAGGAAAAACAGCGGGGTTAATGAACGGAAGCATCATTTCTTTGAAGGTGGCCTTCCATTCTTTTCCATGAGGAGCTATGCGTTGCCCATATTCAATAAAGGCCACTAAGTGAGCCAACTCATGAATGAGCGTGATCAAAAATCGATAGGGATTTGGACCCGCATTGACGGTGATCAAATGGCCTCCGCCAGGAAGCTTTCTATAATCTCCGTGACGCGTCAAACGCTCATCAACGATCTTTAAATGAACCCCGTGTCTTTTAATGAGTTCAAAACAAGGAATAATTGCTGCTTCTGGTAAATATCGGCCAAGAACCTCAATCATAGATCTTTATGGGGTTGAGCTGCTAACAGGTAGCACTTTACCGTTATAGTACTGATGACCGTGTTGAACAAAATCTGCCACATACGCCCCCATCTGTTCGGCACTAACTGGAGCCTTAAGACCCGGAAAAGCAGCTTCGAGCATCTCGGTCTGCACTGCCCCCAAGGCGAGACTATTGAAACAAACTCCACGTGATTTATACTCTTCAGCGAGCAATTCAAAGAGGGTTATAAGCGCGCCTTTACTTGAGCTATAGGCCGATAGTCCCGGAAATTTTGCACTGCCCTGTACGCCCCCCATTGAACTAATCCCCAAAATATGTGAACCCTTCTCAAGCTTTGCATCAATGGCTTGCGTCAGTCCTGCTACGGCAAATACATTAACACTGTAAACCGATTTAAAATCCTCCATAGTGGTATCAGCAAAAGGTTTGTTTAGAAAGGCTCCTGCATTGTGAATCAAACCGTCAACTCTTGGCCATTCAGCAATAGCGTTTACAACTTCTGAGAAGTCATTTGATGCGAGGTCTAAACCACAAGACTGGAGTAAATGTAACTGCTCGTGCTGCAACTTCACTGCAGAACGCGAAAGAGCCAATACCTGGTGTCCTTGGTTCAGTAAAACCCTTACCGTTTCTAATCCTATACCCCTACTTGCCCCTGTAACTATGAAATGTCCCACCTTTTTCTTTTTAAATACACCTTGAAATTAACAAAAAAGCATTCCCCAGTGGAGAATGCTTTTTTAGATATACTCGTGTGTGAATTACAATTATGCGAGCATCGTTACCGGATGCTCTAGATAGGTTTTAAGCGTTTGCAAGAATTGCGCACCAGTGGCACCGTCTACCGTTCTGTGGTCACAGGCCAATGTGAGCTTCATCATGCTTCTAATCGCAATCTGCCCATCTCTTACTACCGCTTTTTCAACGATAGCGCCAACTGACAAAATTGCCGAGTTGGGTTGGTTAATAATCGATGTAAATTCTTCGATTCCGAACATTCCTAGATTTGACACTGTAAAAGTGCTGCCCTCCATTTCTGCCGGGGTAAGTTTTTTAGTGCGTGCACGTCCAGCCATATCTTTAACCTGAGCCCCGATAGTGCTCAACGAAAGCTGGTCAGCATGTCTGATAACCGGAACTACCAAGCCGTCCTCAACAGCCACAGCAACACCTAAATGAACGTGATGGTTGAAAAGGGTATGATCGTCTTTCCAGGTCGTATTTACCTGTTTGTGTTTTAAGAGTGCCATAGCACAAGCCTTAAGCACCATATCGTTGAATGAAACCTTGGTATCAGGCAATTCATTCATGCTTGCACGGGCAGCCTTCGCCTCGTCCATTTCTACTTCAATAGTCAAGTAGTAATGCGGCGCAGTGAATTTTGACTCGCTTAAACGCTTGGCAATTACCTTTCTCATCTGAGAATTCTTGACGCTCTCTACCGACTCTTGTCCTGCCGAGAGCTGAACGGCAGGAGCCGCAGGGGCTGCTGCAGTTGAAGCTGACGCACTCGCAGGTTGCTCGGCTGTTACTCCTTCTAAATCGCGACGAATAATTCGTCCATTTTCTCCAGAACCTTGAAGCTGCGAAAGATCAATTCCTCTATCCGCTGCAATACGCTTTGCCAAAGGTGAAGCGAAAACACGTCCACCACTCGTGGTAGCCTGAACCGATTGATTTGAAGCTACAGGCGTTTCAGTGGGTGTTGGTGCAGAGACGGGTGCAGTCGCGGTTGACGGAGTTGATGTTGCAGCAGTATCACCTGAAAGAACAGCACTCACGTCTGTTCCTGCAGGGCCTATGATCGCTAGTACATCGTCAACTGGTGCAGATTGCCCTTCTTGGATTCCAATATGCAAAAGCGTTCCTGAATAGAACGACTCAAACTCCATGGTCGCTTTATCAGTCTCAATTTCTGCTAGAATATCACCTTCTTCAACTGCGTCTCCCACCTTTTTAAGCCATGTCGCTACAGTTCCTTCTTCCATGGTGTCGCTTAAACGTGGCATTGTTACGATCTCAACACCATCAGGTATAGCGGCAGTTGAAGGGGATGTCGCAGCCTTTTGTTCGGTCACAGCAGGTGCTGCCTCAGCAGCAGGTGCTGGAGTGGCAGGAGCAGCAGCTCCTCCCGAGATCAAGCCAGATATATCTTCTCCTTTTTCACCTATAATAGCGAGCAGTGAATCGACAGGGGCTCCTTCACCCTCAGGGATTCCGATATGCAGTAGGGTTCCTGAATAAAACGACTCAAATTCCATAGTCGCTTTATCGGTCTCAATTTCTGCTAGAATATCTCCTTCTTCAATTGCGTCTCCCACCTTTTTAAGCCATTTTGCAACGGTACCCTCTTCCATGGTATCGCTCAAACGTGGCATATTCACTACTTCGGCCATGCTATTTCTTTAGAGTTTATGTGCTAAAAATGGATAGTCTTTTTGTTCGTAAACCGTATCGTACAATTGCTCGATTGGCGGGAAGTCTGAATTCTCAGCAAACTCCTCACATTCGGCTACTAATGCCTTCACACGCTGGTCGATCTCTTTAATCTGATCTTCGTTCAACCACTTCTTTTGAAGGATGAGTTCTTTAACCTGGGTAATAGGATCTATTTTTTGATATTCCTTCACCTCGTCTTTTGTACGATAATGCTGTGCATCTGACATGGAATGCCCTCGATAACGATATGTTTTCGCTTCTAAGAAAGTCGGACCTCCACCTGAACGTGCGCGTTCGATGGCCTCTGAAACGGCCTCTGCTGAAGCGGCCGGATCCATCCCGTCAAAAGCAGAACAAGGCATTCCGTATCCAAGTCCGAGCTTATAAATATCTGTATCGTATGTCGTTCTGGCTACTGAGGTACCCATGGCATATCCGTTATTCTCACAAATAAATACCACAGGAAGTTGCCACAACATAGCCAAGTTAAATGTCTCGTGAAGTGACCCTTGACGAACTGCACCGTCTCCCATATAGGTTAAGGTTACTGAGTCCCGATCAAAATACTTGTCGGCAAATGCAAGACCTGCTCCTAAAGGAATCTGTCCACCTACAATACCGTGCCCCCCATAAAAGCGGTGTTCTTTAGAAAAAATGTGCATAGATCCACCCATCCCTTTTGAGGTGCCGGTGACCTTTCCGTACAACTCCGCCATTACGCGTTTCGGGTCTACTCCCATTCCAATAGGTTGGACGTGGTTGCGATAGGCTGTAATCATGCGGTCTTTGGTAAGGTCCATAGCGTGTAATGATCCCGCTAACAATCCTTCTTGACCATTATATAAGTGTAAAAATCCTCTTACTTTTTGTTGAATGTATACAGCGGCTAGCTTGTCCTCGAATTTTCTCCAGAACAACATGTCTTCGTACCACTGAATGTAGGTCTCTTTCGTAATCTTTTTCATGAAGTCACTATTGGTAGTCGCAAAAATAAGACAAAATTAGATCGTTTTCGATGCGAAATCGGGCATTAATAATGATAGAATCTTTGACCAAATCCAAATGAAATACCTACTCTTAAAGTATTTTCAAATGGGTTCACTACGCGACTCGTTGAAAACAAATACGACATGTCTACCAAAAGGTTTCCGCGACGCACCCCAGCCCCTAAGGTGAGGTAGTTTCTATCGGTGTTCGATGCCGTATCTACATAATATCCTGAACGCAAGAAAAGATCACCTCTAAAGACGTATTCTCCACCCAATCCGAATCCCCATGAGTTATCAGCGACATCCACCACTAAGGTGTTGGCCTCAAGGGTGAGTGAAAGCATGGAGTCGTAGTCGTAGATAATATCGCGCCCTACTCCAAAACGAAGAGTTGAAGGTAGCGGAGATTCAGGACCATCTGAGACGTACGAAATAGGGGTTCCTATTTGAGACAAAGCAATGCCGGCACGCCAGCGCGTGTCGTTTCCTTCGGTAATTCGCAGTCTAGAACGGTAAAAAACACCCGCATCTGCCGCAAGGGCATTTCCGGCACGGTCACTCGTGAGATCATCTGGTGTTTGTTGATTGTCACTGATAAATCGCAAACCTGCTCCGACAGACACCTCGTCGTTTAGCTGTAAGCCATAGGCCACATCTAAGGTAAACGTGTTGGGCTGAACAAAGAGCGCTTCTTGATCAATGGTTTCTCTGAGCTCTACTTCTCCGATGGTAAAATAGGTGAATCCTACGGCCAGACTACTCTCGTCATTGATGCGTTTCGCATAGTTGGCCCCCAATAAAAAGGCATCGTTGATCAGTGTTCTAAGGTAAGGTAGGTACGAAAACCCCAGTTCAGTCGTGTGCCCGAGCCAAACCAATTTTGCAGGGTTCCAGCGCGCGGCATTTACATCTGCCTCGGTAGCGACTCCTATATCTCCCATACCTGAGGCTCTAATATCAGCGGGTATGCGAATCCATGGCACCGCCGAATTAGGCAATACCTCCTCTTGTTGTCCATGAACTAAGAAAGAAAGAGGGAAAAAGAACAAGACAGCTAGTAGTGTGCGCATGAACAGCTTTTTTAAACAAAAGTTTAAAATACGAACATTCGTTCAATACGTATCTTTATGCGCACAAGAAATCAATATGGAACTTCAAGAGCTTCATACTCTTTTTTTAGAAAGCAACGGAGTAAGTACGGATACCCGAAACCTCAAAAAAGGACAGCTTTTTTTTGCCCTTCAGGGTCCCAACTACAACGCCGATGAATTTGCAATTGAAGCGCTAAATCAAGGAGCGCTTTACGCTATCGTGAGCACTGCTTTTTCTTCAGATCATCCGCAGCTTATTCGTGTTGACGATCCCTTAGTTACACTACAAGAGCTGGCACGTTTTCATAGAAGAACCTTTGATATTCCGATGGTCGCCCTTACTGGGAGTAACGGAAAAACAACCACCAAAGAGCTTATATACAGTGTATTGAGTCAAAAATTTAAGGTGTTAGTCACCCAAGGAAACCTCAACAACCACATTGGCGTTCCGCTTACCCTTTTAAACCTAAATGCCTCCCATGAAATCGCCGTAATTGAAATGGGGGCTAATCATCAAGGAGAGATTGCTGTTCTTGCCTCGATTGCCGAACCTACTCACGGCATGATTACCAATTTTGGCAAGGCGCATTTAGAAGGTTTTGGAGGCGTTGAAGGGGTGATTAAAGGCAAACAAGAGCTCTACAACCACCTCAAGGCTAAAGAAGGAACCCTTTTTTACAACAGCCAAGACCCCATTCAAGTGGAGGCTCTCATACATCATAAGCAAAAGGTTGCCTATGGAATTTGTGATCCGAATACCTCCATTTCTGAGTGCAACCTAACAGTCTTAGCTGAAGCCCCTCAATTACAGCTTTCTTTTCAAGATCAGGTCTTTGAAAGCTTATTGTTTGGATCTTACAATGCGGTCAATTGTGCGGCCGCCTTAAGTATCGGAAGTTATTTTGAGGTACCTGCAGCCGATGCGATCAAAGGAATCACCGACTATGTTCCTTCGAACATGCGATCAGAGATTATCGAGCGTGGTCAACAAAAAATACTACTCGATGCTTATAACGCAAATCCAAGCAGCATGGCTTCGGCTTTAAGAGTATTCAACGAACTGGATTGGCCACAAAAAGGGGTCATCCTAGGAGACATGTTTGAGCTCGGACCAGAAACTGAAGAGGAGCATCAAAGCATTGTAGACTTCGTTCAATCTCTAGGTTTTGAGCAGGTATATCTTATAGGAAAACATTTTGCAGCGACCCAAAATGAATATCAAACCTTCATGAGTACTGAAGACTTCATTTCAACTCTTCCCGAAGAAGTGAAGAAGCTTAACCTAGTGATCAAAGGTTCTAGAGGAATGGCTCTCGAGCGGATTTTAGATGCCTTGTAATTTACCAATCACCGTATTCAGCAGCATTCTTTGCCGTTTCAAAAAGTGTAATGTGCAATTGATATTGAGCGCCGAGAATGGGCTTTAAAATATCATAGATGACCTTAACAAAGTGTTCTGTTGAGGGCAAGAGATCGCTAAACTCTTCGCAATCAAGGTTGAGGTTTTTATGGTCGAATCGGTCTTCGACATGCTCTTTGATAATACCACCTAAAACGCCCAAGTCAATCACAAAACCGGTGTCGGGATCCACCTCTCCGCGAACACGGACCTCTAGGTCAAAATTATGACCGTGAAAATGTGCACTGTTGCATTTTCCGAATACCTCAACATTTTTGGCATCACTCCATTTCGGATTGTGCAATCGATGTGCGGCATTAAAGTGAGCCTTACGGCAGATGGTAGCAATCATGGGCGCAAATTTAGACAAAATGCGACGATAAAAGCGATTAAATCGCCCCCATCGGAACCTCTATGGCGAGCACTCGTGAATCGGTTTTAGCTTCTAGATGAATCATGGGCACCTCCCAAACGCCCAAGGCGTCACGACGATCTAACCGCGCACCTCCGGCCTCTAGCGCACCCTCAATCACAAAGAAATAAACGCCGTGTGTTTCTGGCACCTTCAGCACATAATCTATAGGCGTGCCCTCGCTTATATCCGCGATTGAAAACCAGGCATCCTGGTGAACGTATACCCCATCATCCTCTGGATTCGGAGAAACTACCTGAACCCAGTTATTCTGCGGAAAGGGTTGTGGCAATGTCAGCTGCTGATAACGCGGTTGAACCCCTTTTTCACGCGGAAGCACCCAAATCTGAAGAAACGCTACAGCCTCTGTGTCGCTGGCGTTGAACTCACTGTGTTCAATACCCCTTCCGGCACTCATGACTTGAACGTCTCCTGATCGAATGACCGCCGCTGTACCTGTACTATCCTGATGCTTGAGGTCTCCTGATAGCGGAATAGAAACAATTTCCATGTCTCGATGTCCGTGCTTTGGAAAACCCGCACCAGGTTCAACCCAATCGTCGTTGAGCACTCTGAGTGCCCCAAATTGCATGTTATTAGGATTGTAATACGATCCGAAGCTAAAACTATGGTAAGACTTCAGCCAACCAAAATTCGCTGTGCCACGTTGATCTGCCTTGTGAATGTGATACTGCATTTTTATTTTAAAGGTACCATCTCAACAAGGGCCCCAAAGAAAATGACTTGAATTTCTTAATCCAGTTTAATCGTCGTCGTAATCGACATCTTCCACAGGCTCAATGCTGTCAACGAAGTCTGCATCCCAGAAATCTTTTGATACTGATCCGATTTTAACCAAAAAAGACGTGTCTTCAATAGACATAGGAAGGCAGCTTACACGAGAACCATCTCCCATGGTCAGCGTCATCAACTCATTGTCGCCATAACCTTCACTGTACAAATCAGAGAAGGCCTGTTTCTGCTCAGAAGTGAGCTTTTTATAATCGATTATTACCCGTTTCATTTAGTATCCTAAGATATATGCAAAAACCAATGGTGCAACAATAGTAGCGTCAGATTCTATAATAAATTTTGGGGTGTCAATATCCAACTTTCCCCAGGTGATTTTCTCGTTCGGAACTGCCCCTGAATAAGACCCGTAGCTTGTAGTCGAATCACTGATCTGGCAGAAATAACTCCAAAAAGGAGTTTGTTCGAGCTCTAAGTCTTGATACAGCATGGGCACCACGCAGATCGGAAAGTCTCCGGCAATACCACCACCAATTTGAAAGAACCCTACCTGATTTTGTTTGGTGTACCAATCAGCCAAGAAGGTCATGTATTCAATTCCTGACTTCACAGTCGAGGCCTTTAATTCTCCCTTAATGACATAACTAGCGAATATATTTCCCATGGTAGAATCTTCCCACCCTGGAACCACCATCGGAAGGTTCTTTTTAGCCGCCGTCATCATCCATGAGTACTCTTCTGGTATCTGAAAATGCTTTTCTAATTCTCCAGAAAGCAATAACTGGTATAAGAACTCATGCGGAAAGTAGCGTTCTCCTTTTTCTTCTGCTGACTTCCATAACTTAAACATGTATTTCTGTAGCACGCGAAATGCCTCTTCTTCAGGAATACACGTATCGGTCACACGATTCAAACCACGGTCGAGCAGATCGCGCTCTTGTTCTGGAGACAAGTCACGGTAGTTTGGAATGCGCTCGTAATGCTTGTGAGCCACTAGATTCATCACATCCTCTTCGAGGTTTGCCCCAGTGCAAGAGATAATATGAATCTTGTCTTCTTGAATCATCGGAGACAAAATACGGCCGAGTTCTGCGGTACTCATGGCTCCAGCAAGAGACACCAACATCTTGTTGCCCTGCTCTAATTGATCGATATAACCCTTCGCCGCATCGACTAAAGCCGCTGCGTTGAAGTGTTTAAAATGCTGTTCAATAAAATGGGTTACGCTCATTCTTCTTTTGTAAAGTGATAGGATAGGATCTTATAATAAAGTTTCGCAGCCAAAAAATTTGAAGGCTTTGAGTGCTCATTTGGGCAAAGTTCAACGATGTCAAACCCCACCAATTTCTTCTCGTTGATGATGCGCTGCAAGAAGTAAAGAGTTTCATACCAAAGCATTCCTCCTGGCTCAGGTGTTCCGGTTGCCGGAAGTATCGATGGATCAAAGGCGTCTAAATCAATAGTGAGGTATACATTATCGGTCATGAGGTCGATGGCCTTGTCCATCCAGAATTCATCCGACTCTAACTCATGAGCATAAAACACACGCTCTGGATCAACACGGTCCTGCTCAAGCTTATCCATAGAACGGATCCCTACCTGAATCAGATTTGTAGTTTGTTGCGCCTCGTATAACGCACAAGCGTGATTATACTTTGAACCGAGATACGATTCTCTGAGATCAGTATGCGCATCGAGTTGCACGACGGTGACATCGTCAAAAAATTCAGCCGTGGCACGAATTGCGCCAATAGACACTGAATGCTCTCCACCGATCATACTCACGAGTTTACCTCGCGTATACTGATCTTTAAACTTGGCATACACCGCCTCAACCATGGCATCAGGAGTTGTAAAGCCCTCTAAGGTTTGATGCAAGTATATCCCCTCTTTGTACACTTCAGTGCCTGTCTCAATATCGTACAACTCCATATTCTCGGCCGCATCTAAAAAGGCTTCGGGCCCCTTGTCAGCACCTTTTCCCCAGGTACTTGTTCCGTCGTAAGCTACGGGGATCAATGTTACTTTAGAGCGATCAGCTCCAGCGAATTCTTGCGGAATTCCGGCGAATGTTTTCATTGGGTATATCCAAGTTGAGTTAAAAATTCATCTGCAGTTTGTTGCCCCTTAAAGAGTTTGGTAGTAAGGTTTCCCTCGTCATCTCTGTCGAGCAGTACGTATTTAGGCTGTGGAATCAGACAGTGCTGTAAACCTCCGAACCCACCCACGGTCTCTTGATAGGCACCTGTATGGAAGAATCCGATATAAAGCGGATACGACTTGCTAAAGCGCGGTAAATAGATAGCATTGACGTGCTGTTCTGAATTGTAGTAGTCGTCACTGTCACAAGTCACCCCACCGAGCAATACGCGTTCATACGTATCGTTCCATCGATTGAGCGGAAGCATGATAAAACGCTTGTTAATGGCCCATGAATCTGGCATTGTCGTAATGAAAGAAGAATCAATCATGTTCCACTTCTCTCTATCGTTTTGTTGCTTTTGATACAGCACCTTATAAACGGTCCCTGCGCTTTCTCCCACCGTGTAGCTTCCAAACTCCGTGTAGAGGTCTGGCACTTCAATGCCAGCTTCTTCGCACACAATGCGTACCTGGTTCACAATCTCGTCAACCATATAGGCGTAATCGTAATTGAAAGCCAGTGAGTTCTTGATCGGAAAGCCGCCACCAATGTTTAGGGCTTTTAAAGACGGACAAATCTTCTTTAATCCGACGTACACCTTCAGACATTTCTGAAGCTCGTTCCAATAGTAGGCCGTATCCCGAATTCCTGTATTGATAAAGAAGTGCAGCATACGCAACGACACTTGCGGATCGTCTTGGATGTATTGCTTGTAAAACGGTACAATATTTTTGTATCCAATACCTAAACGCGAGGTATAAAACTCAAACTTAGGCTCCTCTTCTGAGGCAATGCGTATTCCTACTGAAAAGGGCTCCGAAGTTTTGGATTTTATTTGATCGATCTCAACATAATTATCGAGGACCGGAAGCACATTGACAGCCTTAGAAGACATCAACTGAGCTATCTTATCGACATATCCTTCTTGTTTGAAACCATTACAGATCACCCAATCCTCAGCCTTTATTTTCTTTTCATTTAGCAAAACCTCAACGATTGAAAGATCATAGGCCGATGAAGTTTCTATGTACACTCCTGAATCGAGCGCACGCTCAATGACGTGTCTAAAGTGCGAACTCTTGGTGCAATAGCAATAGTGATACGATCCATGGTAATCGTATTTTCGAAAGGCATCGGCGAACCACTGCTTGGCCTTTCCGATGTTCTCAGATATCTTAGGTAGGTACATGAACTTGAGTGGTGAGCCGTATTGCTCTACCAACTGCATCAAGTCAATACCGTGAAAAAGTAAGTTGTCATCGCGCAGCGTAAACTCTTCTTGAGGAAAGAAATACGTCTGGTCAATTAAATCTATGTATTTGGTTTTCATTAAAGCATTTAATAAGTGTGTGAATCAAAAAATCGTTCGAACAGATTTTTGAAACCCCCTATTAAATGCGGATATGAGAGGTAGGTTGCGTATGCAGCTCTGAAAGCGTGAGCACGATACGTTCTCTCATTAAAAATGAAATCATTTTTGAAGCTTGACCTTTTGCTCGGCGTACTCCACTGAATACGGCTTCCAGGACGAACTTCAACACACCCTTTGGCCCGAGCATAACATTCATTTTCAAAACGTTAAGGTTGCAACCCAAGGGTCGCATTTTTCGGCAAAACTAATTAAAAATGAATTCGATGAAACTTATGAAAGATTTTTTTTTAGTTAAGTCTCTTTGTAACCGATTTCTTGAAAGAAAAAATGGCCATTGCCAGCACCAAAAAGATGATAGGATTTCTATGATATGCTTCTCCCCAATTCAAGAGCAGTACATCAATGGCGGCCCTGGACAGACCACAGCCCCAGCACTCGATATGAAACACCGTCTTGAAGAGACAAGGAATCATGAAATCAACAGAAAAGAGAGCTAAAATAAGGCCTGAAAAGAGCTGGTAACTAACAATTGCTGTCAACAGCCATTTTTCAGACAAAAACCTCGGTGAGCAACTACCCATTCGCGCGAATCGGAACTCCATTGGCATCTTTATACCCTCCGGTAACGATGAGAATAAAATCAATTATGACCCATATACCGCACCCCCCAAGGGTAAAAAGTTGAATGATACCAATAGTTGTGTGCCCTGTGTAAAAGCGATGTACCCCAAAAACACCCAAAAACCAACACAGCAATAGCGTAGCTAAAAAACGTGGTTCAGCATTAAAAGGTTGTTTTGGAGCCTCTGTATAAGAAAGTCCACAATGCGGACACATAGAGGCCTTTTTACTGATGAGGTTACCACACTCACTGCAGTACATCTGGTGTTCTGGTTTGGTTGTAGTTGAAGTACTCATAAAGCTATTTTAAAATCAGAAGATACAATAAAATGAATGATGCCATGAGCGCAGCCCCCGTCGCCCACAGCGTAAAATAGGCGAACCTGAAGGTACTTATAAATTCAGCCTCTTTAATTCGTGGCTTTATAGTTAAACGCCATATAAAGGTGACAGGCCAACACATCAAAAGCAAAAATCTTTGAAAAGATGAATAGCGACACCCTTCAGTAGAAGCTTCTTTAGGGACAAACCTTTCATCTCGCAGGGTCAAGTCGTTTATAATCTGTGAGATCGTCTCGTTCACCTTCTGAACCTCAGTGAAGTCTGTTTTCGTATGAATAAGTCGAGTCAATACCTCATCATAATGCGCTTTTGGTATGTGTACCGTACTGTCTCTCAGCTCTTGTGAAACACGTTCAAGAATTTGTTGATCTCTTGATTTTAAGTCGAGTCCATTATTAAATAGGGGATCTGCATCTATGGGCGAAGAGTAGTAAACAGCAACCCTATCGAAAAAACAGCTGGGCTGTTGATAGCTCAATCCAACCGCAACAAGACGTATTGAGGTTTTCGGATCCAACGCGTAAGCTCTATTGATAATTTCAATAAATCCTTTACGCAGAGGTCTTACCGTTCTATTTAATGAATGGTTCCCTTCAGGAAAGAGCAAAACACAATGGCCTTGCACCAGCATTTGCGCAAAAAAATCAAAAATGGGTTCATTTAAGGCTAAGGTGTCCCGACCATCACGGATACGGTAAATAGGGCGTAAGCCAAAAAAGTACAGCAATCGAGCTACCAGGGCATTTTTAAAGACGCTCGAACGAACAAGAAAATAGGTCTTACGACGATTAAATGCCGCAATGATCAAAGCATCCAGTAACGCGTTCTGATGATTCCCCAAAAACACTAGTGGCCCCTTTTTCGGAATAGCGCGTTGTGTGTGGCGAATTTCTTTGAAATAAAGCCGCAACCATAAACGCAACAAGGCCTTTACCCCAGAAACAATGAACTCTTGCATACGTTAAGTACGAGTTGGATGTTTTGACCAATAGAAAGCTAGTCCCAGACCTGAGATGAGATGCCAAATACCCCAAAGAGCTGCAACCACGGCCATGGATTGATTTTGATCAAAAAAGGTGAAAATAAGTAGCAGACCAAGACCTGAGTTCTGAATTCCTGTTTCGATAGCTAAAGTGCGCCTATCGGCTCCTTTTAGTTTAAAGAGGACGGCCACTCCATAACCAAAGGTTAAAGCAAGGGCGTTGTGCAATAGTACAATTCCGAAAACACTGAGTACCGAAAGCTGAAAGGCAGCGCGATTTTGAGTAATCATGAGCCCCACTAAAACCACAAAAAAGAGCACAGAACCCATTTTAAACCCTTTCGAAAGTTTTTGCGAAAGACCTGGATACAGCTGTGCAAAAACCATCCCAAGCGCGAGAGGAATCGCGAGTATAAGAACCACCACCTTGAACATTTCAAAAAACGATACCTCTAAGGATTCAGGAAAAGTGGTCACATCGAAATAAAAAGAAGAAAGTCCGCTGAATAAGAGAGGCGTCATGAATACTGCCGCTACTGATGAAATAGCGGTTAGGCTGACTGAAAGAGCGCTGTTTCCCTTAGCCAAATGCGTCATAAAATTCGACACATTGCCACCAGGACAAGCCGCAACCAAAAACATTCCCAAGGCGATATTCATCTCAGGCTGTATCCAGTATACCAGCAAAAAGGTCACTAGCTGCAACACGAAAAATTGACTGAAAACTCCAGCCAAAACAGACTTTGGCGCTTGCCACAGCAGCTTGAAATGATAAGGCCGAATCTCTAGAGCAATCCCAAACATAATCAGGCCCAATGCTATATTCAGCAATTGAAGCGCCTGAGGATCAAACTGCACCCGAACTGTATCTATCCCCAAATTCATCAAGACGATTTAATACGCTCAATCACCGCGCGACCGAGCAACGAAAGCCCGGTATTGATCACCACTAGTGCCAAAGTGCCGAGAAGAAACCAAGAGCGTTGTTCGAGTTTAGCAATAATAGCCTCACCTAAAAGTGAAATACCCAAGCCAACGGTAGTCAACGCAGCAACAGAAAAAACAAACCATTTCTTCATCATCCTAACATTTTGTTCAAATTAGGTAATTTCAAGAAGCAATACCTATCAGAGGTATGTGCATTTTTAATTGTTCTGAAATAATTTAGGTTCACACCTTTTAATGTCTAATAATTAACCCCATGAAAAAAGTATTTCTTATCGCGCTAGCCGCCTTATTCTTACAGTCTTGCTACGTACACAAAACAGTGGTTGGTGAAGGAGCTCAACAAGGCTTAACCGTAAAAGCGACGCAACACAACTTTATTGGCGGATTGATATCGGGTAAAACCCCAGACACACAACTCCTAGCTGGAGGCGCCTCGGATTACGAAGTGGTAATAAAACATTCGTTTTTAGACGGATTGCTCAGCTTTATCACCTCGGGTATTTACAATCCGACTACGGTCGAAGTAAAAAGGTAAGCGCTCGATTAGGCACTGACTAGTGGCGGCTTTTGCGCATAAAAAAAGCCGATGCGTTTGCATCGGCTTTTGGTGTACTTAAGTGGGCCCTGCTGGATTCGAACCAGCGACCCCCTGCTTGTAAGGCAGGTGCTCTGAACCAACTGAGCTAAGAGCCCTAAAATGGGTTTGCAAATATAGAACGTTTTCGATTGTAGCAAAAGAAAAGAGTAAAAATTATACGACTTCGGCTACTGTAAATGTACTCCCTCCCACAAAGATCAGATCTTCTTTTGATGCAACAGACTGAGCTGCAAGAAGTCCAGCCGAAACAGATTCATAAACTGCCCCCTGCAACCCATATTCAAGAGCCTTGGTTGCTAGTACATTGGCGTCTAAACCGCGAGGGACGTCCGGCTTCACAAAATAATAGGTAGCCTCCTTAATAAAAAGAGGCAAGACGAGCGATAAATCCTTATCAGCGACTACCCCTAGAACGATGTGCAGTTGACGGAATTTTAAAGCGCTTATCTGTTCCATGACCTGAACAAGTCCAGCCTGATTGTGGGCAGTGTCGCAAACGGTATTCGCGCTTAGCCATTGCCAACGCCCTTTTAACCCTGTGTTATTCACCACATTCGACAGGCCTCTCTTGATATGTTTAGGGGTAATTTCCCAACCGAGCTTACCTAATTTCAAAAGTGCGGTAAGAGCTGTAATTCGATTAAAGGCTTGATAAGCACCTTTAAGATCAAAATCAATTTCATCGGCTAGCCTTTTAGCTTCCAGTTGGTCCCAGGCCGAAATTAGAGCAGCATTTCGCTCGGATGCAACGCGCGAGAAAACCGGAAACGTTTCAGATTGATACTCTCCAATCACCACCGGAACAGAAGACTTAATGATTCCCGCTTTTTCGTAAGCGATTTTTTCTAAAGAATCTCCCAAGAATTCCATGTGGTCATAACCAATATTCGTGATGACCGAAAGTTCTGGAGTGATTACGTTGGTTGCGTCAAGGCGACCGCCCATTCCAACTTCAATTACAGCTATGTCAACATTTTCTGATGCGAAGGCTTCAAAAGCCAATGCTACCGTCAATTCAAAGAAAGAGAGACGATGCGTTTCAATATACGCTCGATGTGTATTTACGAAGTCGACCACATTAAATTCGGGTAAAAGGGAGCCGTTCAGGCGAATCCGTTCTCTAAAATCACGCAAATGCGGAGAGGTATAAAGCCCGGTAACATATCCGGCTTCTTGTAGAACCGAAGCAATACTGTGTGACACCGATCCTTTGCCGTTGGTACCCGCCACATGAATCGTTTTGAACTTTTTATGCGGATTGCCAAGGTGCTCCATGAGCGCCTCAATACGATCTAATTTAAGATGTAAGGCAGCCTTGCCATCACGCTGAAACATTGGAAGACGAGCGTATAAAAACGACAAGGCTTCACTGAACGATTTAATGGGGCTCATCTCATTTAGATGTATTACTTCGGTGCAACGGCCAACACGATTTTGTAGTTGTTGGCGTTGGCAATATCAAGTACCCGCACCGCCTCTTTAATCGCAACATTTTCTTCAGCGCGAAGCAACAAGGTCGCTCCAGGACGTTCGTCTAGCGCCTTCTTTAATTCTAAGGCTAAATATTCTGGATTGATCTGAGTGTCGTCTATAAAATACCTCAAACGCTCGTCAATCGAAATGGCTATAGTTTGTGCCTCTGAAGTGCTGTTTCCTTTTCCTTCGGGAAGGGTTAAATCAATGGCAGAGCTTACGCTTGAAGTCAATAGAAAAAAGACCAATAGCAGAAATACCACATCGGTCATCGAAGAGAGACTGAACTGAGCACTGGGCTTGTGATGGCCTTTGATCTTCATACCTATAATTCTTCAAGAACCGTATTAATCAAAGATTCAAATCGCTGCGTGATGCGTTGTAATAGGTTCACCAATTGATTGTAAGCGATATAGCTAATGATTCCGACCACTAGTCCGGCAACAGTGGTAGTAAGCGCGGTATAAATTCCTCCTGCGAGTTGAGAGATGTCTGCTTGGCCTGCACTCATAGCCATTTCTTTAAAAGCCAATACCATTCCGATCACGGTTCCGAGAAATCCGAGCATCGGGGCAGCTCCAGATATGGTTGCCAGTGTATTCAAATGACGCTCAAGTTGGGCCACAACATATGCCGTACGCGATTCAATAGTGAGTGTAATTTGCTCCTTGTTTTTACGCTGTTCTAAACGTGCCAATCCTGCTTTAAAAACTGAAGCTAGAAGATGATCAGATTGATCGCAGATGGCGATAGCTTCTTTGGGTTCCGTTAGTTTTTTCCGGATCTCTTTGACAAAAATATCTTCTTGCTTGAGCACTGCGCGGTAGATCAAGAAGCGCTCAATGGTGATATAAAGAGCGTATATCAAGAGTCCCAAAAGAACTACGATGATGAGCACGTTGGCCCATCCGCCACTAAAAATAAGATCAAAGAAAGAAAACCGACTCTCGGGTTCTTGAATGACAAGGGGCATAAGGTCTAATTCTGACCTCTAAAATACGAAATCACGCAGTGCCATGAAGACCAATCCGCCCGAAACGAAACCGACCAATGCCAACCATGCAATTTTCTTGAAATACCAGAAGAAATCGATTTTTTCCATTCCCATAGCTACCACTCCCGCGGCAGAACCAATAATCAACATACTACCCCCTGTTCCGGCAGAATAAGCGATGAAGTGCCAAAGCGGACTGTCAAGTGGCTCTGAGAACATACCCATTGAGGCTGCAACTAACGGAACGTTATCGATAACCGCAGATCCGATCCCCAATAGAAGTACCACAATGTCAGTATTCGGAATCGCCTGATTCATACCCTCAGCGGCTGTGAACAGAATACCCAATGACTCTAAACAAGCCACAGCCATAAGGATTCCTAAAAAGAATAAAATAGAAGGTAATTCAATCTTGGTCAGTGCCTTGTGCACGGGGCTGTGATGACCGGCTTCGGCATGACCGGTGGCATCGGCCATTTTAAATTTGCGATTCGAGAAGATCTCCGCAAACAGTGCGACTACAGCCAGGGATAGCATCATCCCTACATAAGGAGGAAGGTGTGTTACGGTTTTAAAGAAAGGAACAAAGACGATAGCCCCTAAACCGAGATACAGCATCGTACCGCTGTAGGCTGTTTTTTCTGGCTCCAGTTCTTCCATTTCAATAGATCCTTGGAACACCTTGAATCTAGATGCGATTAGGGTTGGAACAAGCATACATACGATTGAAGGAAGCAGCACTGTTTTTACCAAGGTTGCTGCCTCTACCTTCTTGGCAATCCACAGCATGGTGGTGGTCACATCTCCAATGGGTGACCAAGCCCCTCCAGCATTCGCGTTAATAATGATCAATCCCGCAAAGAATAGGCGCAGGTTCTTATCCTTAATCACTTTCTGTAGAATGGTGATCAATACAATCGTAGCGGTCAGGTTGTCAATAATAGCCGAGAGAATAAAGGCTAGAATTGAAAAGATCCAAAGCAAGGCCGTCTTAGATCGCGTTCTTATAAAACCTTTAATGGTCGAGAAGCCATCAAAGTAGTCAATGATCTCAACAATGGTCATCGCCCCAAGTAAAAACACCAATATTTCGGCGGTTTTACCCAAATGATGCAGTAAAATTTCTTCAAGATGGGTGGGCTCTAATTCTTTGAGCACCGTGTTGACCTCGAACATCTCCATGTGACCGAGCGCCGCAATCGCCCATAACAGCGCCATCATTGCTAGCGCAGGAATAAGCTTATCAACCTTAACGTTGTGTTCTAAGGTGATAAAGAGATATCCGAGAAAGAAGATGGCAATGATTAGGGTTTCCATGTAGAATTAAGATTTTGTTGGGCCTAATATAGAAATTTTTGAAAGGGTTTCACTCCTGTAGAACCCCTTAAGAGCATTGTTGAATTGTTAAAATTACTCCCCTAAAATTCAAAGCTCATCAATAAGATTCACAAGACTACCACTTGTTGTGAATTTTAAGTAAATTAAAAGGTGGGGCTGTTTTTATTTTATAGATTCCATAGTTTTTGAAAAATTTTCACGCATGCCAATAGATGCACAAGGTTTATACCTTCCAGAATTTGAACACGACAACTGTGGTGCCGGCTTTATTTGTAGCCTTAACGGCATCAAGAGTAACGATATCATTCACAAGGCGTTAGAGATACTTGTACGCCTAAAACACCGTGGGGCGGTCAATGCAGACGGAAAAACCGGTGACGGTGCTGGTATCCTTATCGATATTCCTCATGACTTCTATCAAAGTCAAGTGGCATTCACGCTTCCTGCTCCTGAGCAGTACGCAGTAGCCAATGTGTTCTTGCCTAAAAAAGACAACCAGCGCGCCTTTTGCGAACAGACGCTAGAAAACGAATTACAAGCCCAAGGCCTTGAGGTCTTAGGTTGGAGAACAGTACCTGTAGATCGTGACGTACTCGGTGAAATCGCAGCCGAATCAGAACCCTTCGTTCGTCAGCTATTTGTGGCAAAACCAAAGGACTTTGACACACACACCTTTGAAGTTAAGCGTTACATCGCGCGCAAAAAAGCCGAGCATGCGATTTGGAACTCTAAGCTTTCGGAGGCTTCGTTGTTCTATATTCCAAGCTTCTCGACTAAAATCATCATCTATAAAGGTTTATTGAAGCCTGAAGACATCAGTGCCTATTACCTCGATCTTCAAGATGAGCATTGTATTACGCGATTGGCTTTGGTACACCAGCGTTTCTCAACCAACACCTTCCCAACTTGGGATCTTGCGCAGCCGTTCAGATTCATCTGTCATAACGGTGAGATCAACACCCTTAGAGGTAATGTAT
This sequence comes from uncultured Bacteroidota bacterium, assembly GCA_913060705.1. Taxonomy (GTDB): domain Bacteria; phylum Bacteroidota; class Bacteroidia; order Flavobacteriales; family Flavobacteriaceae; genus UBA3478. The sequence goes on along the minus strand of CAJXTX010000015.1, from coordinate 5,919 downwards.
CGCGCATGCGCTCGCGCGAAGACCTTATGAAGAGCGATTGGTTCAATGATGAGATTAAGAACATCATCCCTATCGTACTTCCAAAAAAATCAGATTCAGCGAGTCTTGACATGGTCGTTGAATTGCTTTTGATGACCGGCCGCACACTTCCTGAAGCGATGATGATGCTTGTGCCAGAGGCCTGGGAGCGCAATAAATCGATGGATCCAGACAAGCGCGCCTTCTATGAGTACAACTCGTGTTTGATGGAGCCTTGGGACGGACCAGCCTCTATCCCCTTTACCGATGGCAGCTATATCGGTGCGGTGCTAGACCGTAACGGGTTGAGACCTTCACGATATTCAGTTACGAAAGACGGATACGTGATTATGTCTTCTGAAATCGGGGTTGTTGACCTCCCTGTCGAAAATATTGAATCTCACGGACGACTTGAACCGGGTAAAATGTTCTTAGTCGACATGGAGGCCGGTAAGATCATTCAAGATGAAGACGTCAAAAAAGAAATCGTCAGCAAGCATCCTTACAAGAAATGGATTGACGCTAATCTCAAACACCTTAAGGATATTCCCTATGGAGCTTGTGAAGTGCACCAGCCTAAGGCTAGCCTTGAAACACGTGCCAAGTTTTTCGGTTACAGTCAAGAAGACATTAGCCGCATCATTATGCCCATGGCACAGCAAGGGGCCGAACCGATTGGTTCAATGGGTGCAGATACCCCTATCGCTGTACTTTCAGAGCGTCCGCAACTGCTTTACAATTACTTCAAGCAGCTGTTTGCTCAGGTGACGAATCCGCCATTGGACGGTATTCGTGAAGAATTGATCACCGATATCAGCTTGACACTCGGAAGAGATCAAAACCTATTTGAAATCAATGAGAGCCAGTGCAAGAAACTTAAAATCAAAAATCCGGTCATCTCAAAAGAAGATCTAGAGAAAATTAGAAGGGTCGAAGACAACGGCGGATTTGAAACCGCCACACTCAACATTCATTACCCTATTAAAGAAGGAGTAAACGGCCTAGAACGTGCCTTAGAAAAATTGGTTGAAGAAGCAGCAGCGCATATCGATAACGGTGTTTCTATCATCATTCTTTCAGATCGCGAGGTGGATGAAGACCATGCAGCGATTCCGGCTTTACTGGCCTGCTCGTACGTCAACCACGGTCTTGGGCGCCTACAACGTCGTGCTCTCGCTAGTATCATCATCGAATCTGCTGAGCCACGCGAGGTACACCATTTTGCCTTATTATTTGGTTTCGGTGCTAGTGCGGTGAATCCGTATCTCGTAAACGAGTTAATCGCAGCGAATGCCTTAAACGAAAACTTGAGCTACGAGGATACCGAAAAAGCGATCGCCAATTATAACAAGGCGGTTGGTAAAGGAATCCTCAAAGTCATGAACAAAGTGGGAATCTCAACGCTGAATTCTTACCGAGGATCTCAAATCTTTGAATGCATAGGTATCAACACCAATGTGGTTAAGAAATACTTCCCAACTACTGCTACACGTATTGAGGGAATAGGCTTAAACGAAATCGAACGCGAAATTGCGTTGAGACACGAAAAAGCCTTTCAAACCAATGCCGCTGCCGGTGAGCTAGAACTAGAGGTGGGTGGCGACTACCGCTGGAGAAGAAATGGCGAGCAACACGCCTTTGATCCTATCAGTATTGCCAACCTGCAGAAAGCTGTTCGCAATAACGAGCCAGAAACGTATAAGGCTTATGCCGAACGCATCAACGAACAATCTAAACGCTTACTCACTATTCGAGGATTGCTCGAATTCACCAACTACGATCCGATACCCTTAGAAGAAGTAGAGCCATGGACTGAAATCGTAAAGCGATTTAAGACCGGCGCTATGTCGTACGGAAGTATCAGTAAAGAAGCCCACGAAAACTTGGCAGTTGCGATGAACCGTATTGGCGGTAAAAGTAACTCGGGTGAGGGCGGTGAAGATGTAGTGCGTTTTTACAAGACAGAAGACGGCGATTGGCGCAACTCAGCGATCAAACAGGTCGCTTCAGGACGCTTTGGGGTCACCTCAAACTACTTGACCAGCGCCAAAGAAATACAAATTAAAATGGCTCAAGGAGCCAAACCCGGAGAGGGCGGACAACTTCCTGGACCAAAAGTCGACAAATACATTGCGAAAACGAGAAACTCTACACCTTATGTAGGACTCATTTCTCCGCCTCCGCACCACGACATTTACTCTATTGAGGATCTTTCACAGCTGATTTACGATTTAAAATCAGCCAACCGAGAAGCGAGAATCAATGTGAAGCTTGTATCAGAGGTCGGCGTAGGAACCATTGCAGCAGGGGTATCGAAAGCAAATGCCGATGTCATCTTGATCTCAGGACACGATGGAGGAACAGGAGCTTCTCCACTCACCTCATTGCGACACGCCGGACTTCCATGGGAACTAGGTATTGCAGAAGCACAACAAACGCTTGTGCTCAACAACCTAAGAAGTCGTGTGGTACTTGAATGCGATGGTCAGTTAAAAACCGGACGCGATGTTGCTATTGCCTGTCTATTGGGAGCAGAAGAATTTGGTTTCGCCTCAGCTCCGCTCGTAGCCTCAGGATGCATCATGATGCGCGTATGCCACCTGAACACCTGTCCAGTGGGTATTGCAACACAAAACCCTGAATTGAGAAAAAAATTCAAAGGGCAGCCTGAGCACGTGGTCAATTATATGTATTTCGTAGCGCAAGAGCTTCGCGAGATCATGGCCCAACTCGGATTTAGAACGGTTGACGAAATGGTTGGACAAGTAGACAAGTTACAGCGCAGCCAAGCGATTAACCACTACAAAGCTGCCGGATTAGACTTGAGTCCTATCCTCCATAAAGTAGAGGTTCCAGAAGGTTCAGCGCTCAGAAACACTGAAAAGCAAATTGACGAAACCGAAGGTGCTATTGATTTTGAAATCATGGCTAAAGCACACCCTGCGCTTTATAGAAAGGAAAAAACCAAACTTGAATTCCCGATTTCAAACACGAATCGCGCAGTCGGAGCCATCCTAAGCAACGAGATCTCTAAGATCTACGGAGCTGAAGGGCTTCCAGAAAATACGCTACGCGTAGTGTTTAACGGATTTGCAGGACAAAGTTTTGGTGCCTTCAGCACGCACGGACTCTCTTTGGTAGTTAACGGAGCGACCAACGATTACCTCGGAAAAGGATTATCTGGTGCTAAACTCATCATTCGCGTACCGAATGGCTCAAGCTTTGCCTCACATGAGAATATCATTACTGGTAACGTATGTCTCTACGGTGCTACCGCAGGAGAGGCCTACATCAACGGTCTCGCTGGTGAGCGTTTCTGCGTGCGTAACTCAGGAGCCAAAGCGGTAGTTGAGGGGATTGGAGATCACGGATGTGAATACATGACCGGAGGTACGGCGGTTATCCTTGGAAAAATCGGTCGCAATTTCGGAGCAGGTATGAGTGGCGGAATCGCCTACATCTACGACCCTGAGAAGAAGTATACCAAGACCATTGCCAACGACGCATTGAACATACTCCCTGTAGAACATCAAGAGGATATAGAGCAACTGCACCAGCTCATTGAGAATCATTACAATTACACAATGAGCGGCCTAGCTGAGCAATTGCTAACCAACTGGGAGAAAGAAGTAAAACACTTCGTTAAAATATTACCAGAAGAGTACAGACAGGCACTGTTACGCCTAGAACAAGAAAACGAAACGATCAACCAATAAATCATGGGTAAGACTACTGGTTTTTTAGAATATCAGCGCAAAACCGAAGGATACCTTCCGGTTGAAGAGCGCACCAAGAATTATAAAGAATTTACCACTCCCTTAAAAGAAGCTGAACTTAAAGAACAGGGAGCGCGATGCATGAATTGCGGCATACCGTTTTGCCACAGCGGATGTCCGCTTGGTAATCTGATTCCTGACTTTAACGATGCCGTCTACGAGGGCCGTTGGGATAAGGCCTCAGAAATACTGCATTCGACCAATAACTTCCCCGAATTTACAGGAAGATTGTGTCCGGCCCCATGCGAAGAGGCCTGTGTACTCGGGATCAATGAAGATCCCGTAAGCATTGAAAACATAGAGAAAAACATCGTTGAGACTGCATTCAAAAACGGTTACATCAAAGCGATGCCTCCTGAAACACGCACCGACAAAAAGGTTGCGGTGATTGGATCTGGACCTTCAGGTCTAGCAGCCGCCCAACAACTCAACCGTGCAGGGCACGAGGTCACTGTATTCGAGAGAGATGAACGCGTTGGAGGACTGTTACGCTTTGGAATCCCCGATTTCAAACTCGAAAAAACAATCATTGACAGAAGAATCGAAATTCTTGAAGAAGAAGGCATCTCATTTAAAACAGGCGTTCATGTCGGAAAAGACATTAAGGCCGACGAACTTGAGGATGAGTTTGATGCGGTGGTACTCTGTGGTGGAGCTACCGTGAGAAGAGGTCTACCCATTGAAGGTGCAGCGCTTAAAGGCGTAGTACAAGCAATGGATTTCTTACCTCAGAACAACAGACGCGTCAGTAAACTCAAGGTATCAGGAGAAGAACTAACAGCAAAAGGAAAAGACGTAATCGTAATCGGAGGAGGAGATACAGGGTCAGATTGTATCGGAACATCAAGAAGACATGGAGCAAAAAGCATTCAAAACTTTGAGATCATGCCCATGGCAACCCCAGATCGCCCTCACAATCAACCTTGGCCCTTCTGGCCTATGAGATTACGTGAAAGTACTTCACATAAAGAAGGCGTTGAACGTCACTTTAGCATCATGACCAAGAAATTCATTGGAGATGCAAAAGGAAACCTAACAGCCCTTGTCACTGTAGAAGTGGAGTGGAAGCTAGGCGATGACAAGCGCATGCAGCTCGTTGAAAAAGAAGGAACCGAAAAAACATGGCCGTGTGACTTGGCACTATTAGCTTTAGGATTCACGGGTTCTGAGCAAACACTTGCCGATCAGTTCCAATTAGAATTTGACAATCGTGGTAATATCAAAGCCTCTGAAAGCGATTATCACACTTCTAAAAAAGGTGTGTTCGCTGCAGGAGATCAACGACGTGGTCAATCGCTAATCGTATGGGCTATAGCCGAAGGACGTCAAGCAGCCCATCATGTAGACAAATACCTCATGGGGCAAAGCCATCTACCCTTGAAAGGAGATGGAGACTTACCCCGCGTATAATAAACATCAATCAAAGGATCAAAAGCTGAAACACGAAAAACAGTAATGATGCTAAAAGCCTCCAGGAATGGGGGCTTTTTTTATGGTTCACCCTAATGGTAATTTGTAGATAGCGTCATACCAAAAGGTAAAGTATAAAGCAAAAAAAGCCCCGCACATTGCTGTACGGGGCTCGAAGATGGCGACGACCTACTCTCCCACCTGTTGGGGCAGTACCATCGGCGCTGGCAGGCTTAACTTCTCTGTTCGGGATGGGAAGAGGTGAACCCTACCGCAATGGTCACCAAAGTTTTCAATACGGTTAAAAATGACATAAGAGAGACGAAAGCCTTAACGGCTATAAAAATCAAATCAAATCAGTAAGTTCTAAGAATTCAAAAGAATTACACAAGGGACTGTGCAAGTATACGAGCAATTAGTACTACTCGGCTACACACATTACTGCGCTTCCACCTATAGCCTATCAACGTGGTCATCTCCCACGACTCTTAAAAGAAATCTCATCTTGCGGCGGGTTTCGCGCTTATATGCTTTCAGCGCTTATCCCATCCCAACATAGCTACCCAGCAATGCCCTTGGCAGGACAACTGGTACACCAGAGGTTAGTCCAACTCGGTCCTCTCGTACTAGAGTCAGATCCGCTCAAATTTCTAACGCCCGCAGTAGATAGAGACCGAACTGTCTCACGACGTTCTGAACCCAGCTCGCGTGCCAC
>CAJXTX010000014.1 GCA_913060705.1 uncultured Bacteroidota bacterium | reverse complement strand
CGCATTTGACCTATCTCAAGTTTGACGAGTCTGAAGTTCCTGAGTTTTCAATGGACATCTACGGTCAAAACCTCTACCCGTATGGGTATGAGTTTAAGTATCCAAAGGCAGGAGAGAAGAATGCAGTGGTAAAGGTTCATACGATCGAGCTTTCTTCAGGGAACGACCAAGAGGTTGGCCTTGAGCCTCGCGAATACACCATGCGTATTTATGCCAAAAATGAGGCGTCTAAGATGGTCGTTCAGACCTTAAATCGTCATCAAAATCATTTAGAATTGCATGAGATTGACCTCAATACGGGGGGCACCAAGGTGCTTCTTGAAGAAAAAGACGAGGCCTATGTCGACATACACGATAACCTGACGTTTTTGGCGAACGATGATTTTATCTGGACGAGCGAAAAAGACGGTTACAACCACTTGTACCTCTACAACGCAGACGGATCGCTCAAACGTCAACTCACGAGCGGCGCCTTTGAAGTAACTGCATTTTACGGATACGACAAAAAGCGCAACCGACTGTTCTATCAGTCTACTGAGCCCTCATCTATTGAGCGTGCTATCTACCGCATTTCGCTTAGCGGTAATTACAAAACACGATTGACGCAAGAAGCCGGGACATATGACGCTCAATTTTCAGCAGATTATTCGTACTTCATTGCCACCTATCAGAGTTCAACCAAGGCTCCAGAATTCAGCTTGAGGGATCCAAGAAACGGTTCATTGATCAGTGTGATCAAAGACAATAAGGCGCTCGAGTCTAAACTAGAGAATTACGTGCTGTCGCCAAAAGAGTATGGCACACTGCGTGTCGGAAACAGCACCTTGAACATGTACATGATACGTCCGGCTAATTTTGACCCGAACAAAAAGTATCCGCTCTTGATGTTTCAATACTCAGGTCCAGGTTCACAGCAAGTGGCCGACCGTTGGATGGGAACAAACGATTATTGGCACCAGATGCTCGCACAGCAAGGTTATGTGATCGCCTGTGTTGACCCAAGAGGAACAGGCTTTAGAGGACGTGACTTTAAGAAAGTGACCTACCTCAATCTCGTGAAGCTTGAGACTGAAGATCAGATTGCCGCAGCTAAAAAACTATCCGAACTGCCTTACATCGATGCCGATCGCACCGGAATATGGGGGTGGAGCTTCGGAGGCCACATGAGTACCAATGCGCTACTAAAAGGGAACGATGTTTTTGAAATGGCGATTGCTGTGGCACCCGTAACGAGCTGGAGGTTCTACGATACCATCTACACCGAGCGTTTCTTGCGAACGCCACAAGAGAATCCAGGGGGGTACGACAACGAATCACCCTTCAACTATCCAGAACTATTAAAGGGTAAATTTCTTTTGGTACACGGTAGCGCCGATGACAACGTGCATGTGCAAAATTCTATGCGTATGATTGAGGCCTTGGTTCAGGCCAACAAGCCTTTCGATTGGGCGATTTATCCCGATCGCAACCACGGAATTTATGGCGGCAACACCCGCCTGCACCTTTACAGTAAGATGACACAATTCATACTCAACAACCTCTAGACCATGAACGATCAAGCCACTACATGGGGACATCCTAAGGGACTCTTCTACCTCTTTTTTGCCGAATTATGGGAGCGCTTTAGCTTCTACGGAATGCGCGCACTGCTCACCCTTTACATGGTTGAGGTGGTGTTCGAGGCCCTTAGCAACAGAGACTTTGTAACGGCAGCGATTTACTCGTCTTACGGCTCATTGGTCTATGCAGGCACCGTTATTGGCGGGCGCATCTCTGACCGCCTGCTCGGTATGCGCAAATCAATCTTCTTGGGAGGAATCTTGATGGCCATCGGGCACTTTGTTTTGGCGATAGAGCAGAACATCGCCTTTTTCTTAGCCCTCTCATTTATCATCGTGGGGAACGCCTTTTTTAAGCCCAACATCTCCACCTTTGTGGGGACGCTTTACGAAGACAACGATCCGCGCAAAGATTCGGGATTCACCATCTTCTACATGGGGATTAACCTGGGTGCCTGGGTTTCGCCTCTTCTATGCGGATGGCTTGCCGCCTCATACGGCTGGCATTATGGATTCGGTCTTGCCGGAATCGGAATGGTCGCAGGTTTGGTCTTTTTCTATTCAGGAATTAAAAAGGGAGTTTTCGGAGACAAAGGGTTACCCCCAGAGCCACAGCTGCTCGAACAAAAGCAATTCGGATTGAGCAAAGAGCGCGTGATCACTGTATTGAGTGTGATCGCGGTTCCGCTGATCGCCCTTCTGATCTCAGCCTACAATCCTATCTACAATGAGGATACCCTGGTCAATCTGATTTTTAAAGGTATCGGCGTATTCATCATCGGGTACCTCGCCTATATTTTATATCAGGCATCGGCAGACGAGCGCAAGAAGCTTTTCGTAGCCATTTTGATCACCCTGTTCATGACTATTTTCTGGGGCTTTCATGAGCTTTCGGGTAGTGTGATTACGCTTTTCTCAGCGCGTAATGTTGAGTTGACCGTCATGTCTGCTGCACAAACCAACTCGTTGAATCCGATGTTTATCATCTTGTTCGCGATTCCGATTTCAATGCTTTGGACGTGGCTTTCAAAGCGAGGTCTTAACCCCCGCACCCCTTACAAGTTCGGACTGGGGCTCGTATTTGCTGGATTGAGTTTTTACGTATTGGCCATCTCAGGGGTGAGCGCAAATGAAGAAGGACTCGTTCCTTTCAGCTACCTCTTGGTCATGTACCTGTTGCTTTCTGTTGGTGAACTCTTTATGTCACCCGTAGGACTTTCAAAGATCACCTCGCTTTCACCGAAGCGCATCGTGGCCTTTATGATGGGAGTTTGGTTCTTGTCTTCGGCCTTTGCCTTTCAGGTGGTTGGGTTCATCGGTAAGAAACTCTCTGTAGAGTCAGGTTCAGATGCGGCAGATCCGTTACAAACCTTGACGCTTTATACCGAAGGTTTCGCACTCATTGCACAGTACTCATTGATTGCAGGAGTAGTCGTGTTAGTTGCTTCTCCGTTGATCAAGCGCCTTATGGGTGAAGTACATTAATAGCAGTACGGTTAGGTAGTACAGAAAGGCATCTCGCTTATCAAATCCGTTCACCTCGACTACCGGATCAAGCCTTGGGGTGATCCATGCTATTCCCTTGAACAGTAAAGAGAGCAGGTGCTGACAGATGGTAGCGCCCCATTCTCCAGTGAGGGCGAAGATGCCGAGTAGAAGCACGCTAGGCATTAAAGGGATGAGCAGTACTGAGCCGATCAAGAACCAATACGAGAACTGTTTAAATACTACCAAGCTGATGGGGCTCACTCCAAGTTGGGCCGCGAGACTCACGCCGATAAGGTAATACAGATACCTCAACAGCTTGTTTTTGGGTTCGAAGGTTTTTAGCGGTTTGAGGCTAAGTACGATGAAGGTAACCGCTGTGTAGCTCATCAAAAAACTCAGATTAAAAAGTAATGCTGGCTGCAGCAGCAGGCTCATAAAGGCCGATACCGCAATCAGATGAAGCTTCTCTTGCGGACGCCTCAAGAGTAGCGAAAGGGCGTAGAGACTAAAGATCAACGTGGCTCGAACCACTGATGGGCTGAGCCCAGTGAGCGCAGCGTATCCCCATAACAAAATAACGATACTAGTGCTGCGGTAAGGCTGTGGCAGTAAAAAGAGCAAGGTGCTGAGGAGCGCATAGAGGATACCTACATGCAGTCCTGAGATGGCCAGTATATGAGTGGCCCCTAGCAGCTTGAACTGTGCTTTTAAGGTTTGATCAAGCTGACTGCGATCTCCTAAAAGCACTGCAGCGAGAAAACCGCGCGCTTTATCTTCAAGCCCAAGGTCAGTCCAACGTTGGATCAGCTTTCTTCGTAGCGATGGCTGTCCCGGGGGCTCAACAAGCAGGTAATCTTCTAGAAATGCCCGTTCAATGTACTCGGTGTATTGAGCCTCCATAAAGCGAAGTTTTGAGGCATATAGTGCGCCAACCTCTAGCGAATCTTTGCTGTACACCACGATTTCACCAGCTTGACCCTCAGCCTTAAAACGATAACGCTTTGGGCTTTGCCCTTCATAAGAGGTCACCTCTATGAGACTCGTGCTTTCCCATTGAGGTCTCGTTGGTTTTGCGTTCAAGAGATAGGCTCCGAGCACGATCCAAAGCAGGGCCAAGGTTATTTCTTGGATGAACGTTTTGGCATGATAACAAGCCATCACATAACTGCAACAACAAAGCAGTACGGCATAAAGAGGTGGTTGAAGAAATTGGGCGAGAAGAATTCCGCTACTGAGATAGGCGAGTAGCCTGTAGATGAGCAGAATGGGTGTTCTCATAAATAGCTGTCGCAGCACGTGCGCTGGCGCCTTTTTCTCCTAGAAGTGTTTTGAGCTCTGCGTATTGCTCGAGCATTTTGGCTCGTATTTCTTGGTTTTCTAAATGCTCAATAGCCTTTTTGAGTTGTGCAGGAGTGCAATCGTTTTGGATAAGCTCTGTGAGACAGGGTCGATCTAGGACGAGGTTGACCAAAGAGATATAACGAAGCGTGATGAGGCGTTTAGCAATAGCATAGGTGAGCGGACTTGTCTTGTAACAGACCACTTGAGGAGTTCCGATAAGGGCAGTTTCTAGTGTAGCCGTACCACTGGTGACCACAGCGATGTGTGCAACTTTAAGTAAATCTTGGGTGGCCCTGAATACCACTTGAAGCTGATCGCCAGTGATTGAATGGTACAAAGCCTTTTCTTGGCTTGGTGCTCCGGCAATCACAAATTGATAAGCGGGTAGCTGAGTCGCAACGGCCTGCATTACGGGAAGTATGCGCTTGATTTCTTGTGTGCGGCTCCCTGGTAAAAGTGCGACAATGGGTCGCTCGTCTAGACCGTGCTTGTCTTTAAACGCTTCGGGATTCTGAAGCTCATCTTCTAAGGCATCTAAGAGTGGATGTCCAACAAACTCCACCTTGTAATGGTGTTTGGCATAAAATTCGGGTTCGAAGGGTAGCGTGACATACAAATGGTCTACACTTGTTTTGATGAGTTCTACTCGTTTCGGGCGCGAGGCCCAGACCTGAGGTGCAATGTAATAGTGCACTAAGAAACCTGCCTCTTTAGCCCATTTTGCAATGCGGAGGTTGAATCCTGAAAAGTCGATCAGAATAAGGGCATCGGGCTGAAATGTTTCGATGTCAGCCTTGCACTGTGCGATACGCTTTTTGATCTTGAATAGGTGACGGAGCAATTCGAAAAACCCCATAAACCCCATGTGCTTATAGTGAAAGTCTAACACGGCGCCGCTTTTTTGCATGAGATCCCCTCCCATGGCCCTGAAAGACGCGTTTTCGTCTTTTTGAGCTAAGGCTTTGATGAGGTTAGACCCGTGTAGGTCACCTGAGGCTTCGCCGGCAATGAGGTAATACTTCAATGAGTGCTTTTTAGGTTAACTCAAAGATAGCCCAATCCACTGCAGCTATCGTGCGGTAAGCAATCTTAGATTTTTAGATCCCAAGAATTGATGTGCGTCATGCCGTGATATGCCGTGAGGTCGAACTGGGTAGGGACTACAGAGACATATCCGGCCTCGAGTGCCGCGATATCGGTGTCTTCACCTTGGTCGAGTAGCACAAAGTCTCCTGTGAGCCAGTAGTACTCTTTTCCTGAGGGACTCACGCGCTTGTCAAATTTTTCTTTCCAGTTGGCACGCGCCTGACGGCAGACTTTAATGCCTTTGACCGGGGCACCATCGGTTTTTGGGATGTTGACATTCAATACCGTGCCTTCGGGCATGCCTTTCTCGAGCGCCTCGCTTACCAAAGTCTGCACCACGGCATGACAGGCCGAGAAGTTGGCGTTCCATGAGAAATCCAGAAGTGAGAACCCAATGGCCGGGATCCCCTCTACACCCGCCTCGATGGCAGCACTCATTGTACCCGAATAGATCACGTTGATCGAAGAATTCGCGCCGTGATTGATTCCTGAGATACAAAGGTCTGGCTTGCGGTCTAAGATTTCATGAAGCGCTAATTTGACGCAGTCTGCAGGGGTTCCGCTGGTTGAATAAGCTTCGATATGCGATAAACTTGAATCCAGTTGCACTTTGTTTACTTCAAGTGTACTGTCGATCGTAATGGCGTGCCCCATCCCAGATTGAGGGCTGTCTGGAGCTACCACGACTACCTCTGCAAGGTCTTTTACACTTTCAATTAGATTTAAAATTCCGGGGGCGGTGATTCCGTCGTCGTTACAAATGAGGATAAGTGGTTTCTTCAAGCTGTTAATTTTATTCCAAATGTAGCGAGAATATTGGGTTTACACCTCTCATTTTAATTAACTTAGAAAGCTAAAAGAATGCTATCGTAGTATGAAAAAGAATGTGGTTTTGGGGCTATTCGCTCTGCTTTTCGCTTTTGCGTCGTGCAGTTTTACCGAGTCTAAAGATTTTGAGACCGATAACAAAGACAAACTGCTTATCGATCTGATTACCTATGTTTTAGAGAAAGGGCATTACAGCCCAAAACAGTTAGACGACGCTTTTTCTATTGAGATTTACGAACGTTTTATCGACGGACTCGATCCATTAAAGCGTTATTTTCTAGAAGAAGATCTGAAGCGCTTCGAAGCCTACCGCCTAGAGATTGACGATCAGCTCAAAAACAAAGAGCTCGAATTCTTTGATCTTGTACACCAAACACTCGTTAGACGTATAGAAGAGGCCAAAACGACTTACAAAGAGGTTCTAGCAGACCCGATCAAGTTCAAGTCGAAAGAGATTGAGGTGGATTACGACGCCTTGGTATATGTCAACACCAAGAAAGAACTTGAAGAGCGCTGGCTCGATCAACTATCACTGAATTTGTTGCCAGCTTACGAAGCTAAGCTCGAGCGATTGGCTCGTGAGCAGTCGGTTGAGAAAGAAGAGCTAGATAAAAAAGATCTTAAAGAAGCCGAAAAAGAGGCGCGTGAAGAGCTGATTAAGACGCTGGACGAATACTACACGTTTATCGACGAGTTAGACCGAGACGATTATTTTGCCTCGTTTTTAGGTGCAGTGGCAGAGACCTTTGATCCACATACGAGCTATATGGCGCCTTCAGATAAAGACCGGTTTGATATTTCAATGTCAGGTAAGTTCGAAGGTATAGGGGCTCGCCTGCAGAAGAAACCCGAGGGTACTACGATAGTAGAAGTGATTTCAGGCGGACCGGTATGGCGCGGAAAACTACTCGAGGTAGGCGACCAGATCCTCAAGGTACGCCAAGAAGATGGAGAGGCCGTAGATATTTCTGGAATGCGTTTAGACGATGCCATTCAACTCATCAAGGGTCCTAAAGGAACAAACGTTTTTCTGACTGTGAAAAGGGTGACCGGTGTGGTTGAAGAGGTAGCTGTAGTACGCGATGTAGTGGAGCTTGAAGAGAGCTACGCCAAGAGTACGACGATCGTTGATGAGGATCAAAAATTCGGACTCATCAACCTCCCCAAATTCTATGTAGATTTTGAAGACTACAGCAACCGCAATGCCGCTACTGATATCAAGCTTGAAATTGAACGCCTGAAAGAAGAAAATGTAGAGGGAATCATTCTTGATTTGCGCGACAATGGTGGAGGATCACTTCAAACCGTGGTTGACATGGCCGGATACTTCATTGAAGAAGGTCCAGTGGTGCAAGTGAAAGCCTCGGGTAACCGCAAAGAAGTGCAAGAAGACAATGATGCTTCGGTGCTGTACGACGGACCATTGGTGATTTTAGTCAATGAGCTTTCGGCTTCTGCTTCAGAGATTCTGGCTGCTGCTATGCAAGATTACAAGCGGGCCATCATCTTAGGAAGCTCGAGCACTTACGGAAAGGGTACGGTACAGAACGTGATCCCACTATCGAATATCATCCGCTCGAATGATCTGGGCGATTTAGGGGCCTTGAAGTTGACCACTCAGAAGTTTTACCGCATCACCGGAGAGTCCACTCAACTCAAGGGGGTATCGAGTGATATTGTCATGCCAGATCGCTATGCCTATGTGGATGTCGGAGAGCGCGATCAAGACAATCCTTTAGCTTGGGACCGTATTCAAGCGGCGAACTTCACAACTTGGGACAAGCAGATCGACTTCGATCGTGTCATTTCAAATAGTAATGAGCGTCTCAAGGCCAACGAATATGTTTCACTTTTAGAAGAAGAGGCACAGTGGATCAAACAGCAACGTGACGATCATACCGCCACGCTTGGCTTAGAGGAATACCGCAAAGAAAAAGAAGAGCTTCGTGAGCGTACAGAGCGCTTTAAGAAGCTGAACGATTACGATTCAAAACTGAGCTTTAGCTCGTTGAAGTACGAAGAGGCCTTGTTCACTAAAGACTCGGTTCTAAGAGAGAAACGCAACCGTTGGCATAAAGAGCTCGCACGCGACCTTTATGTGGAGGAAGCAGTTAATGTCTTGAAAGACCTCAAGCAGTTTACGTACAACCGTAACACGGTAAAAGGATAAGGCTTAATTGAAGTGTGTTTTGTGACGGTTGGCGTCCATCTTCAAGAAGATGAAGCACATCAGTAAGAAAAAGAATAGGCCAGATCCGCCGTAGCTGAAAAAAGGCAGCGGAATTCCAATCGTAGGTAGTAGCCCTAGTACCATCCCGATATTGATGGTGAAATGGATAAAGAGGATAGAAATTACGCCATAACCGTAAATGCGGTGAAAGGCCTGTTTCTGACGGTCTGCGAGTTGAACGAAACGAAGTAAAAGCCCCACAAAGGCAAGGATTACCAGTGCGCTCACCACGAATCCCCATTCTTCACCTACCGAGCTGAAAATATAGTCGGTGTGTTGTGCGGGTACAAAATCTCCTTTGGTCCGTGTGCCTTGCAAAAACCCTTTTCCCCACCAGCGGCCCGATGCAATGGCTTGCTCGGCCTGGTAGGTATTGTATCCGATGGTTTGCTTGATGGTAAGCATCTTCTCAGGATCACTCTCAAGACCTAACCACAACGAGAAACGATCGCGATGGTGCTGCTTAAAAATCGAACTAAAAACCCAAGGAGTCAGTGCGACGATCCCCAATTGTGTGAGCGGAAAAAGCACATCAAAGAGAAGAGGGGGTCTCTTTTTCTTTTTCGGTCGGATGAGAAAGTAAGTCAAGAATCCTAATGCGGTACCTATGAGCAGGGCATTTCTTCCGAACATCAATGTTAGGCTGAAGGTCAATCCGGTGAGGAGTACAGCAAAAAAGTAATAGAGCGGCAGCCCTTCTCTAAAGAGCACCAGAAAAAGTGAGAGGTAAACGAGTGCGCTACCAGGATCCGGTTGCATTAATACGAGCAGCACAGGAATTGTAATAATGAGCACCGCATAAAATTGATCGGTGCTCCTTTGAAGACTCACCCCCGTATCGCTAAGAAACTTTGCCATCGCTAGGGCGGTGAGCAGTTTCATGAGTTCTGAGGGTTGAAAATTGATGGGCCCTAAATCGTACCACGAGGTGGCTCCTGCTATCGTAGAGCCAAAGACGAACAAGCCAAGTAATAGAGTGAGGCCGAAGAGGTAGCTGATGCTTGAATAGCGTTTGATAAGATGTTCATCGATAAAGCTAAGCACAATCATGGCGGCCAAGGCCACTAGTGCAAAAAAGAGCTGCTTGCCGTGTGATGTGGTCAGGTCGAGTAGGGCAGCAGCGCCATCTACTTCGATGGTAGTGCTGTAGATGTTTAACCATCCGAAGGCGGTGAGGGCTACAATCAAGAACATGCTGAGACCGTCTAACCGAAAAAGCAGAAAACTACCACGCATTTTCGTTGATCTTAAAGGGTTTTCCGCTTAGAGGTTTTGCATATTCGTGCTCAAGGGTTTTGGTCAACATCCGCTGTTCAAGATCGGTACGGCTAATACTCCCTTTTAGGTATTTTTCGATCATCAGTGATGCGATGTGTCCGGCATAGCGCGCCCCAAAATAGCC
Source organism: uncultured Bacteroidota bacterium (assembly GCA_913060705.1). GTDB lineage: Bacteria > Bacteroidota > Bacteroidia > Flavobacteriales > Flavobacteriaceae > UBA3478. The sequence goes on along the minus strand of CAJXTX010000014.1, from coordinate 20,302 downwards.
GTTCTCTATATAAATGGCGATGGCGATTTTAGGATCCTCAACGGGAGCGAATGCCACGAAGACCGAGTGGTCGGTCAGCTGTGTCTTTTTACCGTCAATACGGGTAAAGTTCTCTACGGTACCGGTTTTTCCGGCAATACGGATGTCTTTCACTTGAAGGTAGCGCGCTGTTCCTTGTAGATACACTTCTTCCATTCCTTCGATGATGGGCTCAAAGAATTTCGGATCAATGGTGGTGTTACGTCTTTGGGTAAGGCTTGGCTTAACATCATCGACATCTCTACCCTCAACAGCCTTCAGTAGGTGAGGTGTAAAGAAGTGTCCACGATTGGCAATGGCTGCCGTCATATTGGCTAGCTGCAATGGGGTAGCTGCTACCTCGCCTTGTCCGATGGCGTTTGAAATGATATAAGTTGAAACCCAGCGATTGGGTCCATACGCTCTGTCGTAATAATCCGTATCTGGAATGCGACCGGGACGTCCAGTAGGCAGGTCAACGCCTAAAAAATCACCAAGGCCAAAGCTTTTCATGTGGGTCGTCCATAGATCGTGTGCCTCTGCCGTAGATTCAAAGTTGCGGTAGTAGGCTCTGAAGGTCTCTGCAAAATAGGCGTTGCACGAATGGTGGATCCCAGAAATCAGATCACGCACTCCACCCCCGCAGTGGCAAGAACGCTTATCTCCATAAACGTAGAAACCGTCGTAACAGGTAAAAGTGGTGTTGGGGGTAATGATGCCCTCTTGAAGGGCCACCAAGGCGTTTAAGGTCTTAAACGGAGATCCGGGAGAGGGTTCAGCTAGAATAGAGCGGTCCCAGGTGGGACGTGCCAAGCTATCGTAATACATCTCCGTGTAATTCTTAGAGCGTTGGCGACCGACCAGTAAAGCTGGATCGTAGGTTGGTCCACTAATCATCGTTAGAATTTCGCCACTAGAGGGCTCGATAGCGACGATGCCACCGCGTTTGCCGGTCATCAAGCGTTCACCGTATTCTTGGAGGGTCTTATCAATGGTAATTTGCAGGTCACTCCCCATAATGGGAACACTGTCTAAGGCGCCTTCTTGGTACGATCCGATCTCACGGTTGTAGCGGTCTTTTTGAATGTAGCGCACTCCCTTTTTTCCGCGTAAAGTCTCTTCGTATTGGCGCTCGATACCGGTGCGCCCAATGTTTTCTCCGGCGATATAGTACGGATTTGCCCTCATGTCAGACGGATTCACCTCAGAGATATACCCCAACACATTAGCGGCCGATTTAGTGTGGTATGAGCGCAGTGATTTTTTTCTAATAAAGAAACCTTCGAAACGTCTTAAGCGCTCTTGCAGCACGGCATAGCGTTCTTTTGAAAGGCTAGGCACAAGCACCGAAGGTAAACGGGTCGAATAGTTAACTGCCCGTTTCATCCGCCGTTCAAAGACCTCTCGGTCTAAGTTGAGGAGTTCTAGAAAAGCCAGCGTGTCGAGTTCCCTTACCTCTCTCGGAACCACCATCACGTCGTAGGCAGCCTGGTTAGAGACCAAGAGTTCGTTGTTGCGATCGTAGATGAATCCGCGCTCAGGATAAATGTATTCCTTAGTAATGGCCGGATCCGATTCAACCAGCGTCGAAGGGGTGTAGAAGAGTTGCAGACTTACCAGACGTCCAATAAAAATCATTCCAACGAGAATGATAGAGAACGACATGAGAAGGCGCGACATGTTTAGCGTTTTTGAGGTGAAAATAGAATCGCTATCACCGCCGCTACTAAAAAGCTAAACGGCAAATGAAAGGCGGTCTCTTTCAAAATTACAAAAGCTTCGCCCAGCTCAAAAACCTCTATGACAAAGAAGATCAGGTGATGGGTTAAGACGAGCCAGAACAGGTAAAGCAGGTTCTGCCCGATGGTGCCCGAAAACTGACTGTCGGTATGAAAACTAACGCTTGACCCGTAACTCAGGCGCAAGAGCGCGGGCCTTAAGTAGGCCGCAATCGTCAGGGCAATTGCATTAAAGGCCACGGTGTCTAAAGCCATATCGGTTAAGAGTCCTAGACCAAAAGCTCCGAGCATTGACCACAAGCGGTCGCGCTCCAGGGGTGTCCAGTATAAAAAGAGTACCAGTACCATGGGAGAAACGGCATCGAACCACTGTATCTGACTAAGTATAAAAACTTGCGTCAGAAAGAGCGCAACGAATCGAAGCAATGCCATGGGGCTTAATTCATTCATCGATAAGGCTTTCTAAGGTTCTGCGTTCTTTTTGATCGCGATGGTTGATGATGTATACCTGAGACAGGTTGGGCATTTCGTTGCTGAGACTCACCTCAATAGCGTAAAAGCTGCTGTTTTGGGGTACGCTAAACTGAGAAATCTGTCCAATTAAAATCCCCGGAGGAAAAATACTTGACATGCCTCCCGTTACAATGCTGTCGCCGATTTGTATGCTGGCGGTTTTAGGGATGTCGTAAAGTTGGCAGCGGTCTAATTTTTTACCGTTCCAAACGAGTGAGCCAAAATAGGAACTCTCTTTGATCGAGGCATTGATGCTGCTTTCTTCATGCAAGAGCGACATAACGGTAGCGTAGTTCTCTGAAACCTGCTCGACGATTCCGATCACGCCCTGATCGCTTATAACGGCCATATCTGGGGTGACCCCCTGTTGGCTGCCCTTATTCAGGGTGATGTAATTGCGCTTTCGAAGTACGCTGTTTTTGACCACCTTGGCCGGAATCACTTCGTACGGAGTGAGCGTATCACTTGGTGTAAAGCTGCCGTCAATCAGGGCTTTTTCAAATTGAGCCTGATAGAGTGAGGCGCGCAGCTGTGCATTCTCTTCTTGCAACTCGTTATTGCGTTTCTTCAGGGTAAAGTAGGCCGCAGTATTACTCGTGAAACGGTGGATGCTTCCCATAAGATTACCCGATGAGCTGAGCCAGATGGCTTTTTGATGTGAGCTCTGAGTAACGGTGAGGCCTAGCGCCAAAAGGACTAAGAAAATAAGAAGGACTTCAGATCGCCATTTAAAAAGCAGCTCGAGAAGTCTTCCCATTATTGAATGAGGACGGTTTTGTATACCTCAAGATGCTTAAGTGCAATTCCGGTTCCGCGTACCACAGCGCGAAGCGGATCTTCGGCGATGTAGACCGGAAGGTCGGTTTTCATAGAGAGGCGTTGGTCAAGTCCGCGAAGCATGGCACCTCCACCAGCGAGATAAATCCCTGAGTTGTAGATGTCTGATGCCAATTCGGGAGGCGTTTGAGAAAGCGTTTCCATTACAGCCTCTTCGATACGAACGATCGATTTGTCGAGTGCTTTGGCTACCTCTCTAAAGCTTACGATAATCTGCTTGGGCTTTCCTGACAAGAGGTCACGGCCTTGAATTTCGAGATTCTCTGGTGGATTGTCGAGTTCGTCTGTAGCTGATCCACACTCTATTTTGATGCGTTCTGCAGTACGCTCTCCAATGAAGAGGTTGTGCTGGGTACGCATGTAATTGATAATATCATTGGTGAAGACGTCTCCTGCAATTTTCACAGAGCGGTCTACTACAATCCCTCCTAGTGCAATGACAGCGATCTCGGTGGTTCCTCCTCCGATATCTACAATCATATTTCCCTTAGGTTTCATGATGTCTAAACCGATACCAATCGCAGCGGCCATGGGCTCGTGGATGAGGTACACTTCTTTTCCGTTCACGCGTTCAGCAGATTCTTTAACCGCACGCATTTCTACCTCAGTAATCCCAGAGGGGATACAAATGACCATACGCAACGAGGGCGGAAAGAGTTTCTTTTGAAGTGAAGGAACACTTTTGATCAGCATTCCGATCATTTTTTCAGAAGCGTCAAAGTCTGCAATCACCCCGTCTTTAAGTGGCCGAATGGTCTTCATGTTCTCATGGGTTTTACCCTGCATGAGGTTAGCCTCTTGTCCTACGGCAACGATTTTACCCGACATGCGATCTCTAGCTACAATCGAAGGGCTGTCAACCACGACTTTGCCGTTGTGAATGATAAGGGTATTGGCGGTTCCGAGGTCAATCGCAATCTCTTCGGTCAAAAAATCAAAAAAGGCCATATTGTATTAAGACTGAGTGCTTTCGAAAGTACGAAAATTAATGTTTGAAATGACGGGTTCCGGTCATGACCATGGCCATACCTGCTTTGTTGCAATATTCGATGCTGAGTTCGTCTTTTATGGACCCTCCAGGTTGAATGACGGCTTTGACTCCGGCATGGTCGGCAATCTCTACGCAATCAGGGAAGGGGAAGAAGGCATCTGAGGCCATCACCGATCCTTCTAGGTCGAATTCGAATTGCTTTGCCTTATGCACCGCTTGATTCAGGGCATCGACACGTGAGGTTTGCCCAGTACCGCTGGCCAAAAGTTGTTTGTTTTTGGCCAAAACAATGGTATTCGACTTGGTGTGCTTGCAAATCTTAGAGGCAAACAGCAAGTCTTCTATTTCACTGGTGCTAGGCGCAGCAGTGGTAACTGTTTTGAGGTCTGTCGCAGCATCGGTTTTAAGGTCACGTTGCTGCACGAGTTGCCCGTTGAGCGCCGTGCGCACTTGCATTTCAGGAAGATTCCAGTGCTTTTGAACGAGCAGTATGCGGTTTTTCTTCTCACTAAGAATAGTCAAGGCCTCTGGATCAAATTCTGGGGCGATGACGACCTCGCAGAAGAGGGTCTTAATTTCTTGTGCGGTGGCGACATCAATTTTTTTGTTGGCGATGAGCACTCCTCCGAAAGCAGATACCGGATCTGCTGCAAGGGCCGCTCTGTAGGCGTCAACGAGTCGCTCTCTTGAGGCGAGTCCACAGGCATTGTTGTGCTTCAGGATAGCAAAGGTTGGTTCGTCTTCAACAAATTCGCTCATCAAGGTTACGGCTGCATCGACGTCGAGCAGGTTGTTGTACGAAAGCTCTTTACCGTTCAATTGATCGAAAAGCCCATCAAAGTCTCCGTAGAAGACTCCTTTTTGGTGTGGATTCTCTCCGTAGCGCAATACACGTGCCTTAGATTCACTTAATCGAAGGGCTTCATAGTCTTCGTCTTGATTGAAGTAGTTGAAGATAGCCGCGTCATAATGTGAAGAAGTGGCAAAGGCTTGAGTCGCAAAACGCTTGCGATCTGACAACTCAGTGGTACCGTTTTTCGTTTCTAACAGTTCAAGAAGGTCACCGTATCCTTCTTGGGTGGCGACGCAAAGCACATCTTGATAATTTTTCGCGGCTGCGCGAATCAATGAAATACCTCCGATGTCAATTTTTTCAATGATGGCTTCGGCTGAAGCGCCATCAGCCACTGTTTTTTCGAACGGATAAAGATCTACAATCACTAAGTCAAGCGAAGGGATATCGTATTCTTTGATGGTTTTTTGATCGTCCTCAAGCGAGCGGCGGTTTAAGATTCCTCCAAAGATTTTCGGGTGTAGGGTTTTGACACGTCCGCCCAAAATAGAAGGGTAATCGGTGATGCTTTCGACCGCTACCACATCGATTCCGAGATTTTTGATAAAGGTTTCGGTTCCACCCGTAGAGTAGAGGGTGACTCCGAGCTCGGCTAGTTTACGTACGATGGGCTCGAGTCCGTCTTTGTGAAATACCGAAATAAGTGCAGATTGGATAGGTCTAGAGGCGTTCATGGGCGTGTGTAAAAAGTAAAAATAAGGCTTTGTGTTTAAAGGATTTCAGAGACTTTGGCATTGACAAATTCGAGCAGGGCCACATCGTCATCTGTAAACGGATCGATGGTGTGAGAATCGATGTCTATCTGACCGATGTTGACGCCGTCTTTAAATAGCGGAATCACAATTTCAGACTTGACATTGATGCTGCACGCAATATAGTTGTCTTGTGCCTTGACGTCTGGCACGATAAAGTTTTGGTTGCTTTCGGCGACCTGCCCACAGATTCCTTTTCCGAACGGAATTTGAGTGTGATCGGTGGGTTCACCGGCAAACGCTCTGAGATGCAGTGTTCGAGTTTCAGGCTGATGAAAATAAAATCCCACCCAGTCGTAATGATCGATATTCGAACGCAATAATTCGCATACTTGTTCTAAGCGTTCTCCTACCGATAACGCCTCGTTAAAAATCACTGATTCGAGCTGTAGTTTGAGATCTTCCATACCTTTGAATAGAAAGTGCAAAAATAATCTAACCCAACGCTTTAATCCAATGAAACAGACCTTTTATATAGACGGAATTACCTGTATGAGTTGTGTGGCCAAATTGACCGAGCACTACGGTGCGTTTAAGGGTGTCAGTGAGGTGGCGATTGATAAAGAAAGCGGCAGTGTCTCTTTAACTGTTAAGGCGGCCTTGAGTCCTGCGGCACTCATAGAGGGGCTTCCTGAAAAATACAGTTTGCGCCCAGAGCAAAAAGCTGCCCCCATTGCGACTCCTGTTAAAGAGGTTTCAAAATACCGTCAACTTTTTCCGTTGTACCTCATAGGCGCCTATTTGTTTTCAGCCATGGGCTACCGCTGGTATACTGAAGGTATTGAGGCCGCCATGCTAGACTTCATGGGACTTTTTTACCTCGTCTTTAGTTTCTTTAAGTTTCTTGATTATAAGGGTTTTAAACCCAGTTTTGCGATGTACGACCCTATAGCGAAGGCCGTTCCTGCGTACGGATACGCGTATCCGTTTATCGAATTACTTCTTGGGATCGGATTCTTGCTGCGCATTGAAGTGACGGTGCTCCTATACATTACACTCGTCATCCTTGGGGCAACGACTATTGGAGTGGTGCGGTCTCTGCTCGATAAAAAGGCCATACAGTGTGCCTGTTTGGGTACGGCACTGAAACTTCCAATGACTGAGGCCACCTTCATAGAGAACGCGGTTATGCTCGCCATGACCATTTATATGCTGGCCTAATTTTCACCTGAGTAGGGCATAAAAAAACCCGCGCCAATGGCGCGGGTTTGAATCTCAAGAAGTATGGTGAATTACATCATACCTGGCATTCCGCCGCCTCCCATTGGTGGTCCAGCAGGAGCTGCTTCTTCTTTAATTTCAACCAGAGCACACTCTGTAGTTAAAATCATTCCAGAAACTGAAGCCGCATTTTCAAGGGCTACACGGGTTACCTTCTTAGGGTCGATGATACCAGCTTCTAGCATATTCACATAAGTCTCAGTCTTCGCGTCGTATCCGAAGTCTTTTTTGCCTTCGATGACTTTAGAGACTACCACAGATCCTTCGCCTCCAGCGTTCTCTACGATGGTACGCAGTGGAGCTTCCACAGCGCGCTCAACGATTTGAATACCGGTAGCTTCGTCTGGGTTAGTAGCTTTGATTGAGCTAAGAACGCTTTTCGCACGAACAAGGGCAACCCCTCCTCCGGCAACGATTCCTTCTTCAACTGCCGCTCTAGTGGCGTGAAGCGCATCGTCAACACGGTCTTTCTTCTCTTTCATCTCTACTTCAGAAGCAGCACCAACATAAAGCACAGCTACACCACCTGCCAATTTAGCAAGGCGCTCTTGAAGCTTCTCTTTGTCGTAGTCTGAAGTAGTGGTCTCGATTTGAGCTTTGATTTGATTGACACGTGCAGTGATATCATCGACATTTCCAGCACCGTTTACGATAGTGGTATTGTCTTTATCGATAGACACCTTTTCTGCAGTACCTAGCATATCGATTGTGGCATTTTCTAGGGTGAATCCGCGCTCTTCTGCGATAACGGTTCCGCCTGTCAAGATAGCGATGTCTTCAAGCATTGCTTTACGACGGTCACCGAATCCAGGAGCCTTCACTGCAGCAATTTTCAACGATCCTCTCAACTTGTTTACCACGAGTGTTGCAAGTGCTTCACCGTCTACATCTTCGGCGATAATCAATAGAGGCTTACCTGATTGAGCCACAGGCTCAAGAACAGGAAGCAAGTCTTTCATCGCAGAGATCTTCTTGTCGAATAACAAGATGTATGGGCTTTCAAGCTCTGCAGTCATCTTCTCAGAGTCTGTTACGAAGTAAGGTGAAAGGTATCCGCGGTCGAATTGCATTCCTTCAACAACATCTACATACGTATCTGTTCCTTTTGCTTCTTCAACAGTGATTACTCCCTCTTTTCCTACTTTTTCGAAAGCTTGAGCGATAAGGTCTCCAATAGTCTCGTCGTTATTGGCTGAAATGGCCGCAACTTGCTTGATTTTATCAGTAGAGTCTCCAACCGTTTTCGATTGTTTTGAAAGATCTTCTACAACAGCTTCTACCGCCTTGTCGATTCCGCGCTTAAGGTCCATTGGGTTGGCTCCTGCAGCAACGTTTTTAAGTCCTTCTTTTACAATCGCCTGTGCAAGGACGGTCGCTGTAGTTGTTCCGTCTCCTGCTAGATCGTTGGTCTTAGAGGCTACCTCTTTAACCATTTGGGCACCCATGTTCTCAAGGGTGTCTTGTAGTTCAATTTCTTTGGCAACACTCACCCCATCTTTGGTGACTGATGGTCCGCCGAACGATTTAGAGATCGTTACGTTTCGACCCTTAGGTCCTAGTGTTACTTTAACGGCATTGGCCAGTGCGTCAACACCGCGCTTTAAACCGTCTCTTGCTTCAATGTCAAATTTGATATCCTTTGCCATGATGGTTCGTTTTGAATTTTAATTAAACAATTGCTAAAATGTCACTCTCGCGCATCATGAGGTACTCAGTACCTTCAAGCTTGAGTTCAGTTCCAGAGTACTTTCCGTAAAGCACTGTGTCACCAACTTTAACGGTGAGCTTTTCATCTTTCGTACCAGGGCCAACTGCCACAACGGTACCTTTTTGAGGTTTTTCTTTTGCGGTGTCAGGAATAATGATTCCTGATGCAGTAGTGGTTTCAGCCTCTAGTGGCTCAACGAGCACTCTGTCGGCCAATGGTTTGATAGATAACTTTGCCATTATTTTGAGTTTTATGATTTTCGAAAAGGAGTAAGACCAAAACCGTGCCACGCCTAAAAACGTGACATTCGGCCAAAAAAAATGCCAGCTTGACTGACAAGCTGGCATTAGAGATAGGGGTTGTGCTGCTATTATTCTGCAGACTCTGACGCTTCGCTGCTTTCAGTGGCAGGAGCTTCAGGGATAAGTGTTTCTTCAGGAATTACCTCTTCAATCGGAGCGGCTTGTTCGTCGATCAAACGCGACTCACTTGTGCCAAACGATGATTTCAAAGAGATATTCGACAAGAGGATGAGGGCAACTAATAAAACGGCCAGCGTCCAGGTGGTTTTATCTAAGAAGTCGTTCGTGTTTTTTACTCCACCCACTACTTGACTTCCTCCACCGCCAAAAGAAGAAGAAAGCCCTCCTCCTTTAGGATTTTGAACCATCACAACTAATATGAGTAGTAGTGAAACCACTACGATGAGAATTAAGAAAATTGAAAACGTACTCATGGTATCTATTCTTATTCCTTGGCCTTAAGAGCCTTGGCTTTTTTAATTTGGTCTGCAAAGAAACTACTTTTTTCTGGAATTTTCACCATGAGTGCCTTGTAGGCTTTAATGGCCTTTCCGTACTTTTTTTGATCGAATAATAACTGCGCCAAGGTCTCAGTGGCCATCTCTTTGTAGTCGAAGTAAATCGTGTCGTCTACCTCGAAATCACTGTCGAAAGTAGGATCGGCCTTAATCTTTGGTTTGTCTTGGATGAATTTGTCAAGCATCTCGAATTTGCGTTGCTTGTCTTGGTTATCGATGTGGTGTTCGGCAAGTCCTTCAGCGTTGCCGCTGACCATGAGCTTCATCCAATCGGCGAAAGTTTTCTGAGTGCTTAAAGCAGGTGAATCTTCTTGCTCAATAGAGCCGTCGATTTCAAAATTGAGCTTCTCGGGTACAGGTATGCGCGGAGTAACTTCTATTTCGTCGAGATTCATGTCAAATCCGCTTTTGGCTTCAGTGACAAATTGGGCTACGCGATTATCACTCAGGGTCACCCCTTCTAATTCGTGATCCTCTAACGGTTCTGCCTCTTCGATAAGAGGTAAAGCCTCGGTGTCGAGTACCGCAGTATCGATTTCAATAGACGGATCTTTCTGCAGTTGCAGCAAAATCACCCGATCATAGGTAAGAGCCGCTGCACGATGCAGTGCCTCTTGCTTTTCATGAGTTTCGGTTGCGTTCAACCAGCGCAGCGTCCAGGCGCTCTGCAAATAACCAAACCGCTTGGTGAGTATGCGTACCTGCTCAAGCTCAGCTTCATTCAGAGACGAAGGCTGCTGCAGAAATTTCAGGTAAGTGTCTGCGGTGGTGATCATAGCGTTACCAGTCGGCTAATGAGGCATTAAAGATATCTTGTGTCAAACGCTCAAACAAGACCTCGTGAGCCTGAGACTTTACAGATTCCAATAGGCTATTGGCCGGAAAGTCATAAAAGAAACTAAAGCGGTTCTCAAAGTCTGAGTCTTCTTTTGTTTTATTGTAGAATCGAACGTTTACCGTCATCTTCAGACGGTTTTGCGCAGCCGTCTGTGCCGCTGTTGCGGTCATAGGCTGCACGCGATACTCTACGATTTCGCCTTCGTATACGAGATCTCCACCCGAATTGGTGAGCGATAGACTCGTTTGATTCAAAATAATGTCTTGTAGAGCGATGGTGAAGTCGCGATCTAGTCCGGGTTCAATCACAGACCCAGGAGTTTGGTCGGCAATATTCTGGAAAAAGTTTACCTGAAAATTTTCTGCCGTACCCACGCTCGCTCCCGAAAGATTGTAATTGATCTTGATGCCACATGAAAAAAGAAGCAATAAAAGACTTAAGGGTGCGATTTGGCGCCAATTCATAAGTTGTACTGTTTGATTTTGCGGTATAAGGTCCGTTCTGATATGCCTAATTCATCGGCAGCAGCCTTCCGCCTTCCACCGTTTCTTTCAAGTGACTTTTTGATCAGCTCGATCTCCTTTTCATGTAAAGATAGGGTTTCTTCTTCCTGAATTTCTTCGGCAAATTCGTAGCGATCGCTACTTTGTGCGCCGCGATTTTCAGGGAGCCCTAAAATTTCTAGTGGCTTACCTTCTGCGACTTGCGGTTCTTCTTCGTGCTCGTAATAGAGCTCGCGTTCTTCATTGCTCGCTGGGGCTGAAGTGCCTTGAGCTGAGGTCCTCTTTTTAAGCTCGTTGATGTCAGCACGCATATCAAAGAGAATCTTGTACAAGATCTCGCGCTCTGAACTGAAGTCGCTCTCGTCTTTTTTAGCCGATCCGATCACTGCTGGCAGGTTATTTTCTCTGAATTCAGGCAAGTAACTTTGAAGGGTTAGCGCAGAGATGCTGCGCTCGGTCTCGAGCACTGAAATTTGTTCGGCCGTATTGCGCAACTGGCGGATGTTTCCTGGCCAGTGGTATTTTTCAAGCAGACGTATCGCGTCGTCTTCAAGCCTAATGGTAGGCATGTTGTACTTGCGTCCAAAGTCTACCGCAAATTTTCTGAAGAGCAAATGAATGTCGTCTTTGCGCTGACGCAGAGGAGGCAATTCGATCTCTACGGTGCTTAAACGGTAATACAGATCTTCTCTAAACTGTTCTTTTTTAATCGATTGCTGCATGTCGACATTGGTAGCCGCAATGATGCGTACATCTGTCTTTTGCACCTTCGATGACCCTACCTTCATGAATTCTCCGGTCTCGAGCACGCGCAACAGTCGCACTTGAGTCGGAAGCGGTAGTTCTCCGACCTCGTCTAAGAAGATGGTCCCCTTGTCGGCAACTTCAAAATAGCCTTGACGGGTTTGGGTAGCCCCGGTGAAGGCTCCTTTTTCGTGTCCGAACAGCTCAGAATCGATGGTTCCTTCAGGAATGGCTCCGCAGTTGACTGCGATGTATTTGCCGTGTTTGCGGTGCGACTCAGCGTGGATGATCTTCGGCATGGCTTCTTTACCCACACCACTTTCTCCGGTGATCAGTACCGAAATATCGGTGGGCCCTACGCGCAATGCCTTTTCGATCGCGCGATTGAGCTTAGGATCGTTTCCTATAATCTCAAAGCGTTGTTTGGCGGTTTGAACGTTGCTCATGAGTTCACTTGATTTTTTCCGTAGCCCACAGCAGTACCCAGAAGGGTAGCAGAGGTACAATCTTCGATGCGGACATCGACATAGTCTCCGACCTTGTACGATCCCTTTTCAAAAACTACTACGGTGTTTTGGGTATTTCGCCCCATCCAATGCGCTTCAGATTTTTTAGAGGTGCCCTCGATGAGCACTTCTTCAACCTTACCCAAATGTTGTTGGGTGCGGTACAAGCTGTGTTTTTGCTGCATCGCGATGATTTCGTTCAATCGGCGTTTCTTGACTTCTTCTGGAATGTCGTCTTCAAATTTTCGTCCGGCCAATGTGCCAGGGCGCTCAGAATAGGCGAACATGAATCCGAAATCGTATTTGACATACTCCATCAGCGAAAGGGTGTCTTGGTGATCTTCTTCGGTTTCGGTGGGGAATCCGGCGATCATGTCTTGGCTGATGGCACAGTCAGGAATGCGCTCTAGGATATTGTCGATAAGCGTCATGTATTCTTCTCGGGTATGCAAGCGATTCATCTTCTTGAGAATGCGGTTCGATCCGCTCTGCACCGGAAGGTGAATGTACTTGCAAATATTCTCGTGTGCGGCCATGGCATCAATCACATCGAGGGTCATGTCTTGCGGATTCGAAGTCGAGAAGCGGATGCGGACGTGCGGATGCGCCTTAGCCACCATACTTAGCAGCTGTGCAAAGTTCACGGCCGTTGCTTTCTGCATCTCGCTAGCCTTGTCAAAGTCTTTCTTCAAGCCCCCTCCGTACCAGAGGTAAGAATCGACGTTTTGTCCGAGCAGTGTGACCTCTTTGTACCCTTGTTGGGCCAGCGCGTCTACTTCTTCAAGAATAGACTTGGGGTCTCTGCTGCGCTCACGTCCGCGCGTAAATGGCACCACACAGAAGGTGCACATGTTGTCGCAGCCTCGGGTAATCGATACGAAGGCGGTCACCCCGTTAGAGTTTAAACGCACAGGAGCCACGTCTCCGTAGGTTTCTTCTTTCGAAAGAATCACATTGACGGCATCGCGTCCTTCATCGATCTCAGCGACGAGATTAGGCAGATCTTTATAAGCATCCGGTCCGACCACCATATCAACGATTTTCTCCTCTTCTAAAAATTGGTGTTTTAAGCGCTCAGCCATACAGCCGAGGACTCCTACCTTCATGCTAGGTTTACTCTTCTTAGCGTGATTGAAGTGTTCTAAGCGTTTGCGTACGGTCTGCTCGGCCTTCTCGCGAATAGAGCACGTATTGACCAACACCAAATCGGCCTCTTCAAGTGAAGTTGTCGTACTGAACCCTTCTTTGCTCAAGATAGAGGCCACGATTTCGCTGTCAGAAAAGTTCATCTGGCAACCGTACGACTCTATGTACAGTTTTCGAGCGCCCTCTGATTGCGGTTGTTCAAGTACTTCACCGTTGTATTGCGTCGGATTTTTTTCGAGTGCTTTCACTTCAACTTCATTTAGCTTGACAAAATTAGGCATTTCAACGCGAAAACTGACAAAATGTCGTGAATGTCGGGTCGCATTGAATCTAAGCTGTTCGCTTAATTTAGTCCCATTATGAATTGAAGGGGCAATACCTTAAACCCCAGTGGATTCTGTTAAATTACCGCTTAAACTTTCTTATATACCAAGAATAAACTTCCTTTAAGATCGTTTAGCTAACCGCCTAACCTTATGATCGAGAGAATTCTCAGGTTCAGCCTTGCCAATAAATTTATCATACTGCTTCTGAGTTTGGTGATTTTGCTGGCAGGATTGTTCTCTTTAAGCAGTATTTCTGTTGGGGCTGTGCCCGACGTTACCAATAATCAAGTTCAGATTATCACCACCTCTAGAAGCCTTTCTACAGAGGACGTAGAAAAATTCTTGACTCTTCCGGTTGAACTCGAGATCGCGAACCTTCCGGGAGTTGTAGAGATTCGTTCTATCTCAAAGTTTGGGTTGTCGGTGGTTACGGTTGTATTCGAAGAGTCTATGGGTACCTTCTTGCCTCGCCAATTGATTACCGAGCGCCTCGATGCCATTAAAGCGAGAATACCCGAAGGTTTTGGGAGCCCTTTTATGGGGCCCATTTCAACCGGTCTTGGTGAACTCGTTCAGTACACCGTTGAGGTAGAAGACGCCTACAAAGACGCTTATACCTTAACAGATTTAAGGGCCTTACACGATTGGGTGATTGCCCGTCAACTGGCAGGGATACCCGGAATTATTGAAGTAATTACATGGGGAGGAAACCTCAAACAATACGAGATCGCGGTTGATCCGGTCAAACTCAACGCCCTGAATATCTCATTAGACGAAGTGTTCACTGCGGTGCAAGAAAACAATGGAGTAGCATCCGGCGCCTACATTGAGAAAAACGACCAAGCCTATTTCATTCGCGCAGACGGACAGCTCGCCTCGCTCGAGCAGATCGCACAACTGCCGGTAACCGTAAGAGAGGGTATGCCCATTCGCATAAAAGATGTGGCCAAGGTGGGCATCGGAAGCGCCCCTCGTTTTGGGGCCATTACGGCCAACGGTGAAGGCGAGAAGGTAATGGGACAGCTCATGATGCTGAAAGGGGCAGATGAAAGTCAAGCTCTTGCGGCCATTAGTGAGCGCTTTAAAGAAATTGAAGCCCAACTGCCTGAGGGCGTCTACCTCAATCCTTTTTTAGAGCGCAGTGAATTGGTGGGTAAGACCTCATTCACCGTCGCCGAAAACCTCATACTTGGATGTCTCATAGTGATTTTCGTTGTGGTGCTCTTGCTCGGAAACTGGCGCTCAGGCCTGGTGGTCGCTTCAGTGATTCCTTTTTCGCTTTTGTTTGCCATAAGTATGATGAAAATCTTTGGGGTTGACGCCAATTTGATGAGTCTCGGTGCCATTGATTTTGGAATCATTATCGACGGAGCGGTAATCATCGTCGACTTTCTGACGTTCTATATTCTCAAAGAGCGCGGATCCTTCGAACATTTAACGGGTAAAGAGCGTCAAGACAAGATCGATAGTGTTGTGGCTTTCGGGACACATAAAATGATGCATTCTGCGATTTTCGGACAGCTCATTATTTTGATCGTCTTTATCCCGATCTTCTCTTTGAGTGGGGTAGAGGGTAAAATGTTTATCCCGATGGCACAGGTGTTTAGTTTTGCTTTGCTCGGTGCCATGTTATTGTGCTTTACCTACGTGCCGGTGGTGTCTTCTTTGGTGTTGCGTCCGAACGTTTCAACCAAACCTACCTTTTCTCAACGCTTATTCATTACGCTCAACCGTAGGTATCACAAAATAATTGCAGCTTCGTTGCGTAGAATCCGACCTATCTTAACGCTTGCGGTACTTCTCTTGGTAGTGGCGGGCGTTGGTTTCTCAAGACTCGGAGGCGAATTTGTTCCTACTCTAGACGAAGGAGACTTTGTGATTCAACCCGTACTCAAAACAGGAACTTCTTTAGAAAAGACCATAGAGATCACGACGCGAATCGAGCAAATCTTATTAGAATTCCCCGAGGTGCAGCAAGCGGTAAGTCGCATTGGGGCTGCGGAAGTGCCTACCGATCCGATGTCGATGGAAGAAAGCGATGTGATCATCACACTTAATGATCCTTCTACTTGGCAGTCCGCTGAGACGAAAGATGAGCTGGCAGAGGTCTTCAAAGAACGTATTGAATCAGAGCTCAGTCAAATAGAGGTTGAGTTTACCCAGCCCATTGAGATGCGCTTCAATGAACTCATCACAGGGGTTAGGGCCGATTTGGCCATTAAAGTCTTTGGCGAAGATTTAGAGATAATTGCCCGAAAGACTCGTGAAATTGCAGCGCTTATAGAAGGGGTTGAAGGGGTTGCCGATATGAGCGTTGAAAAAATAGAGGGCCTACCTCAGCTGCGCATCACCTACAAGAGACAACCGATGGCACAATACGGGGTCTCGGTGGCACAAATTAACGACCTTATAGCAACTATGTATGCCGGAAAATCGGCCGGTCAGTTGTTCGAAGGCGAGCGAACCTTTGATATCGTGGTGCGGGCAGATGAGTCGTTTAGAGCGACCTTAGATCAGATTCGACAATTGACAGTCACCTCGGCGCAAGGTCAACTCATTCCTTTGTCAGTGGTTGCTGAAATAGACGAAGTAAAGGCTCCAGCAAAAATTGCCCGCGATTCAGGAAAGCGCCGAGCCTCGGTCGGTGTAAATGTTCGGAACCGCGACCTTCAATCAGTGGTCGACGATGTACAGGCCTTAATTGCTGAAAACATTACCCTGCCAAACGGCTACTATATTTCTTACGGCGGACAGTTCGAGAATCTTCAATCAGCGAGCAAGCGCCTCTTTATTGCGATCCCGATCGCCTTGTTCTTGATCTTACTACTGTTGTATTTTGCTTTTAAGTCTATCAAAGAAGCCCTGATGATATTTTCAGCCATTCCTTTCGCTGCGGTGGGCGGTATTGCCATGCTGTACGCAAGAAGCCTTCCGTTTAGTATCTCTGCTGGGGTCGGCTTTATTGCGCTCTTTGGTATTGCGGTGCTCAATGGGATCGTGCTTATCGAAGAGTTTAACAGCTTAAAAGAACGCGGGGTTCATAATGTACTTCGCCGGGTAATGCTCGGCACTCGAAATCGCCTCAGACCGGTACTGCTCACGGCCTTTGCTGCCGCATTAGGATTCTTGCCCATGGCCGTTTCGAGTTCTGCAGGTGCTGAGATTCAACGTCCACTGGCCAGCGTGGTGATTGGAGGACTGATCTCCTCTACGGTATTAACCCTGGTGGTGCTTCCGCTACTTTACTATACCGTTGAAAACTGGGGCAAGCACAACAGACTAAGTGGAATTAAAAAAGGAGTACTTCCATTGCTGTTATTGACGGTTAGCAGCGGATGGGCTTCAGCACCCAACAATCCGCCATTGCGATTGGATCAATTACTCGATAGCGTGGCAGAAAATCATCCAGAACTCAGAGCGAAGACTGCTGAATTCGAAGGCGATCAGGCTCAAGAGCGCAGTGCTTTTTCGTTGGCCAACACCTCAGTGTACTATCAATTCGACCAGAATAACCTTACCGAGTCGGGTGCGGCCTTGAAGGTTTTCGGAATGTCTCAAGAATTTGAGGCGCCATCAGTATATCTGGCACGTGCCAAGGCCCTTAAAGCCAACACTAAACTTTCTGCTTTTGAGCTGAAGGCCCTTGAAAATGCAGTGTTTCAGGCCGTTGCGAAGACCTATTATAACTATCTGCATACGCTGCACGAGTTAAAACTCTATGAAAAACTTAGCGCAACCTACACCGATGCAGCAAAACGGGCTCAACGTCAATACGACCTGGGGCAAATCACCGTTCTCGAGGCGCTACGCCTTCAATCGAAGGCAGATGAGGTGGCTTTAGAACGCAATCGCATAGAGGCGCTGCAGGCCCAATATGTGCACGCCTTAGAGTGGGCCTTAAGCACAGAGGGTGAAGTCGCAGTTGTAGACGACTTCCAAGAGCTTTATCTGTTCGATGAGGGTGACGATCGCTCTGAGGTGGTGCTTCAACAGGCTGAGGCTGCTGTTGATCAGCGTGTTGCGGCCTTGAGGTTAGCGCGACAAGGGATGCTTCCGGGCGTTGCGCTTGAATTGTTCAGAGGACGTGAACCCGGAAACTTAGACCAGACCTACGACGGTGTTCAGGCTTCGCTTAATATCCCACTATTTAACCGTTCAAAGCGTGCCTCTATTGCACGTTCTAAGTCAGATCTCGAGGCCTCAAAGATTCGTGCGGCCTCGGTAGAGCGTTTGCTTGAGCAAAAGCGGTCAGATCTCAAAAGGCTTCAGCAAGTGTACCTTGATTATGTGCTACAGTACCGTTCGAGTGGACAGCAGGCCTTTGAAAAAACATTAGACACGGCTGAGAAGAGCTACCGGGCTGGTGCTATCGATTACCTCGATTATGTGCAGCTTTTGGAGCAGGCCCAGCGTCAACATTCGAATTACTTAACTCAATTGAAGGGGTACCATTATACCCGACTAGAACTTTTATTCCTTACGCTATGAGAGCGCCCTATTACCTTATTAGTACACTAATGCTCCTTTTGGTTTGGAGCTGCGGAACGACATCAGCCCCTGAATCGGCCCTAGACGACGGATTGATTCGCGTTTCTAAACAGAGAAATCTAACCCTAGTAGGCCTCGATTCGGCTATGGTATATGATGCCATCGAGCTCAGCGGAATCATTGGAGTACCTCCTGAAAACGACTTTTTGGTGAGCAGCTTATTTGACGGAAGTGTGCGTTCGTTGCATTTACTTCCGGGTGATGAGGTGGCTGAAGGAGATTTGTTGCTTGAAATACAGGATGAGGCAATTTTAGCCCGTCAACAGCAGTTTCTTGAGTCTCAAGCGGCCTTTGAGTTTCAGCGTGCCGAACACGAGCGCAACACAACACTCTATGCAGAAGAGGTGATTTCAAGAAAACAGTTTGAGCAAAGTCAAAAGGCCTTGGTTGCCGCTGAGAGCGCCTTTGAATCGGCTCAGAAAACGATTGAACTGATGGGGCTGTCTTCTGAAGGGCTAGCTGCGGGTGAGCTCTCTTCAACCCTCCGTATTTATGCTCCTTTTTCAGGTACCGTCTCAGAAATTCAGTGCGTTCAAGGGCAGTTTATTTCTTCAAATGAGCCGCTCATGCGTTTAACAAAGACCGATCACCTCCACATTGAGTTCTCAGTTTTTGAAAGTGACCTATCTAAACTAGAAGAAGGCCAACCTGTTCGGGTGGCCCTACCTGGTGAAGATGAATATACCCTTGAAGGTGAAATCCATCGCATCGGTAAAACCGTTGAGGCTGAGACGAGAACGACCCCTGTTCATGCCGACTTTTTAAACGATGAAGATCAAAAGCTTTGGGCACCAGGCCAGTACGTGAGTCTGAGTATTTTGGTTGATCCTACCATGGCTTTGACACTACCAGAAAATGCTCTCAGCGATCTAGAATCTTCGCTTTACGCCTTGCGTTTTGTTCGGGAAACCGATCAAGATTATTTTTTCGAAAAAGTTTTTGTGAAGACTTCAAAGAAAGGAGACGATCGAGTTGAAGTGCTGAATACTAGCGACTTATCTTCTGATGATCGCTTTGTTGCATCGGGTGTTTTTGAGCTGATCAACGAGTGATTTCACGCGACTCTGTTCTTAATTTTTTACGCAAAGTTGTAAAAGGTTCTACTTTTGCTTTGAACGCAAAGCGCTTATGGCAAAGAATTTAGTTATCGTTGAGTCACCTGCAAAGGCCAAGACTATTGAGAAAATTTTAGGGTCTGACTTCACGGTTGAAAGTAGTTACGGACACATCGCTGACCTTCCTGAAAGTGAGATGGGGGTAGATGTTGAGGACGACTTCAGCGTCAAATACGTCGTTAGCGACCGTTCTTTGCCTCAAGTAAAAAAATTAAAATCGCTCGCTAAGAAAGCCGAAACGGTATGGCTCGCGAGTGATGAAGACCGCGAAGGAGAAGCCATTTCATGGCACCTAATGGAGACCCTTGAACTTCCTGAGGTTAAAACCAAGCGTATTGTTTTTAATAGTATCACCAAATCGGCCATTGAACGCGCGATTGAAAATCCGCGACCGGTTGATTTGAATTTGGTCGATGCGCAGCAGGCCCGCCGGGTATTAGACCGTATTGTAGGGTATGAACTTTCTCCTGTTCTCTGGAAGAAGGTCAAGCCCGGACTTTCTGCGGGGCGCGTGCAATCGGTTGCTGTGCGTCTTGTCGTAGAACGCGAACGCGAAATTCAGGTCTTTACCCCTGAAGCCAGTTATAAAATCAACGCCCTCTTTCAAACCGCTTCAGGAGCCACCCTCAAGGCTAAGGGTGTCAAAGAGTTTAAGACCTACGAAGAGGCTGAAGCCTTTTTGAAGGCTCACGAGGAGGCGGCCTTTACGGTTGCTTCACTTGAAAAGAAACCGGCTAAAAAGAGTCCGGCTGCTCCGTTTACCACCTCTACTTTACAACAAGAGGCTTCGCGTAAATTGTATTTTCCGGTACGCAAGACCATGCAGGTCGCGCAGCGTTTGTACGAATCAGGTCTGATCACTTACATGAGAACTGACAGTGTCAATCTCTCACCAGAGGCAGTTGCCATGATTACCCAAGAGATTGAGAAGCAGTACGGTCCTGACTTTGTTCAGGTACGCAGCTTTACTTCTAAGGCCAAAGGAGCTCAAGAGGCACACGAGGCAATTCGACCCACACAGATGGCGAATCAATCGCCAAAGCTCTCAAGCGATGAGGCGCGCCTCTACGAATTGATATACAAAAGAGCGATGGCTTCGCTCATGAGTGAGGCAAAACTCGAAC
>CAJXTX010000013.1 GCA_913060705.1 uncultured Bacteroidota bacterium | reverse complement strand
GTTGACTTGAGCGATGACTTTACCCATGTCTTTCATGCCTGAGGCGTTAAGACTGCTAATCGCTTCTGAAATAAGTGTCTTGAGTTCTTCTTCCGATAAGGGTTCTGGCAGAAAGGTTTCGATTACTGCAACCTGAGCAAGTTCGGGGTCTGCTAGATCTTGTCGTCCTTGTTCGGTATAAATGGCGGCACTGTCTTTTCGCTGTTTGACTAGTTTCTGCAAGATTTTAATCTCGTCTTGTTCTGTGAGTGCTGAAGATCCAGCTTCGGTTTGTTGAAGAAGTAGGGCAGATTTAATGGCACGAAGCGCCTCTAGGGCTACACTGTCTTTGGCTTTCATCGCCGCTTTCATGGCGGTCATTACGTTTTCTTGTAAACTCATAAGGCGTAAAGATTTAGGCGTTCTTTTATTATTGAATGTTTTGTTTGATATGTGCACCGATTCGCTGGGCGTGCTCTCTCGAGTTTTCAATGAACCATAGATTAGTTTTGAGCCCACCGAGTACAACTCCTGCTAGATACAATCCGTCAACTGAACTTTCTAAGGTTTCTTCATTGACGATGGGTGTTTTGTTTGCATCTTGATCGATTTGAATCCCAATGCGTGACAGAAAGGCGTAATCGGGTTGATAGCCCGTCATTAGTAACACAAAATCGTTATCAATTGACTGCACTCCAGAGGGTGTTGAAAGGGTAACACTATGCGGCTCGATGCGCTCAAGGCTGCTTTCAAAAAAAGCAGTGATCGATCCGTCTTCAATGCGATTGATGATCTCAGGTCTTACCCAATACTTTACGCGCTCCCCGATTTCTTTTCCGCGAACGATCATCGTTACTTCAGCGCCAGCGCGGTAACAAGATAGCGCAGCATCTACTGCCGAGTTATTGGCCCCAACCACCACCACTTTTTGATTGGCGTAATAATGCGGATCGTTGAAGTAGTGAGTCACCTTCTCTAGGTCTTCACCTGTAATATTTAGTTTGTTTGGGATATCAAAAAATCCTGTCGCGATAATCACTGCACGTGATTGGTAGTGACCTTTGGAGGTCGTAACAGAGAATATTTCTTGATCTTTTGAAACGTCTTCTACGCGCTCAAACAGCTTGATATTGAGTTGTTCGCTCTGAGCAATGGTACGGTAATAGGCGAGTGCCTCGTCTCTAAAGGGCTTAGGTTCTTTGCTTATAAATGGTGTGCTTTTGAGCGAGAGGTTGTCAGAGGATGAAAAGAATTGCATACCCTTCGGATAATGGTAAAGCGAATTGACCAAGGTGCCCTTTTCAAGTACCAAATAACTTAACTCAAGTTCTTTACATTCTAGAGCACAGGCGATTCCGATAGGTCCTCCGCCTACAATAATGACGTCGTAATGAGAAGTCTCATGCCCCATGAAGATTTTCTATGGCTTTTAAGGGGTTCTCGGCTTTGAATACAGAGCTTCCGGCCACCAAAATATCTGCACCTGCTTCTTTTACAGATGCCGCATTGTCTTCAGTGACTCCTCCGTCCACCTCGATTTTGGTGTGCAGCCCTTGCGCCTCGATCTCAGCACGTAAGGCTTCGATTTTTTTCAGGGTGTAGGGGATGAATTTTTGTCCGCCGAATCCTGGATTGACACTCATGATACACACTAAATCGATTTTGTGTAGCACGGTAAATATGTTGGTGATGGGTGTGTGCGGATTGATCGCAACTCCAGCGCTAATACCAAATGATTTGATGTAATCTATACTGCGATCGAGATGTCTACAGGCCTCTTCATGCACGCTGATGTACTTTGGTTTGAAGGCGGCATAATCGGCAATATAGCGGTCAGGATCTTCTATCATCAAGTGAATGTCAAGATCGAGATTGCAGCCCTTTGCAACGGCTTCAATGACAACGGGTCCGAAAGAAATATTGGGAACAAAGCTGCCATCCATAACGTCTAGGTGAAGTAGGGTAGCCTTACTTTTATTCAAGGTTTCAATTTCTTGGTTTAAGGCCCCAAAATTGGCGGCTAAAAGCGAAGGTGCGATTTCGATTGACATGGGGCAAAGTTAACGATTTTAGGGGCTATAAATAGAAACGCCGGCAAGCTGCCGGCGTTTCCATAATCATCAATCAAAAAACGAACAGCCACGAAAACTGTAAGTTCTCGAAAGGTACAAATATTATCCTAAATATGTCTTTAGAATTTTACTTCTTGAAGTGTGTTTTAGGCGTCTAATGGCCTTCTCTTTGATCTGGCGTACGCGCTCTCTGGTAAGATCAAATGTTTCTCCAATTTCTTCTAATGTCATTGAATGCTGACCCGCAAGTCCAAAATAGAGTCGCACAACATCGGCCTCTCTAGGTGTTAGCGTCTCTAGGGCGCGTTCGATCTCTGTACGCAATGATTCGTGTAAGAGTTCTTTGTCCGGGTTTGGAGACTCTCCAGAACGTAAAACGTCGTAAAGATTCGAGTCTTCTCCGTCAATAAGAGGGGCATCCATCGAAACGTGACGGCCAGAGTTTTTAAGCGATTGCTTTACATCTTCAACGGTCATATCAAGCTCTTGAGCAATCTCTTCAGCTGAAGGCATGCGCTCATGGGCTTGTTCTAGGTGAGCAAAAGTCTTATTGATTTTATTGATCGATCCAATCTTGTTAAGTGGAAGGCGCACGATACGTGACTGCTCTGCAAGAGCTTGAAGAATCGATTGACGGATCCACCAAACGGCATAAGAAATAAACTTAAATCCGCGGGTTTCATCGAAACGTTGCGCTGCTTTAATAAGTCCAAGGTTTCCTTCATTGATAAGATCAGGTAGCGTTAATCCTTGGTTTTGATATTGTTTGGCTACAGAAACCACAAAACGAAGATTTGCTTTTGTGAGCTTCTCTAACGCACGTTGGTCTCCGGCTTTTATTTTTTGAGCGAGTTCTACCTCTTCTTCTGCAGTAATCAGGTCTACCTTTCCAATTTCTTGTAGGTATTTATCTAAAGAAGCGGTTTCTCTATTTGTAACCTGTTTGGTAATCTTAAGCTGTCTCATTGCACGTAAAAATTTTAGGTACGCCTTGTTATACGCTCAAATAGCAAAAAGGTTACAGTTCAAATAAAAAAAGCCACTCTCGAGCGAGAGTGGCTTTTTATAGACAAGGAGGTTTGGGCGGCTTATTCGTTGCTGCCTTCGTCTCTTTTAGCGTCTCTCGGTCCTCTTGAGTCACGACGGTTGTCACGGTCGTTTCTTCTTCCTCGCTGATCGCGATCTTGGCGCGGTGGACGCTCTTGATAGCCCTCAGGTTTTGGAAGTAGTGCTTTTCGTGACACCTTCTCTTTCTTGGTTCGTGGATCAAATCCGAAGTATTTCACCTCAAATTCATCTCCCATATTGATCACGTCTGAGACGTTTTCTGTGCGTTCCCAAGCGAGTTCTGACACGTGTAACAAGATTTCGTTACCCGGAGCCTCTACGTATTCTACTACAGCTCCGAAGTCAAGCATCTTGATTACTTTGACCGTATAAGTGTTTCCGACTTCAGGTTTGAACATAAGCGATTCAATAGAAGCGATCACAGTGTCAATACCTTCTTGGCTTGTACCGAGAATTTCTACGAGTCCTTCACCTTCTTCGGTTTCGTTGATCACAATGGTACACTCCGTACTTTTCTGAAGCTCTTGGATGTTTTTACCTCCACTTCCGATAAAGGCACCGATCAAATCGCCAGGAATACGCGTGGTCACAATTTTAGGAGCATGAGCCTTCACCTCTTGACGCGGTGTATCTAAGGTCTCTATAAGTTTTCCTAGAATGTGAAGTCTTCCTTCTTTTGCTTGATAGAGCGCTTTGGTAAGGATCTCGTAAGAAAGGCCCTTTACCTTGATGTCCATTTGACAGGCCGTAATACCATCTGCAGTACCGGTCACCTTAAAGTCCATATCACCGAGGTGGTCTTCGTCTCCGAGAATATCAGAAAGTACAGCGTACTTGCCTGATTCAACATCAGTGATCAATCCCATGGCAATACCTGAAACAGGCTTTTCAATCTGAATACCCGCATCCATAAGCGCAAGCGTTCCTGAACAAACAGTGGCCATTGATGAAGATCCGTTTGATTCAAGAACCTCTGACACTACGCGAACGGTGTAAGGGCAAGATTCAGGGATCATATTTTTCAACGCACGCTGTGCGAGATTTCCGTGTCCGACTTCTCTTCTTGAAGTTCCGCGGATAGGGCGCGCTTCTCCTGTAGAGAAAGGAGGGAAGTTATAGTGTAGGTAGAATTTCTCTTCTCCTTCTAAAGAGGGCATGTCGATGATGTTCGCATCACGTGAGGTTCCCAAGGTTACCGTTGAAAGTACTTGAGTTTCTCCTCTAGTGAAGATTCCTGATCCGTGTGTAGAAGGCAAGTAGTCTACTTCACACCAAATCGGACGGATCTCATCCGTTTTTCTTCCGTCTAATCGAAGACCTTCATCAAGAGTAAGGTTTCTAACGGCTTCTTTCTCGATCTTGTAGAAATACTTTGAGATAAGACCGCCATAGGTTTCGTGCTCTTCTTCAGTGAAGTCCGCTTTGACACTTTCTTTAATTTCAGAAAAAGCCTGGCTTCTTTCTTTTTTAGAAGAACCTTTTTTCGCTACTTCATATACTTTATCGTAAGCAAGTGCTCTAACACGTGCCTCTAAAGCTTCGTCTTCTGCCGCTGCGTCAAATTCACGTACTTCTTTTTTACCCACTTGAGCAACGAGTTTCAACTGAGACTCGCATTGCGTCTTAATCGCCTCATGAGCGAATTTGATGGCTTCAACCATCTCTTCTTCGCTGATTTCTTTCATCTCACCTTCAACCATCATCACAGAATCGGCTGAGGCTCCAATGATCATATCGATATCAGATTCTTTCAGTTGCTCTAGTGATGGATTCAAGACGAATTCACCGTTGATGCGTCCAACGCGAACCTCAGAAATTGGGGTTTCGAATGGAATGTCTGAAAGTTGAAGTGCCGTAGAGGCTGCTAATCCCACAAGTGCATCTGGAGTTATGCTGTCGTCAAGTGACATGACCTGAAGCATCACCTGAGTTTCAGAGTGATAGTCTTTTGGGAATAATGGGCGTAATACGCGGTCTACAATACGCATGGTAAGTACCTCACCATCGCTTGGGCGCGCTTCACGCTTAAAAAATCCGCCAGGATAGCGACCTGCTGCCGCGAATTTTTCGCGGTAATCCACTGTTAGTGGTAAAAAGTCAACATCTGCGGCTTGATAGTTAGAAACTACTGTACACAAAAGCATACAGTTTCCTGAACGCACGACAACAGAACCGTGGGCCTGTTTGGCGAGTTTTCCGGTTTCGATCGAAATAGTACGACCGTCACCAAGGTCAATGACCTCTTGGTAGGTTTTAGGAATCATAAGTGTTGGGGATACTCCCCTTAATTTAGAGGCATTTGCCTCAAGTTAAACATTTGGTCTTTGGCCTGAATGGCTTGTGTTGTTGTGTTGTTGCTAAGAAGCGTGACCAATGAAAAACTTAAAAAAAAGCGGTTGGGCTTTAAATAAAAGCACCGCTAGAAGCGGTGCCTTATTCTTATTTACGAATACCTAATTCTTTAATTAAAGAACGGTATTTTTCAATATCGTTATTCTTGAGGTAATCGAGTAAACTTCTGCGTTTACCTACTAGTTTTACTAATGAACGCTCTGTGTTAAAATCCTTGTGATTTTTCTTTAAGTGTTCGGTTAGATAATTGATGCGGTAGGTGAAAAGAGCAATTTGCCCTTCTGTAGAACCTGTGTTCTTTTCGGCTCCACCGTACTGTTTGAAGATTTCAGCCTTCTTTTCTTTACTTAAATACATTCCAATATTGTGTTAATGATTTTTATGTATCTCACTGACGTTCAATGAGGGCGCAAAGATACATTTTATTCTCAGTTATTCTAGATCTTCCTTTTGTTTTTCTTCTCGAAGCGGAAGATTCAGAATCAAATCGATGTAAAGATTGACCTTTTTCTTGAGCTCGTTTCGGTGCGAAATAAAGTCTAGAAATCCGTGTTCTTGCAAGAATTCAGAAGTTTGAAAGTCTTCTGGCAATTCTTTTCCTGTGGTGTCTTTGACAACACGTGGACCCGCAAATCCTATGAGTGCTCCTGGTTCAGCAATATTAATATCTCCAAGCATCGCATAAGATGCCGTTGTTCCGCCCGTAGTCGGATCGGTACATAGTGAGATATAGGGAATCTTTGCCTCGGCAAGCTGAGCGAGTTTCGCGGCTGTTTTTGCCATCTGCATGAGCGATAAGGCGGCCTCCATCATTCGTGCACCTCCTGATTTAGAGATAATGAGTAAGGGAGATTTACGCTTTTTCGCCACATCTATAGCGCGTGCAATTTTTTCTCCTACAACACTACCCATAGAACCCCCGATGAATGAAAAGTCCATACAGGCGACCACTAATTCTCTACCCATTGACATACCGTAAGCAGTGCGCACGGCGTCCTTAAGGTTCGTCTTCTTTTTTGCGTCGACAAGGCGGTCTTTGTACTTTTTCGTGTCTTCAAAGCGCAGCGGATCTTTAGATGAAAGATCAGCGTTAAATTCTGTAAAAGTGTTGTCGTCGAAGAGTAATTCGAAGTACTCTTTGCTTCCTATACGTACGTGGTAATCATCTTCAGGAGATACATAGGCGTTTTTCGCCAGCTCTTCAGACTCCACAATTTTTCCTGTGGGCGACTTGTACCACAGGCCAACCGGGGTGTCTTTTTTTTCCTCGGTGGCGGTCTGAATTCCTTTTTCTTTTCTCTTAAACCACAAAGATGACATATAGAAGTTTTAAAGTGTGTTAACGTTATTAAGGTCTTCAAAAGCCTGTTTTAATCGCGCAGAGAAGGTTTGTTCTCCTTTGCGTAACCAAACGCGTGGGTCGTAGTGTTTCTTGTTCGGAACATCATCTCCCTCAGGGTTACCAATTTGAGCCGCGAGATAGTCTTTTTTGTCAGACATATAATCTCTAATTCCTTCAGTAAACGCGTATTGAAGATCGGTATCGATGTTCATCTTAACTACGCCGTATCCGATAGATTCTCTGATTTCTTCTAGGCTAGAACCCGATCCTCCGTGGAAGACAAAGTCAATCGGATTCGGACGGTCTATACCGAACTTCTCAATAATGTAAGACTGAGAATTTTTTAGAATAACCGGCGTTAATTTCACGTTTCCGGGCTTGTATACCCCGTGAACGTTTCCGAATGCAGCGGCAACGGTGAATCTGTGACTCACTGACGACAGTTCTTCGTAGGCATAGGCTACCTCTTCGGGCTGAGTGTAGAGTTTTGAAGAATCAATATCAGTATTGTCTACGCCGTCTTCTTCACCACCGGTAACACCGAGCTCGATCTCTAGAGTCATTCCCATTGGCGCCATGCGCTCTAGGTACTTTTTACAAAGCTGAATGTTTTCCTCAAGAGGCTCTTCTGACAGGTCAATCATGTGTGATGAGAAAAGCGGCTTGCCATGGGCTTTAAAATGTTCTTCGCTTGCATCTAACAATCCATCGATCCAGGGTAGAAGGTTCTTTGCACAGTGATCGGTATGAAGGATAACGGTAGCACCATAGGCTTCAGCGAGTTGGTGAACGTGTTTGGCACCTGCTATTGATCCTGCGATTGCGGCTTTTTGACCCTCGTTTGAAAGTCCTTTTCCAGCATTGAATTGGGCGCCGCCGTTTGAAAATTGAATGATGACTGGGGCGTTTAGATTTGCTGCGGTTTCTAGGACCGAGTTAATAGTATTAGAACCCGTAACGTTGACCGCCGGAAGGGCAAATGATTTTTGTTTTGCCAAGGCAAAGATCGCCTGAACTGCGTCTCCGGTTGCTACGCCTGGTACAATAGAATGTGAAGCCATTTTGTTCGTTTTTTTATTGATGTTAGAGGGCAAATGTACTAAATGCTTTTAAAAAGGATAGTTGATTCCGATGTTGAATAAGGGGCTATTATTTGAGCGGTTAAAAATCCATCTTTCATCTCCTTGAAGGGCCGGATTTAGCAGCTTGTACGCGAGGTCTAACCTAAAAATGAAATAATCGAAATCATAGCGCAATCCGAACCCCGAGGCAATGGCACTGTCTTTAAGAGACCGCCATCCGTGAAAGATAGCAGCCTCGTTTTCTGTTCCGTCGAGAGCGTTCCATATGTTTCCTGCATCTGTGAAGACCGCACCGTAAAGACTTCTTGAAAGCGGAAATCTGAGTTCTGCACTAAGGGTTAGTTTTAGATTGGCATCGTTGAACTCATTGAGTTGATTGGTCGTACCCGGACCAAGGGTATAGGCGTTCCAGCCTCGAATGTCATTGGTTCCTCCGGCGAAGAAGCTTCTTACAAAGGGTACCGAACTTGAGCGTCCAAGCGGAAGCGCGAATCCACCATAAGCGCGAAAGGCGGCACTTGAACGTGTTCCTAAAGGCCAGTGTTTGATGAATTGAAGCTCTGTTTTAAGGTAATGGGCATAGGCCACATCAAAGAGTTCTCCGGGTGTGCTAAAAGGTTCGAGCGCATCGAATAAGAATCCTGCGAGTTCAAACTTTGCGTAGTATTGGCGGTACGCTGATGCGTTTCGATTGGTGGTATTTTCATTCAACAATGCGTAGCTAGAGGAGAGAATTAAGTTGTTTTCGGTAAGCCGCGCTCTACGCTCCTCAATGCGTCTCACGAGTAAGGCGTCAGTTTCATTAAGAGGGATACTCTCATCTTGAACGCCTGAGATGAATGCGGTTGTTCCGTCGGGGATTTGAAGTTGCGTACTTCCGTCCACTCCTGTGGACTCAAACAAGTCGGCATACCGAGACTCACTTTTAAGGGGTGTAGAAAGTTCGTCGAGCGTTTCAAAGGTGTTCCGGTAAATCGAGAAGAAATTATCGGGATTGAGGTTGTTTACGTAAGAGATTTTAGGGAATTCGACAGTATGTTGGCTCGACTTATCGGTAAAGCTGAAGCGATAAATGGCGTTGATGGTTTGTCGGTCTAGGCCCAAATTTTGTTGAAATACTGTTCCGATTTGAAGGGTGCTGATCGGATTTTTCTCCATAGCAATAAGGCGGTCGAGTGAAAAACCATACCACCATCTCGGAAAGCTAAGGTTAAGATCAATCCCCAGTTCTGAGGTGATATTGGCGCCAGGAATGATTGAGTTTCCGATGGTTCCGCTCAGCGAAAGACTGAGGTTTTCAAAAGAACCGAAGACGTTTCTCGCAAGCACAGAAGAGCGTAACGATGTACCGATTTGCTGTATCGCAGAGTGGGTAAGGTCAAAATCTGCTGTAAGCGAGTACCGTTTACGTGATCTCAGGTAGAGGTTGATATTGACGATAGAGTCGTCTTGAACGTTATAGTTGATCGATGGATAACTGAAGTAATTCAACTGTCCAATTCGATTTAGGGTTGTTGTTCTTAAAGAATCTCTATAAACAATCCCGGGTTTAAAGGCGATCCTTTCTTCAAGAACGCCTAGATCGATGTTTTCATTGGTAGGATACATCACAATCCCATTTACGGTGTCTGTAGGAGTAGAGGCAGTGGTGTTGAGTTGATCAAACAGCACGTTAATTTTTCCAAGGCGGTGGGTTTGGATAGCTGCAGTAGAATCAATCACCGTTGTGACCTTTACGGTTTTTGAACGGTTTGTTTGCGTAGTGTCTCCATCTATTTCAAAGTAGATATCGCTTTTCTGGAGTCCGAAAGCTCCACGATCTCTAAGTAAAGAAAGGATTCGTTGCCTTTCTTTTTCAAGCGTATCAATGTTAAGTGGGTCTTGGGGATGTATAAGACGATCCTTCTTATACGCGCTCAGGCTGTCTAACAGGTTTTGGTTAGGAAGCTTGTAACCAATGCTGTCAATGGTGAATGGATCGCCCGCTGAAACAAAAAAGCGTTGTTTTACCTTTTTCAAATTTGGAGAATAGTCGAGATCGAAGCTTGTGTACACATTAAAATACCCTTGTTTTCTAAGGGCTCTGTTTAGCCGTGCAACACTGAGTGCAGTTTCAATAGAATCTAAAATTACAGGAGGCTCTCCTTTTGATCGAAACCATCTGCCAATAGCCGAATTTTTGCTTCCAGAGGCATTAAAAATCCAAAGCTTTAATGGGATGCCTAATATCTTTTTATTTTCTTTTTGCCTTAGGACATCTTCAAGGTCAAGATCAAGCCTAACGCCTTCAGAAAGTTGAATCTCATTTTTTGTAAGAAGAGCCGCCCCTTCAGGAAGTTTGCGAACCGAGCTGCAAGAAACGACCCCTGTTAAAGAAATAATTAAAACTACCTTTAGAAATCCATAGAGAGAGGAAAAGGGCCTTTCATGCATGGGGCTAAATTAATTGAAAAAATAATGCTCAGTCGCTCAGAAGTCAGGCAAATACAACAGTTAAAGCAGAAAAGAACCCGAGACGAATTGGGAATGTTCTGTGTTGAGGGAATGAAATCGGTCACTGAGGGTTTAAAGGCACAAATGGAGCCTTTTCTATGCGTTTCCACTTCAAAAGAAATTGTGAGTTCTGTTGAGAAGCGTTTTGACCTTCAAGTACGACTTGTCTCAAGCGAGATAATGAAAAAATGTACCCATTTTTCAACGCCCTCTGAGGTACTTATAGTATTTAAAAAGCCAGCTCAAAAAGCGTTACCCAACGATCAATGGATCGTCGCTTTAGACGAGATTCAAGACCCCGGTAACCTAGGCACGTTAATGCGTACCCTTGATTGGTTTGGTTTTAGACACCTACTCTGCTCCCCTAATACGGTCGACTGTTTTAATCCTAAAACAGTTCAAGCGAGTATGGGCTCGTATACACGAGTTTCTTGTTTGTACGAAGAGCTGCCCATAGCTTTGGATCGTTTGCAACTTCCTATTTATGGGGCAGATTTGGAGGGCGCTTCATTACCTGAAATGACTTTCGACACCAAGGGTATACTGGTTTTAGGGAATGAAGGCCATGGCCTCTCTGAAGCCGTTAAGCAGCGTGTGGATCATTTTATCACGATTCCGAGTGCAGGTGACGCCCAAGTAGAGAGCTTAAATGCAGCTGTTTCGGGAGCGATTATTGCCTATACAATTTCCAGCCGTCTCGGGTTTCAACGCTAAGTCCAATAAAAAGGCTACTACTTTTATCTGGTAACCCTGAAATATCGTGTTGTACCCTCAGGTGCAAGGCAGCTTTACTTTTCTTGAGGTAAAAGTCGAATCCCAAGCCCGTTTCAATGTAATGCGCCAGTGTTGTACTTTCAGTTTGCATACGATAGCCCAACTGATATCCTCCAATAATAAACGGGTTGATATTTTCTACGCGGTTTGCACTGTATTTAAAAAGCAGCGGTAGCTGCAGTTCAGTATAAGGTTCAAAGGAGATCTCTAGATTTTGTTTTTCTAGTATCACTCCTGGCTCTAGCCTAAGATCAAAGCGAGGAATAAGCGTACGTTCAAGAGAGAATCGTACGGTATAGTTTTCTAGAAAATCGGCGCTAGAATTGGGATAGTTTCCAAAAAGTACTCCAAAATTCCAGGTTTCTTCGTCCGCACCACTGAGGTTTAAAGAGGGTCTGAATTTCTTCTGTGCGTTCAATGTGCATGTCAGAAGGAGGACAAGTGAAACCAGTAGTAGTGATTTATTTCTGAGCATAGTAAATACAGGCCGCACCTAATGTTTGTTTGTGAAAAGAGGCTTTAGAAAATCCGGCCTCAAGCAGGATAGAGGTAAAGGCCTGATTGTAGGGAAAGCTAGAGGCTGAATCTACAAGATAGGTGTAAGCCTTTGGGTCTGAAGCTAATACCTTGCTTATCAATGGCATTAGAATTCCTGTATGTAACCAGTATCCAAATTTGAAGATGGGATTCGTCGGTTTTGAGGTTTCTAACACGGCTAAGGTTCCTCCGGGTTTTAAAACGCGATGTATTTCTTGAATTCCTTTACTTAGACTTTCAAAATTGCGCACGCCAAAGGCGACCGTCACCGCGTCAAAATCATTCGTTTCGAAGGGTAAGGACTCGCTGTCGCCTAAGACCATATCTACGCGATCTTGTAACCCATGATGCTTTACTTTATTCTTTCCGACATTGAGCATTCCTGAAGAGAGGTCAAGTCCTGTGACCTGAGCATCACTTTGCTGTGCAAGCGCTATGGCCAAATCGCCAGTTCCGGTTGCTACGTCTAAAATACGTTGAGGTTTGAGTGCGAGAACCGCATTGATTAATCGCTTTCTCCATTTGAGGTCTACCCCAAAGGTGATGAGACGATTCATACGGTCGTACTCTTTCGAGATGCCGTCGAACATCTCAGATACCTGTGCTTTCTTAGACTTGTTTGAATCTTTGTAAGGAACTACTTTCATAGGAGATACAAAGATACGATCCGAATTTAAAAGGGGGTTGGATCAGGCTAAGGCCTCAGCGATTCTGCGTATTGCTTCGGTTAATGTTTCCTCTGAAGCCGCATAAGAGATACGAATACAATTCTCATCTCCGAATGCCGCACCTGTAACCGTTGCAACTTGAGCGTGTTCTAATAGAAAGAGTGCAAAATCAGAAGCATTGTTGATTAGCTGTCCCTTTAGAGTCTTACCGAAATAATAGGAGATATCCGGAAATACATAAAAAGCACCTTCGGGTACGTTCACTTTAAAGCCTTCAATTTTATTGAGCAGATCTAATACGAGATCTCTGCGTTTTTTGAAGGCGTCTACCATATATTGAATACTGCTGACCGGTGCCATTAAGGCTTCAATGACGGCGCGCTGTGCGATTGCATTTGCCCCGCTTGTAACTTGCCCTTGCAGCTTTGTACAGGCTTTAGCTAGCCATTCTGGACCTCCAATATAACCAATACGCCACCCCGTCATAGCGAAGGCTTTAGAAACGCCATTCACGGTAACAGTTCGGTCGTACATACCATCAATTGAAGCAATACTGCAATGTCCTGTACTCGAAAAGTTTATGTGCTCATAGATTTCATCAGAGACTACGATAATCTCAGGACGATCCTTTAAAACTTCAGCGATGGCTTCTAGCTCGCTTTTGTGATAGAATGATCCGCTCGGATTGCAGGGTGAACTGAACCAGATCATTTTGGTTTTTGGGGTTAAGGCTTGCCTCAATTGATCTGCCGTAATCTTGAAGTCTGCATCAATACTCGTGCGCACTTCAACAGGAACCCCTTCTGCCAATTTTACAATGTCGCTGTATGAAACCCAATAAGGAGCCGGAAGGATCACTTCGTCTCCAGGATTGAGTACTGCCATGGCTACATTATAGAGAGATTGCTTTGCACCTGTAGAAACGACAATTTGCTGAGGTGAATAGGTCAACCCGTTATCGCGCTTAAACTTGTGAACGATGGCTTCTTTGAGCTCTTGATATCCATCTACGGCGGTGTAACTGCTATAGTTTTCGTCAATGGCTTTTTTCGCTGCTTCTTTTATAAAATCAGGAATATTAAAATCGGGTTCTCCCAGACTCAGACCAATAATGTCGAGACCTTGAGATTTTAATTCTCTAGCCTTTGCTGCCATAGCAAGGGTGGCCGAGGTTTCCATGTTTTGAATTCGAGAAGAAACGTGTGAAGACATGATTTTTTCAGTTTGCGCTTACGAAGTGCAATGTTAATGATAATTTTGTGTTTTCGGCGCCTATGAAACCCATTGAGATCTACTCTTATTTTCCAAATTTGTCAGATTTGCAACAACGTCAGATTGAGCAATTGGCAGGGCTGTATCAAGACTGGAATGAGAAGATTAACGTGGTCTCTCGCAAAGACGTCGAAGAGCTCTACGAACGCCATGTGTTGCATTCGATGAGTATTGCCTTATTTACCTCCTTTGCCAAAGGTTCGAAGATTGTTGATGTAGGTACAGGCGGAGGTTTCCCGGGAATACCTTTGGCTATCTTATTTCCAGAAGTGCAGTTTACGCTAGTCGATTCGATCGGTAAAAAGCTGAAGGTGGTGAATGAAGTGGTAGAAGGTTTAGGATTACAAAACGTGACTACTATTCACGATCGAATTGAAAATGTGCCAGAGACTTTTGATTTTGTAGTAAGCCGAGCGGTTGCTGCGATGCCCACCTTTGTGCATTGGGTGCAACACAGTATTGCAAAAGAAAATAAGAATAAGGTCGGCAACGGTATATGGTATCTCAAAGGCGGTGACCTTACTGAAGAATTAGCCCCGTTCAAAGAAAAGGTGCTGATATACGATCTCTATGAACGCATACCAACACCTTTTTTTGAAACTAAAAAATTGGTGTATTTACCGTTTTATCCTAAAAACGGATAGCGGTAATCCTTTGGGCTTACAAAGGTTTCTTTGATTAAACGCGGCGATACCCAGCGCATGAGGTTCATGGCTGACCCTGCTTTGTCATTGGTCCCCGAGGCTCTAGCACCTCCAAAGGGTTGTTGACCAACCACAGCACCAGTAGGCTTATCATTGATATAAAAATTACCAGCCGCATTTTTCAATGCCTCTAAAGCTTGGCTCACGGCATATCGGTCTTTTGAGAAGACTGCGCCAGTAAGAGCATACATAGAGGTTTGATCGACGAGCTGTAGCGTTTGTTCCCATTCGCTATCCGGATAGATGTACACCGTAACAATGGGGCCGAAGAGTTCGGTTTCCATAGTGTAGTACTTAGGGTTGGTTGTCACCACTACTGTAGGTGAAATAAAATATCCCTCAGATTTGTCGTATTCGCCACCTGCAAAAATGTCCGCATCTTGATCTTCTTTTACGCGCTCGATGACTGCAGCCAGTTTGTCAAAAGCGCCTTCGTGAATGACAGCGGTTACAAATCTACTCATGTCTTCAGGAGAACCCGGTTTGCCGATGTGCTTTAAATCTTCTTTCACGAATTCTAGCACTTTTTGAGCGATAGACTCCGGAAGGTATACCCGCGAAGCGGCGCTACATTTTTGACCTTGGAATTCAAAGGCTCCGCGCACAATACCTGTAGCAACCTCTTTTGGGTCTGATGAAGGGTGCGCAACTATGAAATCTTTTCCTCCTGTCTCTCCTACAATGCGAGGATAGGTGTTGTAATGTGAAATGCGTTCTCCAATTTGTTTCCAGAGCGATTGAAAAACAAAGGTTGATCCTGTGAAATGCAATCCAGCAAAATGAGTAGAATCTAACATCGTTTTGGTAATCATTTGAGGGTCACCCGTAATGAAGTTGATAACACCATCAGGCAAGCCAGCTTCTTCAAAGATCTCTACAATGACACGAGAAGAGTAGACCTGGGCATCACTAGGCTTCCATACTACCGTGTTTCCCATTAAGGCAGGTGCTGCTGGTAAATTACCCGCAATCGCCGTGAAGTTAAAAGGCGTAATGGCATAAACAAACCCCTCTAACGGACGGTACTCAATACGATTCCAAATACCTTCTGAAGAAACGGGTTGTTCACTATAAATGGTGGAAGCAAACTCAACATTGAAACGCAAAAAATCGGCGAACTCACAGGCCGCGTCAATTTCGGCTTGGTGAATCGTTTTTGATTGCGCTAGCATAGTCGCGGCATTGATCCTTGCTCGATAAGGACCAGCGATAAGGTCGGCTGCCTTTAGAAAGATCGCAGCGCGTTGCTCCCATGGCATGGCCGCCCATTGTGGTTTTGCCTTGAGTGCTTCTTCGATCGCAAGTTTAGCTTGCTCTTCAGTAGCCTCGTAATAATGTCCAATCACATGTTGGTGCTGATGCGGAGGGCTTAATGGTTTCTTTGACGAAGAATCAAGTCGCTGACCTCCAATCTTCATTTTGATGTCTGCCACTTCGTTGTATTGAGTCCTGTACGAGGCGAGAACGGCTTCGCGTTCAGGGGTGCCCGGAGCATAGCTAAGAACAGGTTCGTTGATCGCTTTCGGTACTCTAAAATGCGCGTTGCTCATAGAATTTTTAGTTTATAAGAGTGTCTGTTTTTCACAAAGGTAAGAATACTTTTAGCCCTCTTTTTTTAACATGGAATTTCTTAATCTGCGGCTTGCTATGGGTTACCTTTTAGATGTATTTTTGCACACATCATTCTAAGCATCTTTGCTCATGTCTCAAGACATTCGAATTAAGAAAGGACTGAATTTGAATTTGGTTGGTGCAGCCGAGCACGCCTTTCACAAAGAAGTACAGTCTTCAACCTACGGAATTTATCTAGATGATTTTCATGGTCTTA
This sequence comes from uncultured Bacteroidota bacterium, assembly GCA_913060705.1. Lineage (GTDB taxonomy): Bacteria > Bacteroidota > Bacteroidia > Flavobacteriales > Flavobacteriaceae > UBA3478. Next base: position 16,293 of record CAJXTX010000013.1, on the reverse strand, counting down.
CGCCGAAATTGATCCTCAAAGAAGGAGCAGAAGTAAAGGCGGGAGAACCTCTATTCTACGATAAGAATAACCCAGATATTCAATTCGTTTCACCAGTGAGCGGCGAGATCGTCGCTGTAGAACGTGGCGAAAGAAGACGAATTCTCAACATCAAGATTTTAGCTGACAAGGAGCAAGAGTTTGTGAAGCATAGCAAATTGGTTTCTTCGGATACGGATCGAAACGGAATGATTGCTCATTTTTTGAAGTCTGGACTATGGCCTTTTATCAAGCAGCGTCCTTTTGATATCATTGCCGACCCAAATCAGACACCAAAAGCGATTTTCATCTCAGGGCTTAACACAGGGCCACTTAACGTTGATTTAGACTTTGTTTTAAAAGGCAGTGAAGACAAGTTGCAAGCTGCATTGTCTGCGCTTCAATTGTTTACACCAGGTGCCGTACACGTTTCAGTGTCTTCAAAGAAAAATTCAGTTTTTTCTACGTTAGATAATATTGTATTGCATGAGGTATCTGGGCCACACCCTGCTGGATTAGTGGGTTCACAAATCGCTCAAATCGATCCTATAAATAAAGGTGAAGTTGTTTGGGTAGTAGGTGCTCAAGACTTGGTAATCATCGGTGAACTCTTACTTACAGGTCAATATAACGCCTCGCGCTCTATTGCCGTGGCTGGTGCAAAAGTTTCAGATCCGAAATACATCAAGACAAAAATTGGAGCAGAAGTAGCGTCTATTCTTGAGGTGAGCGGGGCTGATCTTTCAAACACCCGAGTAATTGCGGGAGATGTATTGACAGGAACCCAGGTCAATGCCGACGAACACCTTCGTTTTTATGCGACTCAGCTCACTGCGATTGCTGAGGGGAACGACTACGAATTTTTCGGATGGAATAAACCGGTTTTCGACAAGGTTTCACCTACGAGAGCCTTGACGTTTTCTTGGTTGAATAAAAAGAAAGCTTACGATTTAGATACAAATACCAACGGAGAACACCGTGCTTTTGTAGTTACAGGAAGCTATGAAGAGGTATTTCCACTAGATATTTATCCAATGCAGCTCTTGAAGGCCTGCATGGTTAAAGACTTGGATGAGATGGAACAGCTCGGACTTTACGAAGTTGCTCCAGAAGATTTCTCGCTTACTGAATTCATTTGTATATCAAAACAGCCTCATCAAGCGATCATTCGTGAGGGCTTAGACTTATTGAAACAAGAATTAGGATAATTCGTTACTATGAAACAGAAATTACACGAAATCAAAGAACGGGTTAAGGACAAAAAATGGGCTCCTGCGTTCAACGCAATCCATACCTTTTTATATACCCCTAACGAAGTAACACACAAAGGCGGTACTCATGTGAAGGCCGTAGATGATCTAAAGCGCACCATGAACACGGTTATTGTGGCGCTCATCCCGTGTTTGCTCTTCGGGATCTTTAATGCCGGCTACCAGCATTATTCTGCTATTGAAGGGTTTCCTCAAGATTTCTCGATCCTTGAGCACTTCGTTACGTGGAGAAATTTTCTAGTTGGCTTGACCACTGTACTTCCTTTATTAATCGTCTCTTATGGTGTAGGATTAGCCATTGAATTTGTCTTTGCTGTGATCAAAGGACATGAAGTAGAAGAGGGATACTTGGTGACGGGTATGCTTGTGCCTCTTATTGTGCCCGTAGATACACCACTTTGGATGTTAGCCATCGCCGTTGCTTTTGGAGTGGTAATCGGAAAAGAAGTATTTGGGGGTACGGGAATGAATATCTTAAATCCTGCACTAACGATTCGCGCCTTCTTGTTCTTTGCTTACCCAACCTGGATGAGTGGAGATAAAGTATGGGTTCACGGCGCAGTTGATGGTGTTTCGAAGGCGGGGACTGCTGATGCGATTTCAGGAGAAACCATTCTTGGTTATTTGGCTCAAAACAAAACTGCAGAAATGGGGTACTCATTGAGCGATATGTTCTTCGGATTCATCCCTGGTTCAGTTGGAGAAACCTCAACCTTACTCATCCTACTAGGCGGATTATACCTCGTGTTCACAAAAATCGCTAGCTGGAGAATTATGTTAAGTGCAACGATTGGGGCCTTAGCGATGGGATTGCTTTTCAACGCAGTGGTTGATTTTGGTTGGATTCAATCGTACTCTAAGTTTTACAGCCTGATGGCTTTTGATTTCTGGAAGCATTTAATTGTAGGAGGTCTAGCATTTGGAATTGTGTATATGGCTACAGATCCGGTGACCAGTTCACAAACGAACAAGGGTAAATGGATTTATGGATTTTTAGTAGGATTCATATCCGTCATGATTCGCGTGTTCAACCCAGGCTATCCAGAAGGGGTATTCCTTGCGATTCTATTGATGAACGTATTTGCACCTACTATTGATCACTATGTGGTTCAAGGAAATGTTAAACGAAGATTGAAGCGTGCGAAGCAAGCGAAAATCTACCCAGCGACAGCTCCGGCCTCAGTTGAAACTCAAACTGCATAATTAAACAGGCGATACGCAATGGCACTAAACACCGATAAAAACTCCTACACTGTTCTGTTCTCAGTAATCATGGTTTCAGTGGTTGGAGCAATCTTAGCCTATTTGGCCACTGGATTAAAAGACAAAATCACCGAAAATCAGCGCTTTGAGAAGCAACAAAATATTCTCTACGCTATGGGTGTGCACAATAACACCGACGAGTCTAGTGTGAACTTTATACCCACTACTGAAGTAGATCAGCGCTTCGGTGAGTTGATTAAAGGACAGTATGTGATTCAAGATGGAGAAGCGACTCCCCAAGAAGACGCTTTTATGATTGATTTGAAAAAGGAACTTGACCTCATCAAATCAGGAAAAGACGGCAAGCTCCCGCTTTTTATCGGTGAGCAGGAGGGGAAGACCTACTATATTTTTCCGATGTACGGAAAAGGACTTTGGGATGCCATCTGGGGTTATATGTCTGTGGATGAAAGTTTGACCATAACAGGGGTTTACTTTGATCACAAAGGAGAAACACCAGGACTTGGAGCAAACATCAAAATGCGCTTTTTCATGGACGACTTTATCGGAGAATCTATCGTCTCAGACACTGGATATACGCCTATTGAAGTCGTAAAAGGAAACAACGATCCGTTAAACACGGATAAAAGTGACGCTCAGGTAGATGCACTTGCCGGAGCGACTATTACCGGAAACGGTGTAAGTGCAATGATTAAAGAAAGTATTCGTCTATACGAACCGTATTTTGAAAAGGTTCGTTCATTAAACTAAGTCGTAAGCTATGCCCTTACTCTCAAAAAAAGAATCAAAGTTAATCCTCGATCCACTTGCGGATAACAACCCGATTACCATTCAGGTACTCGGTATTTGTTCGGCCTTGGCGATTACTGCAGAATTAAAAGCTTCTGTAGTAATGGCGGTTTCAGTGCTTTTCGTACTAGGATTGGGGAATGTGGTGATCTCGTTGATGCGAAATATCATCCCATCAAAAATTAGAATCATTGTTCAACTTGTTGTAGTGGCTACCCTTGTAATCGTAGTGGATCAGACGCTCAAGGCATTTGCCTACGAATTGAGTAAAACCCTGTCCGTTTTCGTGGGGCTTATCATTACCAACTGTATAATCATGGGGCGTTTTGAGGCCTTTGCCTTAGGAAATGGTCCATGGAGATCGTTTCTAGATGGAATAGGAAACGCGTTAGGATACGGGGTTATTCTAATTATTGTTGGATTCTTCAGAGAATTGCTCGGTTCAGGAACCTTATTCGGGATTCCTGTATTAGGTGATCCTATTGCAAAAACCGGACTCTATGCTTACGGGTATGAGAATAACGGGTTTATGATTATCCCTCCTGCGGCCTTGATTGTGGTAGGTATTTTAATTTGGATTCAACGTGCAAAGAATCCTTCACTTGTAGAAGAAGCTTAATCGTATAAAGATGTTAGAGCATTTAGAATTATTTTTCAAGTCCATATTCATCGACAATATGGTATTCGCGGTTTTCTTAGGAATGTGTTCTTACCTAGCCGTATCTAAGAAAGTAGCTACTGCTGTAGGTTTAGGAGCCGCGGTAATTTTCGTTTTGGCGGTAACCGTTCCCTTAAACTGGTTGTTAGACCAATACTTATTGCAACCCGGAGCCTTAAGCTGGTTGGGCGAAGAATACGCTTCATACGACCTGAGCTTTTTATCGTTTATCCTATTCATTGCTACTATCGCCACTATGGTGCAGCTAGTTGAGATTGTAGTGGAGAAATTCTCTCCTTCACTATACAACTCTTTAGGGATCTTTTTGCCTTTGATCGCTGTAAACTGTGCTATTTTGGGTGGATCACTCTTCATGCAGGCGCGTGAGATTCCGTCACTTGGTTTGGCCTTTAATTATGGTCTAAGTTCAGGAATTGGTTGGTTCCTGGCTATTCTTGCCATCGCTGCGATCCGTGAGAAGATTCGTTATTCAGCGGTTCCTGCTCCACTTCGCGGATTAGGAATCACCTTTATCATCACTGGCTTAATGGGTATCGGCTTTCAGAGTTTTGGAGGCATGCTCACAGGAGATAACGAGCCGCCTACAGTTACCGAAGAAGTAGTAGAGGCTGTTGAGACGGAACAAATCAAAGAGGATCCAAAAGACCCTAAAGAAACCGAAGAGTCAACCGAGGTTATTGCCGGTATAGATTAATAATTGCTTTAAGAAGAAAAAATTATGGTTTTAGCTGCTATTGGAAGTACAATCCTGATCACCATTGCTGCATTTTTAGTGCTCACATTGCTGCTCGTAGGATTGCTTTTATTCACCAAAGAAAAACTATCTCCTTCTGGACCTGTGACCATTACCATTAATGGAGAACGCAAGATTGAGGTGCCTTCTGGAAGCTCTTTATTGTCAACACTCGGAAACCAAAAGGTATTTTTGCCTTCAGCTTGTGGTGGGGGTGGAACGTGCATTCAGTGCGAATGCCACGTGCTTTCTGGTGGAGGAGAGGCCTTGCCTACTGAGACTCCGCACTTCTCTAAAAAAGAGTTGATTTCTGGTGCCCGTCTCGCTTGTCAGGTTAAGGTAAAGCAAGACATGGAAATTGAAATTCCAGAAGAGGTATTTGGAATCAAGAAATGGGAAGGTAAAGTGGTTCGTAATTACAACGTGGCTTCTTTTATCAAGGAGTTTGTGGTTGAGATTCCAGAAGACATGAATTACAAGGCAGGGGGTTACATTCAGATCGAGATTCCTCCTTGTGAAGTGAAGTATTCGGATATAGATATTACTGCGCACCCTGAAGAGCACGACGACCCTAAGAAATTTCAAAACGAGTGGGACAAGTTTCAGCTTTGGCCCCTTGTGATGAAAAATCCAGAGAAAGTGGAGCGCGCCTATTCAATGGCTTCATTCCCTGCTGAAGGGCGTGAGATTATGTTGAATGTACGTATTGCGACGCCTCCGTTTGATCGTAATAAAAACGGTTGGGCAGATGTGAATCCAGGGGTTGCTTCTTCATACATTTTCAGCTTGAAAGCCGGAGACCCAGTAACGATTTCTGGTCCATTTGGTGAGTTCTTTATTAATGAATCAGAGGCAGAGATGTTATACGTAGGGGGAGGAGCAGGAATGGCTCCTATGCGCTCACATCTTTACCATCTCTTTAAGACGTTAAAGACCAATAGAAAAGTGACCTACTGGTACGGTGGACGTTCAAAACGAGAATTGTTCTATATCGACCACTTTAAGAAATTAGAGGCCGAGTTCCCGAACTTCAAATTCTATATGGCGCTCTCTGAACCTCTAGAGGAGGATAATTGGAAAGTCAAGAAAGATATTGATGATACTGAGGGAGATGGCTTTGTAGGTTTCATTCACAATTGTGTGATTGATCACTATCTAAGTAAGCACGACACTCCAGAGGATATAGAGCTATACTTCTGTGGACCACCCCTTATGAATCAGGCGGTTCAAAAAATGGGAGAAGACTTTGGTATTCCTGATGAGAACATCCGCTTTGATGACTTCGGAGGATAATTCAGAAACCGCTGCACTTCGTAGCGGTTTTTTTAATTTGTAGGGTGTACTATGTTATCGGAACACGAAATACACAAGATGGCCATGAATGTGGTCGGTAAGCAATTAGAAGCTGCCGGATATGAATTTTTGGGTGTAAACTCAGAGTTCAAGAGAGACCCTCAATTCGTTTGTCTCAAAGAAAAAAACCTTCATTTCATCATAGTGCGTGCCTCGAGATTTCCAGAAGACCCCATGGCGGTAGATCGGGCTTTACTTGAAAAGGTAAAGAAACATGCTGAAGCGTTTGAGGCAGCCACCTATTTTGCCGGAGTAGGAGTCTATCACGCTTTGGACCGGAAATTGCCACTCGAAAAAAATCAGGAGTGTACCGTTGACTTTAAGGGCTTATATCACGTAGACGAATTATTATGACGTTCCGAGCACTTTCTATTTTACTGCTTTTGGGTATTACTGCGCTCTTCACGGGTTGTGCTGAACGTTCACAGCAACTGGTGCTTCAGGGTAATGCCCTAGGAACCACCTACGGGATTGCAGTATTTGAGGATGAACTTCGTGTGAAACCTGAGCAGCTTCGTATTTCAATCGATTCATTGTTAGAGGCAGTGAACGCCTCGATGTCGACCTATCGTTCAAATTCTCTTATTTCTAGGCTTAATGCAGAGGATAGTACCGTAGTGGTGGATGCCATGTTCGAAGAAGTCTTTTTGCTTTCAAAGCGTATACACCAAGAGTCAGGTGGATATTTTGATCCAACTGTGGGTCTTTTAGTTAACGCTTGGGGGTTTGGGCCTGAAGGTCCTCGAAATGAAGTGCCTCATCTTGAAAGCCTACTCCCTAGGGTAGGATTAGATAAAGTGCGCCTTAGTGAGGGGAAAGTGATTAAAGAGGTACCCGGCATTCAACTTGATTTTAACGCTATTGCAAAAGGGTATACCCTAGATCGCATCGCTGTTCTCATTAGTCGGATGGGAGGTAAAAATTACCTCATTGAATTAGGTGGTGAGATCGTGGCTAGCGGAATAAATCTCACAAAGCAGTCTTTGTGGACCATAGGCATAGATGATCCTCAAGATCCGGAGTCCTTAAGTCGTGTCATACCGCTACGAGATGCGGCTATGGCTACCTCCGGTAATTATCGAAAGTTTCGAGTAGATTCTTTGAGTGGAAGACGTTATGGCCATACTATCAATCCTCTAAACGGAAGGGCAGAAACCACAAATGTGCTGTCTGCTAGTGTTATTGCACCGACCTGTGCTGAAGCTGATGCCTATGCCACTGCTTTTATGGCTATGCCATTAGACCAAAGCATACGATTTTTAGCTGAGCGGCCCGAATTCTCGCTTCACTTGATTTACGTTGATCAAGACAATAGTACTCGCGTATTGCAGCAGGGCTTATTCGCTGAGACTACCGACGAATAATCGGTAAAATTTCGTTGCGGTCTAAGGCGTAGCGTTCAATTTCAGCCTCTGAAAAAGCTTGGGTTACATGGATGGCCTCTGTTGAAAAACCTACTTTTTGAAGGCGCGTAAAGAAGTCTTTTCTTCCGTACCATCTGACATGATCGTATTGACCAAAATGAAGTTCACGTTCCTTCTTTGATTGAATAGAGGGGTCTTCATAGGTCTCCTCTTGATGGGGCTTCATCGGAACCTGAACAATACCCCATCCACCGGGTTGAAGTACCCGATACAACTCACTCATAGCCTTATCGTCTTCGGTGATATGCTCGAGTACGTGGTTGCAAAATAGAACGTCAAACGATCCGTCTGAAAAGGGGAGTGCTCTTAGGTCTCCTTTGATGGTAGCCAAGGGAGAATTCTGATCGAAGGTGGTATAGTCTATATGGGGCAATTGTTTAAAGCGTGGATAGAAGCATTGTTCTGGTGCTACATGCAAGACCCTTAGCTTCTGGTTGGGATTAAAAAATGTAGAGGAGCGCTCGAGGTACAGCCATAAGAGGCGATGACGCTCTAGAGAAAGCGTTGAAGGTGAAAGTACATTGGCACGTTGTTTACGGTATCCGTAGGGGAGCAGCGTGCGAAAGCTGCTTTTATCGATAGGGTCTGTAAAGCGATTTCCCCTAAAGAGCAGCCGTAAAACGGGCAGAAGGTACAAGCTGAAACGAATCAAAACGGGTCTCGGAAAAATCCCCAGCACGATTCCAAAAATAGTTTTCAGCATACTGCAACTTACTTAAAGGGTTGCTCTTCATCTGAGCTGATTCCGAGTGCCTCGTAGATGTATTGGAAGGTCGAAAGCAATTTTGGTTTTCCATCAACGATCGCCACATTGTGTTCGAAATGAGCGCTTGGTTGCTTGTCGGCGGTCTTAATGGTCCATCCGTCTTTCCCTTGAACAATACGGTGCGTTCCCCTATTAATCATCGGTTCAATGGCGACAACAAGCCCTTCTTTAAATACTTTTCCTTGAGATCTTCTTCCGTAATTGGGCATTTCAGGTCCTTCGTGCAGGCTTTTTCCGAGTCCATGTCCGACGAGTTCACGGACCACTCCATAGCCTTGAGCTTCGTTGTATTGCTGAATAGCATAACCCACGTCTCCAACGCGATTACCTGCTTTAAACTCTGAGATCCCTACATAGAGTGACTCTTTGGCCGTTTTCAGCAATTTCTTGGTATCCGGATCTACTTCTCCTACCTCAAAGGTATAGGCATGATCTCCGTAGTATCCGTTCATAAAGACCCCGCAATCAATGGATATGACATCTCCTTCTTTTAGAGGGGTGTGATCTGGAATACCGTGAACCACTTGCTCGTTTGGGCTCCAATTCAAAGTATTCGGGAAGTCGTACATACCGAGAAATCCTGGCTCTCCTTTGTGGTCTCTGATAAAGGTTTCAGCTAGTTTATCTAGTGCGAGAGGGTCGGCACCAGGAACCACCTCTTTGGCCAACATTCCTAAGGTCTTTGAAACCAGCTGGGCACTCTCTGCAATGAGGGCAATTTCTTCAGGAGACTTTAATACTACAGCACTCATTAAACTAAAGGTTGTTGTGTCATCGCCTCAGGTTGGGCAATTCCCATTAGCTTCAGTACGGTGGGGGCTACGTCTCCTAAGACTCCATTCTTTACTTCTGTGATTTCAGGATCCACAACAATGAGAGGGACAGGATTGGTAGTATGCGCTGTGTTCGGACTGTGATCTGGGTTGACCATCGTATCACAGTTTCCGTGATCGGCAATGATCAGTGTCGTATAACCACTCTCAAGCGCGGCAGTTACGAGTTCTTTTGTGCAACGGTCAACGGTTTCGCAGGCCTTGATTGCAGCCTCCATACTTCCGGTATGACCTACCATGTCTGGGTTGGCAAAGTTGAGGCAAATAAAATCAAAGGTTGAATTTTTGAGGTGCGGCATCAGGGCATCCTTGATGTCATAGGCACTCATCTCAGGTTGCAAATCGTAGGTGGCCACTTTCGGTGAAGGACACAAAATGCGTTCTTCTTGGTCAAAGGGCTCCTCACGTCCACCATTAAAAAAGAAGGTCACGTGGGGATACTTTTCGGTCTCTGCGATACGCAACTGTTTTTTTCCGGCCTTTGCTAGCGTCTCACCAAGTGTGTCTTTGATGTTTTCCTTATCAAAAACTACCTTGATATTTTTAAACGAATTGTCGTAGTTGGTAAGGGTGACGTAATACAGTGCTAAAGGTTGCATCTGATATTCTTCGAACGCTTGTTGGGTCAATACCTCTGTGAGCTCTCGACCGCGATCTGTTCTAAAGTTGAAAAAGAGCACAACATCACCGGGTTTAATCGTACCAATAGGTTGCTGTTGCTGGTCGACTTGTATAATCGGATGAATAAACTCATCTGTCACCCCATTTTCATAAGAGGCCTCAATCTCTTGAACGAGGTTGTTTGCCTGGTTTCCTTCACCATGAACAAGGGCATCGTAAGCGACTTTAACGCGTTCCCAGCGTTTATCGCGATCCATTGCGTAGTAACGACCCGTTACCGAGGCAATCTTGGTTTGTTTCTCTTGAGTGTAGGCTTGAATATCTGCTATGAATTGTGCGCCACTCTTAGGGTCGACATCTCGACCGTCGGTAAAGGCATGGATGAATGTAGCTGGATGACTGCTCGTCTCACAGACGTCAACCAAGGCCTTGAGATGATCGATGTGTGAATGCACACCACCGTTACTGCACAATCCGAGTAGGTGAACGTTCACTTGTTTTTCTGCCGCGTAAGCTAGCGCATCGGTGATTACCTTTTCTTGTCCTAATGTCTTTTCTTGAACCGCCTTATTGATACGTGCCAGGTCTTGGTATACGATACGTCCCGCACCGAGATTCATATGTCCGACCTCGCTATTTCCCATTTGTCCGTCGGGCAGTCCCACATGCATACCGTGGGTGAGTAACGTGGCATTTGTGTAGCTCTTATACAGGCCATCTATAAATTCCGTATCGGCATGCGCGATGGCAGAAACATTTGGATCAGGAGACATTCCCCATCCGTCTAAAATCATGAGAAGAACCTTCTTATTCATTGGAATTGGATTGATGTATACAAAGGTAAAACTATTACGGCAGAAGCTTTGGGTTTATCCCCAAGAGGTGCTCCTCTAGGTAGCGATTCAATCGCTCCTCGCTCAGATGTTCGTATCCAATAACTTTTTGTGATAAAATGTTATGGATAACCTCTTTCCGAAGATAGCTTTTGAGCAAGGAGATCGATTCTGGAGCATAGCTGAGGTGCCACGGTTCGTAATTGAATCCCTTTCGATGGGCATCCTGGGTATAAACCAAATAAAAGTCGAAATCAGTGGCGTTTTGATCTAACCACTCTTTAAGCGCTCTAAAGGCTCCCCCTAGTTCAAAGTGCTCTTCTAAAAGGCTGTCGCCATCGACGTTTCGGCCGGCTTGAACGATATCAATATCAGTCCCCCAGTGATGCCTTGAGGTTCCGGGCAGGGTCGAATATTCGATAATTCGCTCAATGGCGTCTGTACCTGAATCTCCCTCTTCAGTAAAGGCCTTAAATTTTCGTTCAAAAATCCGTTTTTGGTCAGCATATGACCTGAAGCTCGACACGGTCCTTATTCCAATGCCGTCGTTCCAAGCAGCCATTTTCATGCGATTAAACGCTTTGTAAGCGCGACGCGTCAGCTGTATTTTTTCTGCTCCAAATAGCTTAGGAGGATCAATTCCCATTAAGCGTTCGACGCTATGAGACCAGCTCCATTCGGTTTCTATTTGAGGGACAAAAAGTGCGGCGAGCCCAAGGTTTTGTAGGCGGATGTATTCGCGTCTATTCATGAGATGAAAGTAGTTTAAACATAAAATAATGGGTGCCTACACCCTCAATTTCATAAGCTTCGCCTTCTTTGATATATCCGTTCTTTTCGTAAAAGGGTACCGCCTTAATACGTGCATTGAACCACAGCACTTCAATACCGTCTTCTTTGGCTTTCGTTTCTGCCGCCCTTAAAAGCCGTCGGCCAATTCCGCTGCTGCGATATTCTGGCAGCACGGCCATGCCTCTCAATTGTGCCGTATGGGTATACTCAGGGGTAAATCGCGCATTTGGGTTATGTACCAGTGTGGCGCAACCTACGACATTGTCTTCAATAAAGGCTCCAAAATGAGCGGTATGCTGATCTTCATCTTTATCAAAGATGCTTGCTTCTATAGGAAGTCCCTGGCGCAGAACCGCCTGTCGGACCGTTAAAATGGCAGAGGCATTAACTTGTTTAATGAGCGTCATAAACTGAACGGTTTGTGGTAAATTTAGGGTAAGTATATGCACCTCATGAAAAATGTTTTATTTCTCTTGTGTTTGGCGATCGGATCTTCTGTTTTTGGACAATCAGAACTGGTACGCCTAAAGGGTCAAGTATTGTATAGAAATAGTTTTGTTTCTGATGAAGCGGTGGTTAATGCTACGCGTGAGATTAGTACTATTACTGATGAAAATGGGGCCTTCACTATCGAGGTGGCTGTTGGGGATGAACTTGTATTTACCGCGGTCAATTACCAATTAGAGGTCATTCAAATTACCGAGGATATTCTGAATAATGGACGGCTGGTTGTTGAGGTGACCGAAAAGGTACGCCAGCTCGATGAGGTAGTAGTTACCCCTGACAATCAAGAGGCTTTTATCGAACTTAAAAACGAAGAATTCAAGGGGTTTGAATATGAAATTGATCGGGCCTCTGCTGTAGACAATATTGCTCTTTCAACTTCTGCGAGAGGAATGCAAGACGGCTTAAATTTCATTTCTGTCTTTAAACTGTTAAAATCGCTTCTTGTTCCGAACGAAGGAGACAATGTTCCGAAGCTCAAGCTTTCTGAGGCATTGGCCAAAGTATATGATGAACGTTTCTTTGTGCAAGATTTAAAATTAGCTCCCGCACAGATTCCTGATTTTTTAACCTACTGTGATGAGCGTGTCCCGACCTATCAACTGCTGAGAAAAGAAAATGAATTTGAGCTTCTCGAATTCTTGGTCACCACTGCTGAAGCATTTAAAAAAGAGATGGAGTGATACGTATCCTTATGATCTTGTTGGTGCTGAGTCTTAGTACCAGCTTGGTTCAGGCCCAAAATCAGAAAGTCCTTCGCGCCTCGGTTACTGCAGAAGACGTTGATCTATCTGGAATTACTATTCAGAATATAAGCAAGAAGACAGGAGTGGTTACCAATACCTCAGGAGAGTTTGAGATTCTGGTGAGCCCTGGCGATAGTCTTCGCATCACCTCTGTTCAGATTCAGCCGAAGCTTCTCGTAATTGATCCGTCGCTTTACGCCTCATCGTACCTTCGGATACCCCTTGATCCATTTGTCAATGAATTAGAAGGAGTGACCTTAAACCCATACGGATTGAGCAGACAGCTTTCAGAAGATGTCACACGGATACAGGTGAACCCAGAAGTAAACGCGAATGCCTTAGGGCTACCCAATGCCGATGCACCTGAGCTTACACAAAGTCAAAGGCTTTTGTACGAAGCGACAAGCGGAGGAGGACTTATTCCTCTCAATCCGCTCTTAAACGCCTTAACCGGAAGGACGAAGATGCTCAAAAATAGAATTGCACTAGAGGCGAAAAATGCGAAAATAGATCAAGTGATAAAGCGCTATGAAAAGCCGCTATTTGAGGACTATCTCGCTATAGATTCAGCCGAAATTCTTCGCTTTTTGTACTATTGTGAGCAAGATCCGCTCTTCCTCGACCTTGTGGCCTTGGGGGATGAGCTTAAGTTTTTAGAGTTTATGAAGAGAAAGAGTACTTCTTTTAAAGCATTGAATCCATGAAGAAGATACTGTTTTTTATTGCAGCAGTCATGACTTTGAGCGCAGGAGCACACAAGACTGTTCATGAAGTTAATCACAAGTTTTATCTAAGCGTTACCAAAGTGAATTACAATGCAGAGCAGCAAGCCCTGCAGTTGGTAACAAGAGCCTTCATAGACGATATAGAGTTGGCCATTAAAACCCGTTACGGTGTTGCTTTGCGGTTAGATACAGACGAAGAACAGACCTCGTTGGCCAATGAATTCTTTCAGCGCTACATTGATCGAATGATGCGCTTTAGTGCTGATGGATCTTCGTATAGTCCGAATTTTGCGGGTTATACCTACGAAGGAGATCAGATAGTTCTTTTAATTGAGTTTGATGGGGTAACCCTCGACGAAGACTCAGTTATTGCATTTCAAAACCGTTTACTGACAGGGCTTTTTGATGAGCAGCAAAACCTAATGCATTTTTACTTTTTTGGGGCTAAAAAAAGTAAAGTGTTATCAAAAGATGATCCCGCTTTTAATTGGGCGTTAGGGAGCCGCTAAAACAAAATTGGACAGCTGCTAAAAACACCCTAAATTCACCTTTCTAATCTTAAGTTGATTTTCAATGAAACATGTACTTACCTGCTTAACTGCAGCTTTTGTGCTATTCAGCACTGGCCTAAGCGCTCAGCAAGAAAAAACAGAGCGCGAACCAGGACATTACAACACCAATAAATTCAAACAACTCTACGAAGAGTTTGCAACTCCAAACACTTACCGCACAGCTTCAGGAGCGCCAGGCCCTGACTATTATCAACAACAGGCGGACTATGTAATGGATATTCGTTTAGACGATGAAAACGCTCGTATTTACGGTGAAGAAACCATTACCTACACTAACAACTCTCCTGATGCCTTAGAGTTTTTATGGGTGCAGCTGGATCAAAACGTACGTGCAAAAGATTCTAAAGCACCACTCCGCAACGGAAGTGGGGTGAATTTGGCATATACCCCTGATAATTTCACTCAAAACTTCATGGGTGAATCTTTCGATGGTGGATTCAATATTGAATGGGTAAAAGACAGCCGCGGTGCTGCGCTGCCTCACGTGATCAATTATACAATGATGCGTGTCGATTTGCCTACTCCGTTAATGTCAGGACAATCTTATTCCTTCTCGATTAAGTGGTGGTATAATATTCCTGACCATACCGTTAACAGAGCACGCTCGGGTTATGAGTACTTTCCAGAAGACGGTAATAGAGCCTACGTGATTGCTCAGTTCTTTCCGAGAATGGCTGTGTACAGTGACGTAGAAGGTTGGCAGAACCATCAGTTCTGGGGTAGCGGTGAGTTTGCGCTTCCTTTCGGAAACTACGATGTATCAATTACAGTACCTGAAGATCACATATTGGACGCTACTGGTGTTCTGCTAAACCGCAAACAGGTCTTCTCTAAAGAAATGATGAAGCGCTATGAAGAGGCGCAGAAGAGTTACGATAAGCCCGTACTCATTGTGACACAAGAGGAGGCTGAGGCTGCCGAAAAATCTTTTGCTACAAAAACCAAAACCTGGAAGTTTAGAGCTGAAAACGTAAGAGATTACGGATTTGCAACCTCTAGAAAATTTATCTGGGATATGATGGCCGTTAAGGTGGGTAACAAAGATGTTATGGCTGTTTCGCTTTACCCTAAAGAAGGAAACCCTCTTTGGGAAGAGTGGTCAACACGTGCTGTAGCTTCGACACTCAAGTCGTATTCTTCACACACTTTTGATTATCCTTATCACAAGGCCATTTCTGTGCATGCGAAGAATCAAGGTATGGAATATCCGATGATTTGCTGGAACTACGGAAGACCAAACAAAGACGGTAGCTATTCAGACCGTACAAAATTCGGTATGATGAGTGTGATCATTCACGAGGTAGGGCATAACTTCTTTCCTATGATTGTTAACTCAGACGAGCGTCAGTGGGGGTGGATGGACGAAGGTCTAGATACCTTTATGCAGTACTTGGCAGAGCAAGAATTCGGAGAGGCCTATCCAGAGGCTATTGAAGGATTAGATAAATACCCTTCAAGAAGAGGGGCTCCTTCGGCTATTGTGAATTATATGGCAGGTGATCAGAGCTATATCGCTCCGATCATGTCGAATCCTGAAAACGTTTATCAATTAGGACCTAATGCTTACGCTAAGCCCGCCACCGCTTTGAACATTCTTAGGGAAACAGTAATGGGTCGTGAGTTGTTCGATCATGCCTTTAAAACCTATGCACAGCGCTGGATGTTTAAGCATCCGACTCCTGAAGACTTCTTCAGAACAATGGAAGATGCCTCAGCTGTGGATTTAGATTGGTTTTGGAGATCGTGGTTCTACACAACGGATTATGTAGATATAGGGGTTTCTAACGTGAAGAAATACTATGTTTCTGATGAGCCTACCGAGGAGATGAAAGAATATATGGCGGCAAATGGTCTAACCGCAGCAGATCTTCCTCCATTAGTGTATCTGGCCGATTTAGATGCGAAAGAATCGGACGAAGAAATTAAGGATCCAATTTCGGCTTCTTCTA
The DNA here is from genome assembly GCA_913060705.1 of uncultured Bacteroidota bacterium. Lineage (GTDB taxonomy): Bacteria > Bacteroidota > Bacteroidia > Flavobacteriales > Flavobacteriaceae > UBA3478. The sequence goes on along the minus strand of CAJXTX010000013.1, from coordinate 461 downwards.
CCTTGTCTGAATTTATGATGGATAACATGACTGCTGAGGAAAGAGCGAAGGTGAAACAGCCCAAGTACTTCTACGAGATCGAGTTTGAAAAGCCAGGAGGGATTCCAATGCCGCTAATCGTTGAGTACACCTATGCTGACGGTACTAAAGAAGAGGTGCGCTATCCTGTTGAAATTTGGCGTAAAAACGACGCCTCTGTGAAGCGTGTCTTTTCTTCAGACAAAGAATTGGTAGGGATTACAGTAGATCCTAAGCTTGAAACAGCAGATATTGACACCTCAAACAATAGCTGGCCGAAGGTTGATCAAGGTTCAGAGTTTGAACAGTTGAAAGCTCAAGTTCAACAGTAAGAACGGTTTGAAACTGAAATGAGAATCCCGCAGCTTTGGCTGCGGGATTTTTTATATTTGTACCCTTATGATTTCTCTTTTTATCAGCGGAGCTGAAATCTTTTTTATCGT
>CAJXTX010000012.1 GCA_913060705.1 uncultured Bacteroidota bacterium | reverse complement strand
AAACAAATAAAAAACGCCAAAAACAAGGTAAAACACAGCTCTTTTTTTATCCTGCAAAAGTACCATTTATCTCGACCGCTTAGAGTTAAAATTCTGCTATCTTGCATCTCCTTGACCCTGTTTCTATGAGTAAGACCGATGTAAAGAGACTGTTTCTTGTTGACGCATATGCATTAATATTCAGAGGCTATTACGCCCTGATTAAAAATCCAAGGGTCAATTCAAAAGGAGAAGACACCTCAGCCATCATGGGCTTTATGAATGCCCTACTCGATCTTATCAAGCGCGAACAGCCTGAATACATCGGTGTGTGTTTCGACAAAGGCGGTAGCACCGAGCGGACCGAAATCTTTGCAGACTACAAAGCGAACCGTCAAGAAACTCCAGATCCTATACGTTTTGCAGTCCCCCATATTGAGGCCCTGCTGCGTGCGATGGATATTCCGATAGTCGTTCAAGAAGGTTACGAGGCTGACGATCTCATAGGCACACTATCTAAGCAGGCTGAAGGTCAAGGCTTCCAAGTCTACATGGTTACCCCTGATAAAGATTTTGGTCAATTGGTGAGCGAAAATGTTTTTATGTATCGTCCATCTAGAATGGGCAATGACATTGAAATCTGGGGAATTCCTGAGGTTCAAGAGCGTTTTGGAGTAGAAAGACCCGAGCAGGTGATCGACTACCTTGGGATGATGGGAGATGCGAGTGACAATATCCCTGGTCTTCCTGGAGTCGGAGACAAAACCGCCAAGAAGTTTATTCAGGCCTATGGGTCTCTTGAAGGCCTGCTAGAAAATCTTGAAGAACTAAGCGGAAAGCTCAAAGAACGCATTGCCGAAAATGCAGAAATAGGGCTTCTTTCAAAGCAATTGGCCACCATTAAAATCGATTGTGACGTATCGTTCGATCCAAAGTCTTTTATACGCTCTGAACCTCATCTAGAAGAGCTTGATCGCATCTTTGATGCTCTTGAATTCAGAAGGCTTAAGGATCAGTTTCACAAGTTATTTGCACCCAAAGACGATTCGAGTACCGAAACTGCTACTTCGAATAGTACCGCACAAACCATTGTCGCTTCTGATACCGCCGGCAGTGGTCAATTTTCACTCTTCGACGTTCAAGACACCTCTGAACCCGCCTCTAACAAAGGGCATCTCTATCAACGCGTAGACAGCCCCAGAACACAAGAGCTTTTTCTTAAAGGACTTCAAAATCAGAAGGTGGTAAGCATTGCCTTGCTGAATTCCTCAGAGCATGCGATGGAAGGTAAGCTCATCGGATTAGCTCTTTCTTGGAACACGCACAAAGGATTCTACATTCCCATTAAATCCGACGATCCACATCAAAAAGAATTTTGGTTGCAACTCCAAGAAATCCTCAATGGTGGTGTCACGCTCATTGGTCACCAGTTAAAAGAGGTGCTAAAAATTCTGCGTCGCCATGAGGTCAACCTGAGTGCTGAGCTATTTGATAACACCTTGGCGCACTATTTGATCAACCCAGACATGCGGCATGATTTCGGCACTCTAGTAAAAAGCTATTTGGGAGTCGATTTAAAGAGACCCGAAGAATTGTTAGGGGTCAAAAACATAAAAACCGCAGATCTCGAATCGATTGAACCAGAAAAGGCAACCGAGTACCTCTGCAGTCTTAGCGATTTTAATCTACGCTTGTATCCTTTACTCCTTGAAGAGCTCAAGAAGTGGGGACTACTCGAACTTTACACTACATTAGAAATCCCTCTTCTGCGCGTACTCGCCCGAATGGAATTCAATGGTATTGCACTGGACGAAAAATACCTTGAGTCTTTGAAAGAAACCTTTAGCAAGCAACTCACTGCTCTAGAAGAATCGGTCTACGCGCAAGCGGACGAAACCTTCAATCTTGCTTCTCCCAAGCAATTGGGAATTGTTCTCTTTGAAAAATTAAAACTGGTTGAAAAGCCGAAGAAAACGAAGACAGGTCAATACGCTACCTCTGAAGAAATTTTATCTGAGCTCGCAAAAGAGCATCAGATTGCAGCAGATATCCTAGAATACCGAGGCCTAGCTAAACTCTTAAATACCTATGTAGAGGCACTTCCTTTACAAGTCAATGAACAGAGTAAGCGTATTCATACCCAATTCATGCAGACCGTAGCCGCTACAGGTCGATTGAGTAGTGTTCAGCCCAATCTTCAAAACATCCCCATCCGAACAAACAACGGACGCCTTATCCGTAAAGCTTTTGTTTCAACAGACGCTTCATGGACCCTGGTTGCTGCAGATTATTCGCAGATCGAGTTGAGAATCATTGCTGCTTTGAGTAAAGAAGACACGATGATCGAAGCCTTTGAGAAAGGAGAAGACATTCACCGTTCAACAGCTTCTAGAGTCTTTGGGGTACCCTTATCCGAAGTGACACGCGAGCAGCGCAGCCAAGCCAAGACCGTTAACTTCGGAATCATCTACGGAGTTTCGGCATTCGGATTGAGCAATCAAACGACCTTGAGTAGATCTGAGGCCAAGGAATTGATTGAAACCTATTATGCTACCTATCCTAAACTTAGAGCCTACATTAGCGATCAGGTGGCATTCGCCAGAGAACACGGCTACGTAGAAACCCTGTTTAAACGAAGACGTTACCTTAAGGATATTAATGCAGCAAACGGGATGATTCGATCGGCTGCAGAGCGTAATGCCGTCAATGCTCCGATTCAGGGATCTGCTGCAGATATCATCAAAAAAGCAATGATCGCCGTTGATAAACGAATGCATGCAGATGGATTGAGGGCTAAGATGTTGCTTCAAGTGCATGACGAACTTGTTTTTGAGTGTCCGAACGAAGAAATAGATCTTCTCAAAAGTCTTGTCGTCCAAGAAATGGAAAATGCAGCACAATTAGGTGTTCCGCTAGAGGTAGATGTCGGAATTGGGGCGAACTGGTTTGAAGCACATTAAAGTTTTGCAACATCATTTTATCGATTTGTATTTCAAACGAATAATTGTACATTTGCAGCCCGTTAGTTTTAACGTGTAGCGAATAAAATTTCATTAACTGTGGATACATTAAGTTATAAAACCAAATCTGCCAATGCGGCCACTGTAGACAAACAGTGGGTTTTAGTGGATGCTGAAGGGCAAATTTTGGGACGTTTAGCCTCTAAAGTGGCGACAATTTTAAGAGGTAAAAACAAGCCTAGTTTTACTCCTCACGTTGATTGTGGAGATAACGTGGTGATTATTAACGCTTCAAAAGTTGCGTTGACAGGTTCAAAAGCAACGGATAAGAAGTACTTGCGTCACACCGGGTATCCAGGTGGTCAGCGCGAAACAACCACCAAAGAACTCTTTGAGAGTCATCCTGAGCGCATCATCGAGAATGCAGTAAAAGGGATGCTTCCAAAAAATAAATTAGGTGCAGAACTCTTCAGAAACCTAAGAGTATATGCAGGCGACTCGCACGATCAAGAAGCGCAAAAGCCAGTTCAAATCAATTTAAACGATCTCAAATAGCTAATCTGTAATGGGAGTAATACACAAAATAGGAAGAAGAAAAACAGCTGTAGCTAGAGTTTACCTCTCTGAAGGAAGTGGATCTGTTACCATTAACAAAAGACCACTTGATAGCTATTTTACTACAGGAACCCTGCAATACAAGGTAAATCAACCTTTCGAATTGACTGAAACAGTCGGAAAATACGATGTGAAAGCATCAGTTTTCGGAGGAGGAATTACTGGACAAGCTGAGGCATTGAGATTAGCGATTTCTCGTGCGCTATGCGAAATCGATCAAGAATTCAGAGTTGCGCTAAAACCAGAAGGACTTCTTACAAGAGACCCTCGCATGGTAGAGCGTAAGAAATTCGGACAGAAAAAAGCAAGAAAGAAATTCCAATTCTCGAAACGTTAATCTCGAGATTGGGACGAACACTTCGTGTTCAATTTACATAGTGATAACCAGTTTAGTTTAGCATCTAAATAGTAAGGGCGATTTTCAATAATGACCACCGGACTATTGCTAAATCAGAACGTAAACTAAATTAAAAATGGCAAAAGTCGAAGTTAAACAACTTCTTGATGCAGGTGTACATTTCGGTCACCTCACCAGAAAATGGAATCCAAACATGGCTCCTTACATCTACATGGAGCGCAACGGGATTCACGTAATCAATCTTTACAAAACCGCTGCAAAGCTCGAAGAGGCGAATGAAGCACTTAAGAAAATTGCTGCCTCTGGGCGTAAGATTCTTTTTGTTGCCACTAAAAAGCAAGCTAAGGGAATTGTAGCAGAAAAAGTTTCTGCAGTAAACATGCCTTACATTACTGAGCGTTGGCCAGGAGGTATGTTAACCAACTTTATCACTATCCGTAAGGCGGTAAAGAAGATGAGTGCAATCGACCGCATGAAAAAAGACGGTACGTTCAACACTTTATCTAAGAAAGAAAAACTTCAAGTAGATCGTCTACGCGCGAAATTAGAAAAGAACTTAGGTTCAATCTCAGACATGACGCGCCTTCCAGGAGCTTTATTCATCGTAGACGTAATGCGTGAGCACATCGCGGTGAAAGAAGCACAGCGCTTAAACATCCCTGTTTTTGCAATGGTAGACACCAACTGTGATCCTAGAGATATTGATTTCGTTATTCCTGCAAACGACGATGCTGGTAAATCAATTGAAATCATCCTCTCAAGTGTAACGGGAGCTATTAGCGAAGGATTAACAGAACGTAAGGCTGAAAAACTTGACGCTAGCGAAGGTGCTGTTGAAGAAACAGAGGAGGTTGAAGCTATCGAGGATTCAGCGGAAGTTTCTGAAGAAGCTACTGCTTCTGAAGAAGCCGAAGAAGCTAAAGACGAAAAATAAAAAGCGAATAACCTTTGCTTAATCTGAGTCTTATCTAAAGGCCAGATCTTTATCGAATCATTTAGAAGAATTAAATACCATTTAATATGAGTGCAATTTCTGCAGCAGATGTAAACAAATTAAGAAAGTCTACCGGTGCCGGTATGATGGACTGCAAGAAAGCCTTAGTAGAAGCAGAAGGTGATTTTGACAAAGCAATCGAAATCCTTAGAAAAAAAGGACAAAAAGTTGCAGCCAACAGAGCAGACCGCGAGTCTTCTGAAGGTGCTGCAATTGCTGTTGTAAACAGCGATGCGACTAAAGGTGTCGTGATCTCTCTAAACTGTGAGACTGATTTCGTAGCGAAGAACGACTCTTTCGTAGCTATGGCAAATGAATTCGCCCAGTTAGCCCTTGACGCTTCTTCATTAGAAGACCTTTTGAGCAAAACATACGGTTCAATTACGGTTTCAGAGAAACTTACAGAGCAAACAGGAGTTATCGGAGAAAAGATCGAGATTGGTGCATTCGAAGTACTAGAAGCTCCATTCGTAGGATCTTACATCCATGCCGGGAACAAAATTGCTACCCTAGTAGGTTTATCAGCCAATGTAGATCAAGCTGACGTTATCGCAAGAGATGTAGCGATGCAAGCTGCAGCTATGAACCCTGTAGCCTTAAATGAAGAAGGCGTTGATCAGTCAATTATCGACAAAGAAATCGAGATCGCTAAAGATCAGTTACGCCAAGAAGGTAAGCCTGAAGAAATGCTAGACAATATTGCTAAAGGTAAAATCAAGCGTTTCTTCAAGGATAACACACTTGTTAACCAAGACTTTATCAAAGACTCTAAATTGAGTGTTGATCAGTACGTGAAGTCCGCAGACAAGAATTTAAGTGTTACTGCATTTAAAAGAGTAGCGCTAGGATAATCCGAGCTGCATATCGTTAATACCAAAGCCATCCCAATAGGATGGCTTTTTTGTGTACTTTTGAATTAGAATAAAAATAGCAATGCGCTACCAACGAATCCTCCTCAAACTTAGCGGAGAGTCCCTAATGGGGGGCCAACAGTACGGAATAGACGCCAAAAGACTTGAGCAATACGCCAACGAGATCAAAACTGTGATCGATCGCGGCATTGAGGTCGCTATCGTCATTGGTGGCGGAAATATTTTCAGAGGCCTATCGGGAGCGAGCCAAGGAATGGATCGGGTTCAAGGAGATCATATGGGAATGCTCGCTACGGTAATTAATGGTCTCGCATTACAAAGCGCCCTCGAAAACCAGGGTGTTGAAACAAGACTTCAAACGGCTATCAAGATTGATGAAGTGGCGGAGCCCTTCATTCGTCGACGTGCTATGAGGCACCTTGAGAAAGGGCGTGTAGTCATCTTTGGCGGCGGTACAGGGAACCCCTATTTCACCACAGATTCTGCCGCTGTCTTAAGGGCTATTGAAATCAAGGCAGACGTTATCCTGAAAGGAACACGTGTAGACGGTATTTATAGTGCTGATCCAGAAAAGGACAAAAGCGCTATTCGATACGATAAAATCAGTTTTCAAGATGTGCTCAGCAAAGGGCTAAAAGTGATGGATACTACAGCCTTCACCTTGAGTCAAGAAAACGAATTACCCATTGTAGTTTTCGATATGAATAAAGATGGTAATCTACTCAAAGTAGTTACCGGAGAAGATGTAGGTACAGAAGTAAACCTCTAATGCTATGAACGAAGAAATTGAACTCATTTTAGAAGAAGCAAAGGATCAAATGCAAGGGGCAATAACCCACCTAGAAAAAGCCTTTGTCAAAATACGAGCCGGAAAAGCAAATCCCGTAATGCTCTCAACGGTTCAAGTGGACTATTACGGTTCACTTACCCCTCTTTCTCAGGTAGCCAATGTCAATACGCCTGATGCCCGAACGTTATCGGTTCAACCTTGGGAAAAGGCGATGCTTCCTGAAATCGAGAAAGCAATCATTAATTCAAATCTAGGGTTTAACCCTATGAATAACGGTGATTTCATTATCATTAGCGTTCCTCCACTCACAGAAGAACGCAGAAGAGATCTCGTGAAACAGGCCAAGGCAGAATCTGAAGATGCCAAGATCAGTGTAAGATCGGCACGTCAAGAAGCCAATAAAGAGCTTAAGAAAATTGAGATCAGCGAAGACGTTCTCAAGGACGCCGAGGCAGATGTGCAAGAGCTAACGAATTCATTCATCACCAAGATTGACGACGCTTTGAAATTAAAAGAGTCAGAAATCATGAAGGTGTGATTCTATGGGAAAGCTGGCCGCATTCTTCGAAGGTTTCTGGCCTGCAGTAGCCCGTATCATTCTCAGGAACCGTATCGCGTGGGTAGTTGGTATCTTGATTACTACCCTCTTTTTTATCAGTCAATGGAGCAACGTCAAGTTCTCTAATGCTGAAACTTCTGTACTACCCAACGATCACCCTGAGATCCTAAAATATCAGGCATTCACCGACATCTTTGGCATAGAAGACAATGCCATTTTGATTGCCGTAGAAGGGCGTGACCTCTTTACAGCTCAGTCGTTCAATGCCTTTAATCGATTGAGCAAACAACTCGAAGCTGCCCCCGAAATCACTAAGGTGATCTCTCTAGATAATATCGATGAAATCGTGAGGGAAGGAAAATCAGGGCAACTCACCACTGCTCCATTCAATCCGCGAGAAGCATTAAGTGATGAAAACGCTAAATCAAAGCTTTACCACCTCTTCGAGCGCCTTCCATTTTACGAAAACATCATATACGACCCTAAAAGCTTAGCGATTCGAACGATCGCCTATATGGATCCCGACCTTGTCAATACAAAGGTTAGAAGCCAATTCATATTGAACGACTTTGAGGGAATGATCAAAACCTTTGAACGAGAATCAGGTGTTGAGGCGCGTATCTCGGGTATGCCCTATATCAAAACAAGAAATGCAGAGACCCTAAAACGAGAGATGATCTTGTTTGTCATTGCTGCCTTACTGGTCACTGCAGTGCTCTTTTTCTTCTTTTTCAGGAGTTTCAGAGCCACCTTCATCTCAATGGTTGTGGTACTCATTGGAGTAAGCTGGTCATTCGGAATCATTGGATTGCTCGGGTATGAGATTACGATACTCACCGCACTTATTCCTCCTTTAATTATCGTAATCGGAATTCCGAATTGTATCTTCTTGATCAATAAATACCAGCAAGAAGTCAAAAAACACGGAAATCAGGCTAGGTCGCTGATGCGCGTCATTTCACGAGTCGGAAACGCTACTCTGATGACCAATATTACCACAGCCTCAGGTTTTGCAACCTTTATCATTTTAAGCAGTTCTTTACTCAGAGAGTTTGGAGTCGTGGCCTCCATAAATATCCTTGGAATTTTTGCCCTTTCACTGCTCATCATTCCTATCATATACAGCTACTTACCCCTGCCGCAAGACAAGCATCTGCAGCACCTAAATACGCCTTGGATTGACCTATTCGTTTCTACGATGGAGCGGATTGTACGGAATCATCGAATTGCAGTCTACGGAACATCAGTGGCCTTACTTGCGTTGAGTATCATTGGTATCTATCAAATCGAGATCACCGGAAGTCGCATCGAAGATCTTCCAAAGAACACCGACTTTTACGATGATATTCTGTTTTACGAAAATCAATTCAGTGGTATACTACCCGTAGAAATCTTAGTAGATACTGGCCGTGAAAAAGGAGCATTAAACACCGCCAACCTCAATAGAATTGAACGCTTATCAGAAGAAATTGCGCAAAACGATGAGCTATCTAAGCCCTTATCGATATCTGCAGTAATTAAATATGCCAAACAAGCCTTTTACAAGGGTCTGCCCAGGTATTATCAATTGCCAACATCCCAAGAGCGTAACTTTATTTTGGGTGCGATCACCTCTCCCATCGATTCAGAATCCAAAGGTGACCTTTTAGGTTCGATGGTCGACAGCAAAGAGCAAATTGCTCGTCTTTCACTCATGATGAAGGATGTGAAAACCAGTAGAATGGAAATTCTAGAAGAACAACTCTACCGGTCTATAGATCGCATTTTTCCTTCTGACCGCTATAACGTAAGCATCACCGGAAAAGCCTTATTGTATTTAAAGGGAACACGTTATCTGGTTAACAACCTATTGATATCCCTGCTATTAGCAGTGATTCTGATTTCTTTATTTATGGCCTATCTGTTTCGGTCGTATCAGATGATTATTGTCTCACTCATTCCGAACCTCTTGCCCCTTCTAGTAACCGCAGGGCTTATGGGGTTTGTAGGAATACCTATTAAACCTTCTACCATTCTCATCTTTAGTATCGCCTTTGGAATCTCTGTAGATGACACCATTCACTTTTTGGCGAAATACCGCCAAGAATTGGTGTTGAACGACTGGCACATCAAAAAGTCGGTCTTTGCGGCACTTAAAGAAACAGGGGTGAGTATGTTCTATACCTCCGTAGTGCTATTCTTTGGGTTCTCGGTATTCATGATCAGTAATTACGGAGGCACCAAGGCTTTAGGAGGATTAATCTCAGCTACGCTTCTTCTAGCCATGCTTGCTAACCTCGTGCTGCTTCCTTGCTTATTGCTATCCTTAGAGAGAAGTATCGCGAACAAAAAGGTATTGAAACAACCTAAAATTGACATTCTACCTAAAGAAGTCGACTCGATTGACTAAACAAGCCAAGGGCAAAATGTATCTTTATAGCCCTAAAATTGCCTGATTATGTATAAGCCTGAAACGATAAAGGAACTTTTAGAGCGCAGTCCAATAAACCAATCTGTCACTTTGATGGGTTGGGTAAGAACATTCAGAAGCAACCGTTTTATAGCATTAAACGACGGTTCTACGCTGACGAACCTTCAGTGTGTAGTTGATTTTGAACAATTGGATGAAGCGGTACTAAATGCAATACATACGGGAACAGCAATTAAGGTTGAAGGCGAATTGGTAGAAAGCCAAGGAAGAGGGCAAACGGTAGAGGTTCAGGTTTCTAGCCTAATAATTTTAGGCGGATCCGATCCAGAAAAGTACCCTATTCAACCCAAGAAACACAGTCTCGAATTCTTAAGAGAAAAAGCACATCTGCGCATCAGAACGAACACCTTCGCAGCGATTATGCGCGTGAGATCTGCCCTAGCATTTGCGGTGCATCGCTATTTTAATGAAAATGGGTTCTTTTATATGAATACTCCTATCATTACCGGCTCAGATGCCGAGGGTGCCGGAGAAATGTTCAAATTAGAGAACGAAGACTTTTTCGGTAAAACCACCCACCTTACCGTTTCCGGACAACTAGAAGCCGAGACCTATGCGATGGGGCTCGGAAAGGTATACACCTTCGGTCCTACTTTTAGAGCAGAGAATTCGAATACTTCAAGACACCTTGCCGAATTCTGGATGATTGAGCCTGAGATGGCCTTTTACGATCTAGAAGATACGATGCAGTTAGCCGAAGATTTTATCAAATACACACTGGGTTATGTACTAGAGCATTGCAAAGAAGATCTAACCTTCTTAGAGCAACGCCTTGAAGATGAAGATAAGACGAAGCCACAAGCAGAGCGCAGCCCTATGCGTCTCCTAGAGAAGCTCAACTTTGTGGTTAACAAACCTTTTATACGTTTGAGTTATACAGAGGCCTTTGAAATTCTAAAGCACTCTAAGCCCAATCAGAAGAAGAAATTCAAGTATCCTATCTCTGAGTGGGGTGCAGACTTACAAAGCGAACATGAACGCTACCTAGTTGAGAAACACTTTGATGCACCCGTGGTACTTTTTGATTATCCGGCGAAAATTAAGGCCTTTTATATGCGTCTTAATGAAGATCAGAAAACGGTACGCGCTATGGACGTGCTCTTTCCAGGAATTGGAGAAATCGTCGGTGGTTCTCAACGTGAAGAGCGTCTAGAGGTGTTGGAGCAAAAGATCAACACCATGGGTATAGATCCACAAGAGCTTTGGTGGTACCTCGACCTCAGAAGATTTGGTTCTGCCGTTCACAGTGGCTTTGGGCTAGGCTTTGAGCGCCTGGTCATGTTTGCCACGGGAATGGGGAATATTAGAGATGTGATCCCTTATCCAAGGACTCCCCAAAATGCAGAATTTTAAAGAGGTAGTTCATGCTTAAGCAGCAACTTCAACTCAAACTAAGCCAAAAGCTATCTCCGCAGCAGATTCAGCTCATGAAGCTGATTCAGCTACCGACTTTAGCCTTTGAGGAGCGGTTGAAGCAAGAAATCGAAGAAAATCCTGCGTTAGAGCAAGGAAGAGAAGAATTAGAAAACGATGACCTCTTTGAATCGCAAGAAGAAGAGTGGGAGGATCGGGAGAACGACACACTTGACATGGAGAGTTATCTTACAGATGACGACATCCCTGATTATAAAACAACCAGCTCCAATTATCCAGAAGAGTCTAAAGATCAACAGATACCTTATGCTGCAGGAACAACCTTTCACCAGCATCTGATAAGCCAACTTGGCACCTTTGATATAAGTGAGCGTATTTTCTTAGTCGCAGAATACCTGATCGGCAGCCTTGACGAAGGCGGATATCTCAGAAGACCCGAAGAAGACCTCATTGACGACATGGCCTTTCACATGAACCTCATGGTTGAAAAGGAACAGTTTGAGGAGGCCTTAAAAATTATCCATCAATTGGATCCCGCTGGTGTTGGAGCCAGGGACATCGCTGAATGTCTAGTCTTGCAACTCGAACGTCAAAGTAATAGTCCAGCAAACGAACTGGCTAAAGCCGTTATTCAGGATTCTTTTGAATTGTTCTCGAAAAAGCATTTTGAGAAATTATTAAGCAAACACAAAACCGATCAGCACCTTCTAAAGGAAGCCTTACAGAAAATCGAAAAGCTCAATCCAAGGCCAGGAGCAAGCTTTGCAGGACAGAATAAAACCACCACCTACATCGTTCCTGATTTTACGATAAGGGTTGAAAATGACACCATAGAGGTGCTCTTAAATGGACGCAATGCACCAGAGCTTCACGTATCAAAATCATATCAAGATCTGATACGAACGTATCAAGACGGTAAACCTACCAAGGAACAAAAAGATACCGTTCAGTTTGTAAAACAAAAACTAGATGCAGCTAAGTGGTTTATCGACGCTATTAAGCAACGTCAGAACACCTTACTCATTACTATGAATGCCATAGTCAATCATCAAAAGGACTATTTCTTAAGTGGAGATGAGCAAGATCTAAAACCTATGATCCTTAAGGATATTGCAGAAGCCATTCAGATGGATATCTCTACGGTTTCTCGAGTAGCCAACAGCAAATACGCCGATACTCCTTATGGAACAAAATTACTCAAGTCGTTCTTCTCAGACGCTATGACCAATGCAGAGGGTGAAACCGTTTCTACCCGACAAATAAAATCTTTAGTTAAAGAACTGATTGATACTGAAGACAAGAGTAGTCCTCTGACCGATGATCAAATAGGTATAGCTCTAAAAGAAAAAGGTTATAAGGTGGCGCGCAGAACGGTAGCTAAATATAGAGAACAACTAGAATTACCCGTAGCACGCCTTCGAAGGAGCCTATAAAAAAAGCCCCGGCAGAACCGAGGCTTTTTATACAACACGTTACTAGTTGTTATTGCAAGTTTGCAAAAGCGTTACCCTCATAGGTAGTATAGTTCACTTTCAAGGCGTTTACCTTGCGCAACTCTTGCTTAATATCCATCACGATACCCATATTCGCGTTTCTGTCCACTTTCAAAGCTGTAGTTAATACATTCTGTAACTCTTGCGGCTTTTTAGCACGCTCTGCAAGAATGTATGGGCCTACTTCAGGAACATTAGCAAACTTATCGTTGAGCTGAATCTTCGGCTCCTCACCAAAGGTTTTCGAATACTCTTGAGTAGGCTTACCCGCGTAGATATAAATAACACGATCTTTCTTCTCTAACTTTTTAGTCTGATCGGCATTCGGAAGAATGTTCTCTACAAGGAGTGAACTGTCTTTCATCGTAGTTACCGTCATAAAGAAGAAGAGAAGCATGAATACGATATCCGGAAGCGAAGCGGTTGATACCGCTGGTAAATCTCCGTCTTTCTTTTTTGCAAATTTTGACATGACGCTCTTATTCTTAAAAGTTAAATTTTACTTGTTTCCGCTTCAGAGAGTTTTTGAGGAAAGAGCTCTTGAATACGCTGTACCTTTTCTTTCAGTTCATCACGAACGCTAGAAGGAGTTTCAGGATTCAAATACTCCGCTTCCATCTCTGTGAAGTCACGTCCGTATAACCTTTTAGATTCACGATTTCTCAAATCATTGTAGGCCGCAACAAGCTCATTCTGGACAGTAATATAGGTACTGTAAGATGTTTCACGGTCGTTTTTCAATGAGATAATCGCTTTCTGTGGGTTATCTGACGAACTGGCATCTCGCTCTCCTTTACAATAGTTGCAGTACTCTGGCGTTCCAGATGGACTACCTCCATTATCTAAAAAGGCAATAGCCGCAGCACGAAGATCTTTGATATCCATCAACTTTTCTTCAACTAATAGCTGACCGTTTCTGTTGATGTTTACCGTAAAAATATTCTTCTGCTTAATAATTACATCAGTATCTGGCGGCTCAATAGGAGGCAACATACGATCTAAACCTGCATCTGTTTCAATGGTGGTCGTCACCAAGAAAAAGATAAGCAGTAAGAAAGCAATATCGGCCATCGACCCGGCATTTACCTCTGGGGCTCCTTTTCTTCTAGGCATAGCTTAATTATTTTCCAATTAGACGCTTAAGACTTGGGAAGACCATTAGAACAATAGCAATCACTACCATTCCGAAGAAAATATTCAGAAGGGTTCCGATTGTTTTAACTGTTCCAACAGTAGTAGTAAGACCACGTTCAGTCTGAACCGCCTCTACCACTTGCTCTTCTCCGCCAGCTGCAGCATACCCTATAATTGTAAGCACTGCGGCAAAACCAACGGTTTTAAGAATTCTCATGAGCCCTCCAGGAGAAGTGAACGTCTTTTTAAGACCAAAGAACAATGAAGCGGCTGTAGCCACCAGTAGTAATAAGAATACTACTTTGAACATAAGATCCATCGGTACACTTTGAATAGCCTCAGAAGGCGGCATGTCAGCCTCTGGAAGACTTGACCATAGAACTGCCGAAAGCACTCCTAGCACTATGAGAACAATTTTAATAATTCTGTGCATGATTTCGTGTTTTGAGAGTTCTACTAAATTATTTCTTAACAGTAGCTAACATATCGATAAGAGAGATCGAAGAATCTTCCATATCGTTTACAATAGCATCGATTTTAGCGATAATATAGTTGTAGAAAATTTGAAGGATAATCGCAGTGATCAGACCAAATACTGTAGTCAAAAGAGCCACCTGAATATCTCCGGCGATAAGTGATGCTGAAAGGTTACCTACAGCAGCGATCTTTTGGAAGGCCTGGATCATACCAATTACCGTACCCATGAACCCAAGCATGGGAGCAATTGCGATAAAGAGAGACAGCCATGAGACGTTTTTCTCGAGTTGTCCCATTTGAACACCCCCGTAAGAAACAACGGCTTTCTCTGCAGCCTCAACTCCGTCTCCAGCGCGCTCAAGACCTTGATAGAAAATGGAAGCAACTGGGCCTTTAGTATCTCTACAAACTGATTTTGCTTCTTCTACACCACCTTCGGCTAAAGCTTGTTCTACTTTTTCTCTTAGAGCAACAGTGTTGGTAGTAGCCATGTTGAGGTATAGAATACGCTCAATAGCAACGGCAAGACCAAGAATCAAACAAAGAAGTACGATACCCATAAAGGCAGGTCCCCCTTGAATAAATTGCTCTTTTAGTACTTGAGTAAATCCTTTAGAAGCAGCAGCTTCTTCTTGTAAAACAGCAGCAGAAGCAGATGCTGTACCAAAAATGAACATTCCAGCTGTAGCTAGAGTTAAGGTTAATCTTTTCATTTTTTAAGACTTAAAATTTGTTAGTAACGGTTTAAAGATAAAAAATTATTGATTCGAGCTTTTGCAAGCGAGCACCAAGAAACAAAAAATAAAAGACCTAGAAAAGGTGATAGAATTATTTTACTAAAATTTCACCGCATAAGGGGGTCTCGAATCGCAATTCGGGTAGATTTCGGATCAAGTCGCTAAAGTGTACAGGGACCAATCCTTCATTAGAAGCGCCGGTTTGCATACCAATCGTCCCACCGGTATAAATTATCAATATGGATCTGCGCGTGCTCATTGAACCTTAAATAGCTCAAAAGCATTACGCGTGGTTTGCCTTGAAACTTCTTCTATTGAAAGACCATAACAAGAAGACACCTTTTCGGCTACCCTATAGATATAAGAAGGTTCGTTGCGCTTTCCGCGATGCGGCACAGGGGCTAGATAAGGAGCGTCTGTCTCTAACACGATATGTTCGATATCAATCTCTGAAAGGAAGGTGTCTATTTTTCCGTTCTTGAAAGTCACTACCCCTCCTATACCTAATAATAAATCAAGGTCAATAGCCCGCTTTGCCTGTGCCAAGGTTCCGGTAAAACAATGCAGAATACCTTTAACAGCAACTCCCTTTTCACGCAGACGCTCTAATACCTCAAAAATCTCGTCGAAGGCCTCACGGCAGTGAATCACAATAGGGAGATTACGCTGATGAGCCCAATTCACTTGCTTCTCAAAGGCGTATTGCTGAAGATTTAGGGTTGAAGTGTCCCAGTAAAGGTCAATCCCAATTTCACCAATGGCGACGGCATAGCCTTCATTCAATTCTTTTTCTACCCTGATCAGCTCGTCTTCAACCGTGTCGTTCACATGGGTAGGATGCAGGCCCGCCATAAGATGAACTTGTTCTGGATACGCCGTCTTCAAGGCCTTCATGGCATCGTAATACGAGGCATCGATTGCTGGAAGAAAAAATCGCTCAACACCCAGTGTTCGGGCTTGAGCGATTAGTTCGTGTGCGTCTTGCGCAAATTCTTCTGAATAGAGATGAATATGCGTATCGACGATCATTTAGAGTTCAAGAGCCTTTTTAATGTCACCATTCATTAACAATTCAACCGGATTTTCAATAGCTTCTTTGACGGCTACCAAGAACCCAACCGATTCACGCCCGTCTATAATACGGTGATCATACGAAAGCGCCAGGTACATGACAGGGGCGATTGTGATCTCTTTATTTTTAACAATAGGACGCTCCACAATGTTATGCATTCCTAAGATGGCACTCTGCGGCGGATTGATAATAGGTGTGCTCAACATTGAACCGAAGACTCCTCCGTTAGAAATGGTAAAGGTTCCTCCGGTCATCTCATCTACTGTGATCAGTCCATCTCGTGCACGCAAGGCAAGACGTTTTACCTCACTCTCAACACCCTTGAAAGTCAACTCTTCTGCATTGCGAATAACCGGCACCATTAAGCCCTTTGGACCTGAAACAGCGATACTGATGTCACAAAAATCGTAGCTGATCATTTCTTTACCGTCAATCATTGAATTTACGGCCGGATACTCCTTAAGTGCACGGATAACCGCCATGGTAAAGAATGACATAAAGCCCAATCCTACATCGTGCTTCTCTTTGAAGGCATCCTTATATTGAGCTCTAAGCTCAAAAACCGCTGACATATCTACCTCATTAAAGGTGGTCAACATCGCTGTCTCATTTTTTGCTGACACAAGGCGTTCTGCTACCTTTCTTCTCAGCATAGAGAGTTTTGTTCGGGTCTCTTTGCGGTTCGCATCTGGCGAAACGGCTCCCATGGCTACCTTCGCGTTCACTACATCGTCTTTGGTGATTCTACCATCGCGACCCGTACCTGTGATTTGTTGTGCATCAAGACCTTTCTCATCCATTAGTTTTTTCGCTGCCGGAGAAGGGGTCCCTGAAGCATACGTCTCGGCTTTAGGTGCAGCAGGAGCAGCTGTCTCAACAGCAGGAGTTGATGGTGCTGGGGTCGATGGCGCTGCAGCTGTAGCTTTTGCTCCTTCAGGGGCAGCGGCAGCAGTATCAATATGACACACCACCTGACCTACGGCTACTGCATCTCCTTCTTCAGCCTTGAGCGTGATAACGCCGCTAGCCTCTGCAGGAAGCTCAAGAGTAGCCTTGTCAGAATCCACCTCAGCAATAGCTTGGTCTTTTTCTACATAGTCTCCATCTTGAACGAGCCAAGTTGCAATTTCAACTTCTGTGATGGACTCTCCCGGTGAGGGAACTTTCATTTCTAAAATCATGATATGGGCAGAACTAAATGATTAAAGTTTAAAATTATCGCGTGTTTTATCGAATACATAATCGATGACTTGTTGGTGTCTTCTTGCTGCACGAACCGCGCTACCAGCAGCTGGAGCTCCGTAAAATCTTCTTGAGGCAACTCTAAATGCTCTCGCTTTATCGTAGTGAAGAAGTAAATGAGAGTAGGCTCCCATATTTCTAGGCTCTTCTTGAGCCCAGACAACCTCATCAACCTTATTGTATTTTTCTAGCAAGGCATCGAGCTCCTCTACAGGAAGAGGAAACAGTTGTTCAAGCCTCACAAGGGCAACATCCGTGCGATTTTCTTCTTCTCGACGTGCAAGGAGGTCATAGTAAAACTTACCCGTGCACAGAACAAGTGTCTTGACTTCAGAAAGCTTCACTTCTGAATCGTCAATGAGCGGCTGAAACGTTCCATTTGCGAGCTCCTCTTTAGTAGAGATCACCTTAGGGTGTCTCAATAAACTCTTTGGAGTAAATACAACTAAAGGCTTTCTAAAGGGAGCCTTTTGTTGGCGTCTTACGATATGGAAGAGGTTTGCAGGTGTGGTTACATCTGCAATAAACATATTGTCTTTAGCGCAGAGCTGAAGGTAACGCTCCATTCTTCCGGATGAATGCTCAGCTCCTTGCCCTTCGTATCCGTGAGGCAAGAAAAGCACCAAACCGTTTTGCATCTTCCACTTGTCTTCTGCAGCCGAGAGGTATTGATCGATTACAATTTGCGCACCATTCGAGAAATCGCCAAACTGAGCCTCCCATATCGTCAAGGTAGAAGGACTCGCCATGGCATATCCGTAATCAAAAGCCATTACTGCATACTCAGAGAGCAGCGAATTATAAGCATAAAAGTCTCCGTGTTGCAGGTCTCCTAACTTATTGAGGAGCACCACCTCTTCTTCGTGTTTCTCAGTTTTGAGCACCGCATGCCTGTGCGAGAAGGTTCCGCGTTCTACGTCTTGACCCGTGATACGCACATCGTTGCCTTCTTCTAGTAAACTGGCATAAGCGAGCAATTCTCCCATCGCCCAATCGAGCTGATTGTTCTCAAAATACATCTGACGACGAGTATCAATCAATCGTTCGGTCTTTCGTATAAGCTTTATACCCTCCGGAAGGGTGGTGATGCGCTCGGCCAGGGTATTCAATTTGTCAAGGGGATACGAGGTGTCAACCGCTTTAAGCATTGCAGACGCGTCGGCTAAGCCTTTAAAGGCCTCCCACTCATCCTGCATGAAAGGAGTGATCACTGTTTTGTCAACCTTGCGCGAATCGATCAGATCAGATTCTAGGTTGTTTTTATATTCCTCCTCAATTTTCGTCACGAAATCTGCTGAAATAACTCCCGAGGCTATCAATTTATCAGCATAGAGGTCTCTTGGATTTTTATGTTTAGCAATAGCGCTGTACAGTAGAGGCTGAGTGAACTTGGGCTCATCTCCTTCATTGTGCCCGTACTTGCGGTATCCTAGTAAATCGATGAAAATATCCAGTGAGAAGCGCATACGATATTCTAAGGCCAATTGTGCAGCATGCACCACAGCCTCCACATCATCTGCATTAACGTGCAGCACCGGAGAAAGCGTCACCTTAGCAACATCGGTACAGTAAGTCGAAGAGCGCGCGTCTAAATAGTTCGTTGTAAAACCAATTTGATTATTGACCACAATATGAACAGTACCCTGAGTGCGGTATCCGTCTAATTTTGCCATTTGGAT
Organism: uncultured Bacteroidota bacterium; assembly: GCA_913060705.1. Lineage (GTDB taxonomy): Bacteria > Bacteroidota > Bacteroidia > Flavobacteriales > Flavobacteriaceae > UBA3478. The sequence goes on along the minus strand of CAJXTX010000012.1, from coordinate 14,499 downwards.
CACTTCGTAGACCACGCCCTGGCCCGCAAACGCGGCATCTCCGTGAATCAAAATCGGAAGCACCTCTTGCGGATTTTCACTGTGATCATTGTCTTGCTTCGCACGCGTGATCCCTTCAACAATTCCGTTCACCGTTTCAAGGTGAGAAGGGTTCGGAGCAATATTCATATTTACCACATGACCCGAGAGGGTTTCTCTCTTTGAGGTCCACCCCAAGTGATATTTTACATCACCATCAAAAATGGCTTCTTCATAGTCCTTACCGTCAAACTCAGAAAAAATGTCTTTAGGCGACTTTCCAAAAATATTTGTCAGTACGTTTAGTCTTCCGCGGTGCGCCATGCCCAGAACAAACTGCTTCACTCCCTTTGTTGCAGCACGTTCAATAATGGCGTCGAGCGCAGGAATCAACGATTCGTTACCTTCGAGCGAAAACCGTTTTTGACCTACATATTTCGTGTGCAAAAAGCTCTCAAAGGCAACTGCTTCATTCAACTTTTTAAGGAGGTAAATCTTCTCTTCACTTGAGAATACCGTGCGGTTGTCGTTTTGATTCAATTGTTCTTGAACCCATGCGATGCGCTCTGGATTGCGCATGTACATGTATTCCACCCCAATAGACTCGCAATAGATACGCTCGAGGTGTTCAATGATTTTTCTTAGGGTGGCTTTACCCATACCTATGATCTCACCTGCACTAAATTCGAGGTCAAGGTCGGATTCTTGCAACCCAAAGTTTTCAATCGCTAGAGTAGGCGCATATTTTCTGCGTTCACGAACGGGATTGGTTTGGGTGAATAGATGGCCTCTTGTACGGTAACCGTCTATTAACTTAACAACTTGAAATTCCTTTTGTACCGATTCAGGAAGCACATGAACGGCACCATTCTGAAGGTGATGAGCTTGGCCATTCGCGGCGTCCTCGAGATCCCAATCTTCAAGAACACTTTCAACCCCGAAATCAAACCCTTGAAAAAAAGCCTTCCAGCTTGGCTCTACACTATCAGGGTTTTCGAGGTACTGTTCGTACATCGTTTCAAAAAATACCGTGTGAGCGGCATTTAAAAATGAAAACTTATCCATCTAAAAAACCATAGGATTTCGACCCACAAAAATAAGACCTTTGAGCGGCCCAATGCCATGTTTTGTAGTGAATTGGTAATAATTTAACTCCATACACTTATCGACGTACCTTTTGTTCCCATTTCCAGGCTGATCGCATTGCATCGTCTAGGGTAAATTGTGCCTTCCATCCGAGCACTTCATTTGCTTTTGTCGTGTCTGCATATGCCTGTATGACATCACCCGCTCTGCGTTCTGCAATCCGATAGTTCAACTTCTGACCAGAAACGCGCTCAAAACTTTCAATCACCTCTAGTACCGAACTTCCCTTTCCGGTCCCTACATTGAAGACTTCAAAAGATGTTTCTTGCTGCTCTTGAATGAGACGATTCAATGCGGCTACATGCGCATGGGCAAGATCTACCACATGGATGTAATCACGAATACATGTGCCATCTGGAGTAGGATAATCATCTCCCCAAACTGAAAGCTGGGCTCTCATTCCAATGGCCGTTTGAGTGATGAAGGGTACCAAGTTTTGAGGAACCCCAATAGGTAGTTCTCCTATTTCGGCAGACTCGTGAGCTCCTATAGGATTGAAATAGCGCAAGGCTACTACCGAAAGCTGCGGATGAGCAGCAACGGTATCCCTTAAAATCTCCTCACCTATTTGTTTGGTATTACCATAAGGTGACTCAGCTGTTTTGATCGGAGCTTTTTCGGTGATGGGCATCTGATCGGCTTGACCGTATACGGTACACGAAGAACTAAAAATTACACCGGAGGGTTTTGAAATAAAAGGATTCAACAGGTTGATCAAACCCATCAAGTTATTCTCGTAATACAACAACGGATCAGACACACTCTCTCCAACCGCCTTTGAGGCGGCAAAATGAATGGCGTAGTTCAAGTCGTTATGTGTTTTAAAAAATCCTTGAACCGCTTCTTTGTCGCGGAGGTCTAGTTGATGAAATTCAGGGAGTACTCCTGTTATAGCCTTAATACCGGTCAACACCTCTATTGAGGCATTGGATAAATCGTCAATGACAATTACTTCAAAACCCGACTCAATAAGCGCTACAGTGGTGTGCGATCCGATATACCCCAATCCCCCTGTAACCAATACTTTTTTCATGCTTATTGACTTAAGAAACTTCGAATTTCTGAGGTGATATAATCAATCTGCTCAGGGGTCAACTCGGTATGCATAGGAAGCGAAATTACCGCGTCGCTCAAGGCATTAGTCACCCGAAAATCTTCTTCGTTGTAGCGCTCATCGCGATAGGCTTTCTGACGGTGAAGCGGAATCGGATAATAGATTCCAAACGGAATCCCTTTTTGGGCTAAATGTTGCGCCAGCCCATCTCTCCTATTACCGTCAATTTTCAGCGTGTATTGGTGAAAAACATGGCAGTTGCAGGTGTCGCAAATTCCTTCACAAGCACTTACTGTCACTGGGGTTTCGACTCCTGAAAGACCGGCAAGTGCGCTGTTGTAGGCACGGGCTGCAGCTTGTCTTTTCGCACCGTAAGTATCTAGCCGCGACAACTTTGCATTAAGCACCACCGCCTGCAGACTATCTAGTCTTGAGTTTACCCCGACCACATCGTGATGATAGCGCTCATACATTCCGTGATTGACAATTCCACGTAAGGTATGGGCCAGATCGTCGTCGTTGGTGAACAAAGCACCACCGTCGCCATAGCACCCTAAATTCTTGGAAGGAAAGAATGAAGTAGCCCCTACATGTCCGATTGTTCCGGCCATCGGACGTGCTCCAGACGGATCAAGATACCGTGCACCAATAGCTTGTGCGTTGTCTTCGATCACCTTGAGATTGTAGCGTTCTGCCAATTCCATGATGGCTTTCATATCTGCGCATTGCCCAAACAGATGAACGGGTACTATCGCCTTTGTTTTTGGCGTAATCGCTTTTTCTACTGCCGCTACATCAATGGTAAAATCATCCCATTTAACATCAACTAAGACCGGCGTTAATCCGAGCAATGCGATGACCTCAACCGTTGAGGCAAAGGTGAAATCTGCGGTGATGACCTCATCGCCAGGTTTTAAACCCAATCCCATCATGGCGATTTGCAGCGCATCGGTTCCGTTAGCACAAGGAATCACATGTTTGACTCCTAGGTACTGCTCCAATGAAGATTGAAAAGTTTTGACAGCGGGTCCATTGATAAAAGAGGCTGCTCCAAGCACCTCGTCGAATCCTGCCTTAATTTCATTTTTGATTTCCTCGTATTGACCCACCAGGTCAACCATCTGGATAGTATGTTCTTTCATGAACCGATTTATAGAATCTCAAAGGTAGCAATTCACACTTTTCTAAAGATTGTACCTTCGCCAAAAACAACCGGATGTTCACAGTCTACGGTTTTATCACCTATTTCGCTCAAGGTCTATTTTGGCCCTTAAGCTTTTTTAATGCGAAGCTCAATACTTGGACGAAAGGGAGACGACAAACGTGGAAAATCATCGCAGGCCTCCCAAAACAGGATCGCAAAACCGTATGGCTTCATGTGGCATCCTTAGGAGAATACGAACAGGCCGTACCCATCCTTCAGGCCATGAAAAGTCAGGCTACACCTCCCTTTGTGGCGGTTAGTTTCTTCTCACCATCAGGCTATGAAGTAGTGAAGAACAGGGTGTTAGCAGATGTCGTTTGCTACCTTCCCTTGGACACTCCATCGAATGCCAAACGCTTTTTACATCATCTCAATCCTGATGTTGCTCTTTTCGTGAAGTACGAATTATGGCCGAACTACCTCAAAACATTACGTCATAGAAAAATACCTCATTTTTTAGTGGCTGCTCGATTTTATAAGGGCCAAGCCCTCTTTAACTATCGCTTCGGTCGAAAGCTACTGTCTTCTTTTGAGGCGATCCTTTGTCAAGACCAACAATCCCTAGAGCTTGCTCAACAAATGGCACCTAATACATCCGTTTCTCTAGCCGGGGACACCCGTTTTGATCGCGTTTATCACTTAGCAGAGGAGCTCCATCCTGTAGAACGCATTGAAAAGTTCGTGAATCAAAGGTTTTGCTTAGTGGTCGGAAGTTCTTGGCCAGAAGAAGACCAACTGATCATCCGGTACCTGAAAGAAAACCTTCGCGATGATTTTTGTGTGATTATCGCTCCACATCGTCCGTCAAAATCGCATTCAGATGGGTTGCGAAGCGCACTCAATGAACCTGTGGTCCTGTGGAGCGAAGAAGAAACGCCCTCTTCAAGAGTTCTTATTATTGACCACATCGGACTCTTAAATCAGGTATATCAAAGTGCAACGATTGCCCTAGTAGGTGGGGGATTTAAGACAGGACTGCACAATACGCTCGAACCTGCAGCTCTAGGCATCCCGGTACTTATAGGTCCTCAATACGATACCTTTCCGGAAGTCGTCGAATTGGTCAAACAAGGTGGACTCCTCGTGGTTCACGACTATGAGACATTCGAAGAAGCTCTCTCTAACTTTCAAAAGCAATCTCGACTCGTCACAGAAATGGGAACACTCAACAAGTCAGAGATCATCAAACACGTTGGGGCTACCCAAAAGGTGATGAAAGCCATTGAAAACTACCTGTAAAATAGAAAGAAAAAGAGAGAAGTTTTAGTGCGGGCGGGGAGACTCGAACTCCCACACCTCGCGGCACTAGATCCTAAGTCTAGCGTGTCTACCAATTCCACCACGCCCGCGACTTCTCTAATAAGGAGGCGGCAAATATACTTATTTTTTGAAATTTCTGACCACGTTTTCCATTTCTTGTTTTGTAATTTCGACAAACGTTTTAAACGAATCTCCATGCAAGACCCCAAGGCTTATATAGCGACTCACAAAGAGCGCATGCTCGATGAACTTATCGAATTACTTAAAATCGCTTCGGTAAGCGCAGATCCGGCTTATAAAGAAGAGGTTCATCGCGCTGCAGCCTATACCAAAGAGCAATTGGAGCGCGTGGGATGCACCTCATGTGAAGTCATTCAAACCCCGGGCTATCCTGTGGTTTATGGAGAAAAAATCATAGATCCGAACCTTCCTACGGTGCTCGTATACGGGCATTACGACGTTCAACCTCCAGACCCTATCAACTTGTGGGATTCTCCGCCTTTCGAGCCCGTGATCCGCACTACTGAGACCCATCCTGAAGGAGCCATTTTTGCGCGTGGTGCTTGTGACGACAAAGGACAGTTCTATATGCATGTGAAGGCCGTCGAATACATGACCCAGACCGATCAGCTACCGTGTAACGTGAAATTTATGATTGAAGGAGAAGAAGAGGTCGGAAGCGACAATCTAGCGGGATTCCTCAAGGATCACCTCGACAAACTTGCTTGCGATATCATTCTCATCTCAGATACCGGAATGATCAGTAGAGACATCCCTTCTATTCAGACCGGATTGCGCGGATTGAGTTACGTAGAAGTTGAAGTCACCGGTCCAAACCGCGATTTACATTCCGGGGTCTACGGCGGGGCTGTGGCCAATCCGATCAATGTGCTTTCTCAAATGATTGCATCGCTTCACGATGAGAAGGGGCACATCACCATCCCACAGTTCTACGATAAAGTGATTGAACTTTCAGCAGAAGAGCGCGAAGCTATGGCACGTGTCCCCTTCGATGAAAAAGAGTACAAAGAACACCTCAATATAAATGCAGTACAAGGAGAAGAGGGCTACACGACCAACGAACGCGCTTCTACCCGTCCGACCCTCGATGTAAACGGTATCTGGGGTGGGTATACAGGTGAAGGCGCAAAAACAGTTTTACCTTCTAAAGCCTATGCAAAAATTTCAATGCGTCTGGTTCCAGATCAAGATCACGAAGAGATTACGCAACTCTTCACCGATCACTTCAAAGCTATCGCGCCTGATGGGGTTCAAGTCAAGGTCACTCCGCATCACGGCGGAAAACCTTATGTGACTCCTATCGATAGCGTCGGATACCTTGCAGCAGAAAAAGCTCTTGAGCGCAGTTTCGGCATCACACCGGTGCCGCAACGCGGCGGAGGCAGTATTCCGATTGTAGCTCTTTTTGAAGAAGTTCTTGGGGTCAAATCGGTATTGATGGGATTCGGTTTTGACAGCGATGCCATTCACTCGCCCAACGAACACTTTGGGGTGTGGAATTACTTTAAGGGGATAGAAACGATTCCTTATTTCTATCAGTATTACACCGAGCTTACTAAGGCCTAATCTTCGTCTTTTGGAGACTGCAGTTCAAGCATAAAAAGCTCACTTGCTATCCCATCTACTAGAAACTTACCCTTTCGAGTAGCCCGAATCACACCCTCATCCTCGAACAGTAAATTGTCGAGTATAAATGGGGTGCTGATCATCGTGAAATAGTCTTTGAACGCACGTCCGAAAGTAGTCGTCAAATAGTCTAAAGAAACTCCCCAATGGGTGCGCAAAGCGGTCATCACGTATTCATTGTAGTGGTCTCGCTTGCTCAGTGTTTCGGTCTCGAAAAAAGAGGTTTTGTCTTTCAACGCGCGAATGTAAGACGGGTTATTTGAGACGTTCCAACGCCTTTCATGTTCCTTGAAACTATGGGCACCCGGACCGATTCCCAGGTACGGTTTACGCATCCAATAGGCTGAATTGTTTCGAGATTCGTGACCGGGAAGGGCGTAGTTAGAGAGCTCGTAATGCAAAAAGCCCGCATCTTCTAACCGATCCATGATCAAATTGAATTGACGCGCCGCTTGCTCTTCGTCTATGGGATCGATGACCCCCTTGGCAATGAAACGCTCCAGAGCCGTTTGAGGCTCAACCGTCAGCGCATAGGCAGAAACATGGGTGATTCCAAGATCTAAAAGCGTACTTAGATCGTCCATCAGCTGCGCATCAGACCTTCCGGGTATACCGTAAATCAAATCGACAGAAATGCGCTCGAAGTAAGTAGTAGCTAATTCTAAAGCATGCTTCGCTCCGGCTGCATCGTGAATGCGATTCATCAAGGTCAAAGCATGATCGTCAAAGGCCTGAATACCGATACTTAGTCGGTTGACCCCTAGCGATCTCCAGGCCTCTAAAGAGGTCCCGTTTATATCTTCTGGGTTGCATTCGAGTGTCACCTCTAGTTCAGACTCAAAATGAAGAGTAGATTTCGCCGCTTCGATAAGCTCTAACAGCAACTCAGGAGCAATTAACGAAGGGGTTCCTCCGCCGAAATAAAGGGTTTCAAAGCACTCGTCTTTCCATTCTGTAGCCCTCAATTTAAGCTCTGACTTCATCGCTTGAATCATCGGATTGATCTTGGCTAAAGAAGTAGAAAAATGAAAATCACAGTAATGACATGCCTGGCGGCAAAAGGGAATGTGAAGATACAATCCGGCCATACCTAACTGATGCGATCTTTGTTCTGAGAAATAAAACTAGACCAAGAATGGTAGGCCTTTGTCGTTTCAGGTTTACCCGCGTTATAAAAGTGGCATACCGCAGCAGCTAAACCATCGGTGGCATCTAGATTTTTCGGAAGCGACTTGAGACCGAGCATCCCTTGAAGCATTTTAGCCACCTGTTCTTTGGAGGCATTTCCGTTGCCCGTGATGGCCATCTTTATTTTCTTCGGAAGGTACTCCGTTACCGGAATTTGACGCGACAAACCCGCGGCCATCGCCACGCCTTGGGCCCTTCCGAGTTTGAGCATCGACTGAACGTTTTTACCGAAAAAAGGAGCTTCTAAAGCCATTTCATCGGGATGAAACCGATCGATCAGCTCAACGGTTCGTTCGTAAATCATCTTGAGTTTAACGTAAGGGTCTGAGATCTTGGTTAACTGTAGCTCGTTCATATCAATGAACTGCATTTCAGCCCCCTTCACCTCGATCAATCCAAACCCCATGATCGTAGTTCCTGGATCTACCCCTAAAATGATCTTTGATGCTGCCACAGCAACGAAGGTACCGAATTAGTTGTCTATATAACGTACCACCTCATTTAGCGCGAGGCGCTCTGAGTCTCTAGGGGCCTCATCGTAATACCCCATGTAGAAGAATCCTAGACAACGCTCGTACTCATCGAGTTCAAGAAAGTCGTTGAGATGTGCGATAACCCCAGGAGAACTCCAGTATCCGCCTATTCCCTTTTCATGGCTCACAAGCCAAAGATTTTGCACAGCCATTCCTACTGCCGCAATTTCTTCCCACTCGGGCAGCGACTCTTTCGGGTCGCGTTTCATGCAGATAGCAATAGCAACTTGAGACTTTAACGGGTTGCCTCTGAGTTTGTCGAAGGTAATCTCACTGAATTTCTGAGTGTGGGTTTTATAGGCCTCTCCTATAGCATCTGCCAATCTCTGCTTAGCAGCGTCGCGGATGACCACAAACCTCCAGGGCTGCGTTTTTTTATGTGTTGGTGCCCATCGTGCTGCTTCGAGCATTTCTTGAATGTCTTGTTCAGCAATGGGCTTATCGTTATAAGCGGGCGGATGCACGCTTCTGCGGCTTCGGATAATATCTTGTAGTGACATAGCGTTCTTTTTATCCTTTAAAAATACGCTATTTGCAAGGCTTGAGATAGGGTGTAAACAAAAAAAGCCTCCCCTAAGGAAAGCCTTTCAAAGGTCAGCATCGCATCTGCGAGGCCGCTCTTAGCGTGCAGTGTGTACTGCACAACACAACACTGCAAATATAGCCCGAAGCACCCTTACTATCATTTTATTTTTTATGGAATTATTCCTTTATAAATGGAATTATTCCATATTTTTATTCCCCTTTTTCAATGCTTTTGGAACGCAGTATTTTACATCTAGATCTCGACAGCTTCTTTGTCTCGGTAGAGCGCCTCCTCGATCGTCGCTTAACCCGAAAACCCCTCCTCGTAGGAGGCGTGGGCGATCGCGGTGTGGTAGCAGCATGCAGCTATGAAACCCGGGGGTTCGGGGTGCATTCAGGTATGCCCATGAAAATTGCACGTCAACGCTGCCCAGAAGCTATCGTAATACGCGGAAACGCCGGAACCTACAGCAAGTATTCTGATCTCATTACAGCAATCATACAGCAAGAGGTACCTGTGTTTGAAAAGTCAAGTATCGATGAATTCTATGCCGACCTCAGCGGTTTAGATCACTTTTTTGGTAGCTATAAATTCGCCAGCGAATTGCGTCAGAAAGTAATGAAAGAGAGCGGGCTTCCTCTCTCTTTTGGGCTCTCAACAAGCAAGCTCGTTTCAAAGGTGGCCACCAGTGAAGCAAAGCCTAACAATCAGCTAAAAGTTGATTTTGGTTACGAAAAGCCTTTTTTGGCCCCGCTACCTATACAAAAGATGCCGATGGTTGGTGTTAAGACTGAACAATTGTTGAGGCGCTTGGGCATCCGACATATTCACGACCTGCAACAGCTTCCTGAACAGCTGATGATAAATACCTTGGGCAAAAACGGGCAAGTACTGTGGAGAAAGGCTCAAGGAATCGATCCCTCTCCTGTAATTCCGTATAGCGAACGCAAGTCTATATCCACAGAGCGCACCTTCGACCGCGACACCATAGATGTGGCACACTTAAAGTCACTTTTGGTGGCGATGACTGAAAACCTCGCCTTTCAATTGCGCAGAGGAAACAAGCTCACTGCCTGTGTCAGTGTGAAAATTCGATATGCGGATTTTGAAACGCACTCTAAGCAATCACGCATTGCGTATACGAGTGCAGACCACGAACTCATACCCAAAACACTAGAGCTCTTTCAGGCCTTATATCACCGAAGACTGAGAGTGCGTTTGATCGGTGTACGTTTCAGTCACCTCGTTGCCGGAAACTATCAGATTGACCTCTTTCAAGACACCGAAACTCAAACACGCTTGTATCAGGCCCTAGATCACATCCGTGTAAAGTACGGCGACAGAAGTGTGATCAGGGCTTCAGGAATGAATGCAAAAACCATAGGACGACTTGACAATCCGTTTAACGGTAAACCGCCTATAGTGCTTGCGCACCGAAAGTATTAGCCATGCTACTGAATTGCCACAGTTACTACAGTCTGAGATACGGAACCTTTTCAGAAGAGGCGCTCGTCGACCTCGCTATAGAACAAGGTTACAGCAGTGTAGGCCTAACAGACATCAATACCACCTCTGGAGTACTTTCATTTTTGAGGTATGCACAGCGTAAACAGATAAAGGGTATCGTAGGGATCGATTTCAGAAACGGCACCTCTTGTCAATTCGTCGGAATCGCCCCAAACGAAGAAGCCTACTTCGAATTGAACTCCTTTCTCGCCAAGCACCTTCACGAGGGTAGAGCCTTTGAAACAAAAGCTCCAGCATTTGAACATGCCCTGATCGTCTACCCTTTTGAAGCCATTCTCAAAAGCTCAGGATACGCATTGAGACCCAACGAATACATTGGAGTTAGTCTTCACGAACTCAGAAAACTTCGTCTCAACAAACTGATCAAAACCCCTGACAAACTGGTATTGCTGCAGCCCGTAAGTTTTAGATCAAAGCGCGACTTCAACACACACCGGCTGCTCAGAGCTATTGACAACAACACGCTGCTCAGTAAGCTCAGTAGCGAAGAACAGGCCGATCCTACCGATCAAATGCCCTCAAAATCGACACTCTATGAGCGACTCTCAGACGTTGAGTTCTTACTAGAAAACACCGCTGCACTTATCGATCGTTGTCAGCTTGATTTTCAATTTGATCAGCAGGCTGAATCGCAAAACCTCAGCACCTTCACCGGCAGTACCCGTGAAGATATTCATCTGCTTCGCAGACTCTGCAATGAAGGACTACATTATCGCTACCCCGAGCCTACTGAGGCCTTAAAGCAACGTATAGAGAAAGAACTTTCGCTCATCGAACAAAAGCAGTTTGTCTCGTACTTTTTGATCAACCACGACATTGTAACCTATGCTCAAAAAAGAGGGTTCCACTATGTCGGACGCGGAAGCGGTGCCAACAGTGTAGTAGCTTATCTGCTGCGCATCACCGATGTAGACCCCCTAGAACTCGATCTGTATTTTGAACGTTTTATGAACGAGTACCGATCAAGTCCTCCGGATTTTGATATCGACTTTTGTTGGAAAGAGCGCAATGAAATAATCGACTACATCTTTCAACGCTTCACACACGTTTCACTGCTTGGTAGCTACGTAACTTTTCAGAAAAGGGCGGTTATACGAGAAATCGGAAAAGTGTTCGGACTACCTAAAGACGAGATCGATCACCTGGTCGAAACACTAAGGCCTCTTTCGCGTCAACATCCCAACGAATCACTGCACCAATTGGTACTCAAATACGCCGCTTATATACACGGGTTACCCAACTACTTAAGCATCCATGCTGGAGGAATCTTAATTAGTCGCAAACCCATCCACTGTTTTGCAAGCACCTTTATGCCCCCCAAGGGATATCCGACTGTGCAATTCGATATGCATATCGCCGAGGCCGTAGGCCTGTACAAGTTTGATATTTTATCGCAACGCGGCGTCTCAAAAATACAAGAGGCCATAAGGCTAGTGGCTTCTAATCAAGGTGAAGCACTAGACATTCACCAGGTCGATCGTTTTAAAAACGACCCCAAATTGAATGCGTATTTGAGTCGCGGTGATTGCATGGGCTGCTTCTACATCGAATCCCCGGCCATGCGCATGCTTCTGCAAAAGCTAGAAACTCGCAGTTACCTAGAACTTGTGGCAGCGAGCTCAATCATACGCCCAGGGGTGGCACAAAGCGGTATGATGAACGAGTATATCTTGAGACATCGCGACAAAGAACGAATGCACAAGGCGCATCCTGAACTACTCAAGATCATGCCAGACACCTATGGCGTAATGGTCTATCAAGAAGACGTCATCAAGGTCGCTCATTTGTTTGCCGGTCTTTCCCTAGCCGAAGCCGACATTCTTCGAAGAGCTATGAGCGGAAAGTCACGTTCGAAATCAGAATTCTTAATGCTAGAGAGAAGCTATTTCGAAGGGTGCGCACGTCGTGGTCACTCGAAAGAGGTTGCTCAAGAGGTTTGGAAGCAAATCGAAAGCTTTGCAGGCTATGCCTTCGCCAAGGGACACTCGGCCTCGTACGCCATAGAAAGTTATCAGACCCTTTACCTCAAGGTCTACTACCCCCTAGAATACATGACCGCCGTACTCAATAACGGCGGAGGATTCTATAGTCCTGAATTCTACCTCAAGCATCTCGAACAACTCGGAGGTACTGTCGAACTCCAATGCATCAATCACAGTCATTACCTCAATACGCTTGTTGGCAAGCGTCTCTACCTCGGTCTTATGTATCTGAAAGAGCTCGAAGACCGCAGCTGCGAGCGGATACTCAAAGAGCGCCAGCACAGAGGAGCCTTTAAGAGCCTCACTGATTTTATCGACCGTGTGCCGTTAAGCACCGATCAAATCAGCCTGCTTATTCGCATCAACGCCTTTCGCTTCACCAATAAAACCAAGCACGAGTTGTTGTGGCAACTCTACAGCTACAGAAATCTACCTGCCGTGAAAGGTTCAGCACGTCTGTTTCCTACCGATGAGCAGAAATTCGAGCTCAAGCATATAGAAGTCAATCCTATAGAAGAGGTATTTGAAGTATGGGAGCTCTTAGGTTTTCCGCTTAGCCTCACTTTTGAGCTCTTAAAAACACCACTACCCGAACACCCGAGCGCTAAAGCACTGCACGCATTCGAAAACCGCTGTATTACGCTATACGGATACTTGGTTACCGTAAAAAACACCAAAACACATAAAGGCCAACACATGCAATTCGCGACCTTTCTCGACCGAGAAGGAACTGTTTTCGACAGTGTATCCTTTCCGGATGTCGCACGAAAATATCCTTGTCGAAGCAAGGGAATCTATAGCTGTTACGGAAAAGTCGTGAACAGTTTCAATCACTACAGTATAGAGGTTATTTCTCTCGAACGACTCGATTATGTTCCTGACCCTAGATACAGCACAAAATCACTGGCACCTAGCTCTAGAAGTTCAAGTAAAATGGCGCCGTAAGTTCGCGGTATTCTTCGGTATACACATTGCGGTCAAGCTCAATCACTAACTCTTCGCGATGTGCAATGATTGGATTTTTAGTCTTCACAAAATCAAATAAAACACGGCGAACAGGGGTGTCGCTTCGCCCTTTTACCAAGCAATAGCGCTTTAATTCAAGTCCGTGTGAAGCAGCTATACGTTGAAGCTCTGTGGCCTGCTCATAGGGTAAAATCACAGAAAAAGATCCGTCTACTACAAGCAATCGTGCCGCACCTTTAACCAAAATGTCTAACGGGAGATATGCCGATTGCCTTGCCAGATGGCGCGCATCGTGAACTTCTTTAGGAGATTCATCGAAAAAAGGAGGATTACTCACCACCGCATCAAAACGTTCTTCACAATTCGGGTACCAGCTTACAAAATCATCCTCAAGGATAGCGATACGCTCCGAAAACGCACTATTTGAAATATTCGCTAGAGCAGCCGAAGCAGCCCCCTGGTCTCGCTCAATACCTAAAACCTGGGCAGCCGGATAACGCTGTGCCATCTGCAGACAAATTAGGCCCGATCCCGCCCCGACATCCAAGATACGAGAAGCTTTATTCGAAACCTCAGCCCAAGCACCCAACAAGACTCCATCGGTGCCGACCTTCATCGCCACCTTAGACTGATCAATTGAAAAGTGTTTAAAGCGAAACACAGACATTTCGTTTAAGATAAATAAAGCGCTATTAATCCTTCAGGTGCGTCAATAGTAAGCACTTTTTGTTCGCGATCAATACCTAGAAAAAGTTCGTCAACGAGCGGAATCAATACCTCTTTACCCGATTCGTGAGTAATTACAAGTAGCTCTTGTGCAGCGCTGTCATTAATGGCTATAAGGGTTCCTACCTCTCCATGGGTCCGGTCTGTCACGGTGTAACCGATCACTTCGTGAAAGTAAAATTGATCTCCTTCTAATTCAGGAAGTTCAGAAAGTGGTCTGTACAATGATTTTCCGATTAAAGCTTCTGCTTCTTGCTCAGAAGTTACCCCCTCAAAACGAACGCGTAGAAAATCCCTATGCCATCGAGAAGACTCAATAAAAAATGGAACCAGTTCGTGGTCTAATTCCACAAAAACTGATTCCATTTCTTCGTACGTCTCGGGATCGTCGGTATCTAGCTTAAGTAGCACCTCTCCCTTAAAGCTATATTTGGATGCAATGTGACCTAATCGATAACAAGCATCTTTCTTCATCAGAAAATGAGATTTTACTCTGCTGGCTTCTCTTCGTCTGCCTCTTCTTCAGCAGGAGCAGCCTCTTCAGCAGCAGGAGCCTCTTCGGCAGGAGCTTCTTCAGCAACCGGCTCTTCAGCAACTGGTGCTTCTTCAGCAGCAGGAGCCTCTTCAACAGAAGGAGCTTCTTCAGCAACCGGCTCTTCAGCAGCAGGAGCTTCCTCAACTGGAGCAGCCTCCTCAGCAGGAGCCTCTTCTGTAGCAGTTTC
>CAJXTX010000011.1 GCA_913060705.1 uncultured Bacteroidota bacterium | reverse complement strand
CTCTATGATGCGCAGTGTGCAAGGCTTCTATTATTGCTTCATGTGAGTCTCCACAAACCGAAATGTAAGCCACTTCAAGCCCAATGGTGCTGAGTTGCGCCGCGATATAGCTCGCATTGGTGTTGACCACTTGTCCGATCAACAACTCATCACCGATGCTTAAAAGCTCTACCTTCATATGGCGATTTACTTAATCTTTAAGTCGAAGAAAGACTCGCATTCAATAAAGCCTTCAAGGATGTCACCAGAAGCAACAGTTCCTACTCCTGCCGGGGTTCCGGTGAAAATAATATCTCCTTTTTTAAGGGTGAAAAAAGATGAGACGTAAGCGATAAGTTCATCCACTTTCCAAAGCATCAACTCCGTACTGGCCTGCTGTACCACCTCTTGATTCTTTTGCAGACTAAACGTTAGGCGATCAATAGATTCGTAATTGCTTTTAGAAACCCATTTACCGATGACCGCAGATCCGTCGAACGCTTTAGCCTTCTCCCATGGCAGTCCTTTTTTCTTGAGTTCATCTTGCACATCGCGAGCCGTGAAGTCAATCCCAAGACTGATCTCATCGTAATATTTGTGTGCAAATGCAGGGGCAATATGCTTTCCAACTTTGTGAATCTTTACCAACACTTCAACCTCGTAATGCAACGATTGCGTAAACTCAGGAATATAGAAATCTTGTTCTTTGGGTAATATCGCAGAGTCTGGTTTCATGAAGATAACCGGATCCTTCGGACGTTCATTTTCTAACTCCTCTATATGTGCAGTATAATTTCTGCCGATGCAAATAAGCTTCATGTCAACACGATTTAATAGGTCCCCAATTTAATTTGTGTCAATACTTTTTTAGTATAAAGCGGAAAGTCTGCATTAAGGATCCATCCAAAGTATCCAGGCTCTTGTTCTAAGACAACACTCACCTTAGTTCCTTTGTGTTTTCCGAAGTTGAAAATTGGATCTCCTTCTTCGTCTAGGGCCAACTGACCCGCAAAATCTACACGATCTCTTCTAGCCGTAAACTCAGACAATTCAGAAACGTTTTGAGGTAGATCACCATAACGTTCAAGCTGCGCCAAAAGGACCTCATAGGTTGCCTCAGTATCTGCAAGTGCCGAATGCGCATTTTCAAGCTGTTTATCACAGTAAAATTTATAGGCAGCAGAAAGAGTTCGCTGCTCCATTTTGTGAAAAATCGTCTGTACGTCTACTGAAACCATCTTCTTAAGGTCAACATCGATTCCGGCGCGCAAAAACTCTTCTACCAGCAAAGGGATGTCGAAGCGATCGCAATTAAAGCCTGAGAGGTCACTGTCTTTTATAAGCTCGTAAATCGTTTTAGATAAAGCCTTAAATGTAGGCTCATTCACCACCTTTTCATTCGAAATACCGTGTACGGCAACCACCTCATCCGGGATTTCAATTTCAGGATTGACTAGCCAGCTAAACTGCTGCTTATTTCCGTTCGGAAAAACCTTTAGGATCGCAATTTCAACGATCCGGTCTTTAACGATGTTGGTCCCCGTTGTCTCGAGGTCAAAAAAACAAATTGGTTTTTTGAGCGTTAACGCCATATTCCTTTTTCAAAAATTAAACCGCTCTCTTTGGATCCCATTGCTCTAGATAGTCTGCTATATACTTTATAAAGAGTCCTCCGAGTGCTCCATTCACTACGCGATGATCGTAAGAATGCGACAAGTACATTTTATGACGGATGCCTACAAATTCACCTTGTTCAGTCTCCACCACAGAGGGAATTTTACGAATGGCCCCAATGGCCAGTATCCCTACCTGGGGTTGCGGTATGATTGGAGTTCCAAAAACACTTCCGAATGAACCTATATTCGTTACCGTATAGGTCGCATTCATTACCTCACCGGGCTTTAAGGCATTCGTTCTGGCGCGATGCGCCAAATCATTGACTTTTCGGGCAAGTCCTGAAAGGTTTAAGGTGTCTGCCTCGCGTATTACAGGAACAATAAGATTACCATCGTCGAGTGCAGCAGCCATTCCTATATTGATGGCTTTCTTCTGGATCACGTTTTCTCCATCGAACTGTATGTTCATTTTAGGATACGCCTTCAAAGCACGTGAAACAGCCTCTATAAAGATTGGCGTGAAGGTTAATTTCTCTCCTTCAATACGCTCAAATTCTTGTTTTACGCTCGCTCTCCACTCTACCACATTCGTAACGTCTACTTCAATAAAGCTCTGAACATGAGCCGAAGTTAGGACGCTCTCTATCATATTTTTTGCAGTGAGTTTGGCCATACGGTTGAGCGCTATTCTTTCGTCGCCCTCTGCCGTCTCCAAGCGAACAGCTGCTTTCGTAGCAACAGGAGTTGGTTGCGGTTTTTCTTCAGTAACAGCATCGGGTAGTGCAGAATCAGAAACCTCGACCGGTGCTGAAGCGCTGGATTTTCGTTGAGAGATATAGAGGAGTATATCATCTTTAGTTATGCGATGATCTAGACCGGTTCCTTCGATTTGATCCAGTTCTGCAGCCGTTAATCCCTCTTGCTCAGCAATACTGCGTACCAAGGGAGAAAGAAATCCTTTAACATGACTTGAAGCCGGCGCAGCACGATAAGACGGGGCACTTACCTCTTTCGTAAAGTGCTCTATTTGCGCCACAGATTCCTGATCAATACCTTTTACCTCGGGCTCCTTATCAACAACTGGTGCTGTGTAATCTTCTTTTATTTCTTGGTCGGCTTTTTCAGGGACGGCATCTTCAGAACCGGTTGTAGCTACGATGAATAAGGGCTGTCCGACCTTAACCACATCATCTGCTTTTGCACAAAGTTCAACAATAGTGCCTGAAACCTCTGAAACTACCTCAGAATCTACCTTGTCGGTGGCAACTTCTACCACTGCCTCATCAACGGCAACAGTGTCCCCTATGTTTTTCAGCCAGGCGATCACCGTGGCATCAACAACACCCTCACCCATCTCTGGTAAGACAACTTCAATCTTTGGCATAAAGGCAAATTTAGGAATTCAGTTCAACTAATCTTGCAGTAAAACGCGATTACTGATACTGCGGCCAAGTGTAATTTCATCCGCGTATTGCAGCTCATCACCCACAGCCAAGCCTCTCGCTAGCGTACTGCACTTGACTGAAAATTCTTTGAGCTGTTTGTGGATATAAAATTGCGTCGTATCTCCTTCCATTGAGGCGCTTAATGCAAAAATCACCTCATCTACAGCCTCTGTTTTCAATCGATCTACGAGACCCGCAATAGAAAGATCTGAAGGACCTATTCCGTCCATAGGCGAAATTTTACCTCCCAATACGTGATACAGTCCTTTGTATTCGGCCGTAGCCTCAATGGCCAACACATCTCGGATATCTTCTACAATACAAACCAGTCGTTCATCGCGCCTTGGATCGGAGCAAATAACGCATAGCTCATCATCAGAGAGCGCATTGCATTTTTTACAATGTCGAATTTCTAAGCGCAAAGATTTCAGCGCATCCGCGAGATCTAAGGCTTGAGTTTCTGGACGTTGAAGTAAATGAAGGGCCAACCTCAACGCGGTTCTTTTTCCAATACCCGGAAGCTGGGCAATGTGATCTACCGCTTTTTCCAATAACTTAGAACCGTATTCCATAAATCAAAAATACGGCGAACACCCATGACTTCGATCCAAATCAGTATACTTCTTCTACTCTATTTCGGACTCTTATTTCTCATTTCTTACTTCACGGGTAAGAACGACAGCAACGAAACCTTTTATAGCGCGGGAAAAAGCTCTAAATGGTACCTAGTAGCCTTCGGAATGGTAGGGGCTTCATTATCAGGTGTTACTTTTATTTCGGTTCCGGGTTGGGTGGGCGCCACGCAGTTCACCTATCTCCAAGTCGTCTTGGGGTATTTTTTCGGTTACCTCATTATAGCCTACGTGCTACTCCCGCTTTACTATAAAATGGGGTTACGCTCGATCTACGAATATTTAGGCGAACGATTTGGGTCCAACAGTCAAAAAATCGGTGCCTTTTTCTTTTTCCTTTCACGAGTTTTAGGAGCAGCGTTTCGCTTATATCTCGTCGCCATCGTGTTGCACCACTTTGTATTTGAATCCTTTGGAATTCCCATAGAACTCACCGTGGTCGTATCTGTCGCCCTCATTTACGCCTATACCTTTAGAGGGGGGATTAAAACCATTGTAATCACCGACACCCTGCAGACCCTTTTTATGTTAAGTGCACTCGGACTCGCCACCGTATTGATTCTACAGCAGTTAGATACCTCTGCTCTAGCGTTTATAAACTCGGACGCTTTCACCAACTACAACCAGGTTTTTGTGTTCGATGACCCCATGCAGAAGAGTTATTTTTTCAAGTCATTCATAGGTGGTGCATTCATCACCATTGCAATGACAGGACTTGACCAGGATATGATGCAAAAGAACTTGAGCTGTAAGAACCTGAAGGAGGCCCAACTAAATATGATTGTATTCAGTCTCGTTCTTATTTTAGTTACGGGTCTATTCGTCTTCCTAGGCAGTCTTCTATTTCACTATAGCGATGTTCAAAACATTCCTATTCCCACATCAAATGGTGTAGTAAAGACAGACCTCTTATTTCCTGAAATAGCCTTGAATCACTCCCTTGGTCTCGGCATAGGGATCACCTTTTTTCTCGGACTCATTGCCGCAGCATATAGTAGTGCAGATAGTGCTTTAACCGCCTTAACCACCTCTTTTTGTTTAGACTTTTTAGCCCTAGATCAGCACCCACAATCAATTCAGGTCAAGAGAAGAAAACAAGTACATCTAGGGATAGCCGTGTTACTTATTGGTGTGATTATAAGTTTCACCTACTTCTTGAGTGATAGCGTCATTGATAGTTTACTAACGATCGCCGGATACACTTACGGTCCGCTTTTAGGAATGTTTGCTTTTGGAATTCTAACACCCTATCAGATCAGAGAACGTTGGGTGGGTCTAGTCGCCCTACTTGCTGTGACAACTATCGCCTTACTAGGCAGCCTTGATGCAGCAACACTTGGAGGGTATCAATTAGGATATGAATTACTCCCTTTAAACGGGCTACTGACATTTGCAGGGCTTTTCTTGATAAAAAAGCCACTGACTAAAAACGCATAATCACACTACCCCAGGTGAATCCAGACCCGAATGCGGCCAACACCACAAGATCGCCTCTTTTGATCTTACCCAACTCCCATGCCTCGGTAAGCGCTATTGGAATCGATGCCGCAGTGGTATTACCGTATTTCATGATGTTGTTGTGCACCTGATCGTCGCTCAACTTGAATTTCTTTTGAATGAATTGAGCAATACGTAGATTCGCCTGATGAGGAATCAACATGTCTATATCTTCGGTAGATAAGCCATTGTGAGAAAGCCCTTCATGAATGACTTCAGCAAAACGAACAACTGCATGCTTAAATACGAATTGGCCATTCATATAAGGCATATACGAAACATCGTTAGGGTCGTTATCTGCTAGAATATCAGATACCCATCGCTTACCCATTCCTGGGGCAATGAGGGCCAATTCTTCTGCATGTTGCCCTTCGGAGTGCAAGTGTGAAGATAATATCTGGCTTTGATCGCTATCACTTCTCGATACCACCGCTGCGCCCGCACCGTCTCCGAAAATAACCGATACCGATCTTCCTCTCGTGGTCATATCTAGACCATGGGAATGCAGTTCAGAACCAATAACGAGTATATTTTTATACATGCCACTGCGAATGAATTGATCGGCCACAGAAAGGGCATATACAAAGCCCGAGCATTGGTTTCTCACATCTAATGCTCCCACTGTGCCTATCTCTAGGTCACGCTGCACCAACACTCCTGGTCCTGGAAAGTAGTAATCAGGACTCAGGGTCGCGAAAATGATAAAATCAATATCGTCTTTTGAAACCGTTGAACGTTCAATCGCCACTTTAGCTGCCTTAACCCCCATGGAGGTCGTCGTATCTTCTCCCTTTACCGCAAAACGGCGCTCCTCAATACCGGTGCGCTCGCGAATCCATTCATCACTGGTCTCCATCCATTGCGACAAGTCATCGTTAGTAACACGATTTTCAGGTACGTAGTGCCCTAGTCCGTTTATAAAAGAAGTATACATCGCTAAAAATTTAATTCAAAGAAGGTACGATTAATCGATCATATAGCGCTCAAACGCTCGGGTATCGACTTTCGCTTTTAGGTCATAAAGCAGGTTGTATAAACCAAAGAAAGTGCGATTCATATAGAGAAAATGTTTAGAACCGCGATTGGCGTTCATCGTTCTCAATTGCTCATCATTGGCGAAAAAAGCAGCCATCTTTCCGATACCCTCCCAAAATGTAGGATCACCAAAATCAAAAGAATCCCTATTAAAAGGCGAAGTGAATAGTTGTAACAGATCTTTGTACAGTTTAGTGAAGTACTCCACTTCTTTAGGACCGTCAGAAGGCACAAGCATTTCTAACTCGTAAAGTTTATCTATAAATAAAGACTCATCAGATTGAGTCGCTTGATCAGCCAATTCAAAATAAGGTGTGTAAAAGTCCTCTGGGAGTTCTTTTATACATCCGAAATCAATCACAATTAATTCGTTGCTTTCTCCAATAAGGAAGTTTCCAGGATGAGGATCAGCATGCACCTTGCGCAATCCGTGAATCTGAAACATGTAAAAATCCCACAAGGCCTGACCAATCTTATCACCGACCTCTTGTTCGAATGTCGTTTTCACCCACTCTCCTAAAGGCTTTCCTTTTACATAGGTCATAGTGAGTATCCTTTCAGAAGATAAAGCCTCTACATACTCAGGAAAAGCAACCCCTTCAATATGAGCACAGGCCTGGGTGATTTCTTTACTCTGTTTTAATTCAATGATGTAATTGGTTTCTTCGAGTAATTTGGCCTCTACCTCCTTAAAGTATTTCTCAGATTCTTTTGCTCCTAGGTTAAACATGCGTAATGCAATGGGCTTCACCAATGCCAAATCACTTTTTATACTTTCAGCGATACCAGGGTATTGGATCTTCACCGCAAGAGCTCTTCCGTCTGAAGTAGCGCGATGAACCTGACCAATTGAAGCGGCATTCATGGCTTGATAATCAAAAGAGTCAAAAATACGTTCTGGATCTTCGTTGAGATAGCGCTTTAACGTCTTGCGAACCAAGGGGGCTGAAAGAGGTGGAACTGAGAACTGAGACAGCGAAAAGCGATCGACATAGGCCTGAGGAAGCATATTGCGCTCCATGCTTAGCATTTGAGCGACCTTTAATGCACTTCCCTTTAGATCTTTCAGCGAATCGTATATATCTGCGGCGTTGTTTTCATTCAACTTCTCTTTCGCTTTCTGTTCATCGTCGACAAGACGCTGCCCGTAATACTTGAGGTAATTAGCCCCCAGACGGACGCCCGTACCCACAAGTTTTGAGGTACGCTGAAGCTTTGAAGTTGGAATTTGATCGGTAGACTTCACTAATGACTAAAAGACTCTTTAAACAGAAACTTACCAAGATCTAAGGCGCTCTCAAGTGGAGTGTTATCAAAAACGTCAAACACGGTATTCACCGATTTTTCAATAAAGACATCTGTTTTTTCAAAGCCCTTAGAATCATCATTTAGATAAAACTTAAGCAGTAATAAGAATTGAGCCCAAGCCGCTTCCGCAAAAAACTGCTTGTTGTATTTAAAGATACCATTTGACTTCTGCTCGTTTTCTTCAGCGATTAATTCTTCAATAAAGCCTTTGTAATCTGTTCTTAGCGCCTTCAACATTTTGAGCTCTTTCCAATTAGAATGAACTTCTGAGAGTACAAAGGCCACATACGAGCGATTAAGGGTGAGGTTCTCAAAAAAGGTAAACAAATACGTCAACACCTTTTCACGATTCGAAAACCCTGTAAACTCCTTGCTCTTTTCAAGGGTAGTAAGGGTGTTCTCATGAAAGGTGCTCCAAACAGCAGCGGCTACTGCATCCATACTGTTATAATGCTCGTAGAATGCCGCCTCATCAATCTTAGCCGACTTGCAAAACTTATATACAGATTTCGGGTGTACCTCGTGTTCCAAAACTGCATCCATATATGCAGTGAGTATGACACTCTTTAGCTCTTTCTTAGAAGATGTTTGCGACTTTGCCATTTGCAATTTTGTTTACACAAATTTACTATAATCTAAACAATTAATTACTGAGAGAAGCGAGAAGAAATCGCTCTAAATAGAAAGCGCCCTCTCGAAGAATGAGAGGGCGCTTTCAACAACCTAACCAATAAATAAACAAAATCGTTGTTTGAATTTTATCATAGCAAATTTCCCACAACACTTCAAATATACATTTTGTTTATTTAAATCAAAAAAATATTAAACATTTTAAAAAATTATTTTTTGTCGTTCAGGTGTCATGTTGTCAGCCTCTATGAAGATGGTATTCTTTTTGGTTCCATTGAGAAAAAACATAAACCATGGAAAAAGGAAAAATTAATGTTTCGGTGGATAACATCTTTCCACTGATCAAAAAATTTCTCTACAGCGATCAAGAAATCTTTTTGAGAGAATTGATCTCGAATGCTACAGACGCCACCCTAAAACTGAAACATCTCACCGGAATTGGCGAAGCAAAGGTCGAATACGGCAATCCTATGATTGAGGTGAAAATCAACAAAGAGAATAAAACACTTCACGTGATTGACCAAGGTATTGGGATGAGCGAAGAAGAGGTTAAAAAATACATCAATGAAGTTGCATTTTCTGGCGCCGAAGAATTTCTTGACAAATACAAAGACAGTGCTAAAGATGCAGGTATTATTGGACACTTTGGGCTTGGTTTCTATTCAGCCTTCATGGTGGCAGATAAAGTAGAACTTATTACCAAAAGCTATTCAGATGCGCCAGCGGTTCACTGGTCTTGCGACGGCTCACCAGAATTCTCTTTAGAAGCACATGATAAAACGGAAAGGGGTACTGAAATAATTCTGCACATCTCAGAAGACGCTGCTTCATACCTAGAAGAGTCTACTATTCAAGGTTTATTGACCAAATACAACAAGTTTATGCCGATCCCCATCAAATTCGGCACACGTACTGAAACCCTTGAAAAGCCCGAAGGGGCCAAGGAGGACGATCCAGCTCCTACCAAAGAAGTAGATGCCATCATTAACAACACGACTCCCGCGTGGACCAAAGCCCCGGCCGACCTTAATGAAGAAGATTACACGGCTTTTTATAGAGAACTCTACCCCATGCAATTTGAGAGTCCTCTCTTTCACATTCACCTCAATGTAGATTATCCGTTTAATTTGACCGGAGTACTCTTCTTTCCAAAACTTACCAACGACTTGTCGATTCAGAAGGATCGCATTCAACTGTATCAAAACCAGGTTTTTGTTACGGACAATGTAGAAGGAATTGTTCCAGAATTCTTGACGATGCTCAAAGGGGTGATTGACTCTCCAGATATTCCGCTTAATGTTTCGAGATCTTACCTACAAGCTGATAGCTCGGTAAAAAAGATCACCTCCTATATCACCCGCAAGGTGGCGGATAAACTACAGAGTCTTTTCAAGGAAGATCGTAAAGACTTTGAAGAAAAGTGGAACGACATCAAGGTTGTCATCGAGTACGGTATGCTGACTGAGGATAAATTCTTTGAAAAAGCACAAAAATTTGCGCTATACCCAACTACGGACGGAGAATACCTTACTTATGAAGAACTTGAAGAACGTGTAAAAGAGCTTCATAAAGACAAAGACAACAAGACCGTTTACCTCTATGCAACACAGCCTGATCAGCAGCACGCATACATCGAACAGGCCAAGCAAAAAGGGTACACGGTATTACTTCTCGATTCCCCGATTGCGCCCCACCTTATTCAGAAACTCGAGAGTGAACTGAAGGAAGTTCAATTTGCTCGTGTAGACGCTGATGCCGTAGAAAACCTAATCAAGAAAGAAGAAGCCAACCTATCAAAGCTGGATGAAAAGCAACAAGAAGAGCTCAAGACCCTAGTAGAAGATACGGTTAAACCCTTCGGATACACGGTGCAAGCAGAAGGTCTGAGTAGTGACGCCCTCCCATTTATGCTCACTGAGCCAGAATTCATGCGAAGAATGAAAGACATGCAACAAACCGGTTCAGGTGGTATTATGGGAATGGGTTCAATGCCTGACATGTTCAATCTTGTAGTGAATACCAATCACCCACTGATCAGCGAGATCTTCGAAGCAAAAACAGAGAAAAAGCGCAAACGCCTTATTCAACAAGGGGTTGACCTAGCGCGCCTATCGAAAGGTATTCTAAAAGGAAAAGAGCTTTCAGACTTTATATCTAGAAGCGTAGAAATGATCAAATAAATTGATCCATAAAAAAAGCCCCTCGAATGAGGGGCTTTTTTACCTTAACAATTAACTAAACTATTGTACCTCAACAATTTGACCAACCGCAATTGATTTGTAAGCTACAACTACCTTATAGTCATCGCGTTGTGCCTTCGAAAAGTCGAATGCCTTTTGAACGATGAACTCTCCGTCGAATTCTTGAGCGAAAACGAGGTTGTTTTCTGAATCCGTGATACGGATTTCAACCGGCTCTAAATCAGCATTTAAAAAACTGATTACTAATTTTTCACCCTTTCTAACAAAAGTTGGGTCTTCAGTAAGTACGTTTTCATAGATTCCCGTAGACTTCACTAAAGAAACATTTGCGAAAGAAACAGTTGCAACAGCAACTAAAAGGAAAGTAAATAAAGACTTTTTCATAACAGTGTTTTTGACAGTTCGTTTTTTGATTGATGATTGATACTGCAAATATACCCCCCTCTTTAATCGCGTTACTTTTCTTAAGTTGTCAGATTTATGCACTATTTTAACCTTATTTCAGGATTGATATGGCAATAAATGTCAATTTAAGGTTAATTTTGTATCCTTAAACTGAGGGTGAAAAAGAAAAAAGTATCATGCAACAACTTGCCTTTGAGATTATTACACCTGTATTCGGAAACTCCTTCAAACTTGAAACCTTTGACGAGTATAATGTGAACCATTACAAGAGCTGGCATTATCATCCAGAAATTGAACTTGTTTACATCAATGGGGGATCAGGAAAACGACAGATCGGAACGCATATGTCGTACTTCAATGATGGCGATCTAATTTTGATTGGCAAGAACTTACCACATTGCGGATTTACAGACCGTTCTACCGGAAACAGAAAAGAGACTCTTGTTCAGTTCAGGGAAGATTTTTTAGGCCAAGGGTTCTTTGACATTCCAGAAATGGAAAAGCTTAAAGCCCTTTTTAGCATGGCTGAACAAGGATTAGCTTTTCATGGAGACACAAAGTCAAGAGTTGGATCAGCCATGGAAGGATTAGATGAGCTTGATGGATTCAAAAGGCTTTTAAGCATACTTGATATTCTGCACGAATTGAGTCTTTCAACAGAGCTGACCATTTTAAACGCCGAAAAATTTGCCATCTCAACCGAGGTCAGCGAACAAAATAGAATCAACAAGGTCTTTAACTACGTCAAAAATAACTTTCAACAACCCATCCCACTTGAAACGGTTTCTTCCCTATCAGGAATGACAGAACCCTCATTCTGTAGGTATTTTAAAAAAACTACAAGCAAAACATTTACCCAGTTTGTAAATGAATACAGACTTGTGCACGCCTCTAAACTTTTGGCAGAAAAAGAGATGGCGATTAGCGATATAGCCTTTGAAGCCGGATTTCAAAATGTCTCACACTTTACGAGGCTCTTCAAGACTTTTACAGGCATGTCTCCCTCGGCCTACAGGCATGAAATGAGAAATGTTATTTCAACATGATGATCGATGCATCCATAGGAACAGCGAAACTGCTGATTTGGGAAGACTTTCTGAATCAAACCGAGGCTGACAGCTGGTTTGAACACTTTAACTCCACTGTTCAATGGCAATCCGAGCAGGTAAAAGTTTTCGGAAAAATCTACGACCAACCCCGACTAACGGCCCTATATGCCGATGAAGAAAGATCATACACCTATGCTGGATTAACCCTCAAGGCCTTTTGCTTTACAGAAAAAATGAAGCTCCTTAAGAGTGAGATTGAAGACCTCACCGGTCATCACTACAACAGTTGCTTATTCAATTTATATAGAAACGAAAAAGACAGTAATGGATGGCATGCAGATGATGAGCCAGAATTGGGGCCAACCCCGGTAATTGCCTCATTAAGTTTAGGTGCAACCCGACGTTTTCATATAAAACATAAGACAGATAAGACGCTTAAGCAGTCCATTGACCTTAAACACGGTAGTCTTCTTTTAATGGGAGGTAGAAGTCAATTGGATTTTAAGCATCAGCTGCCTAAAACCCGAACACCGAAAGCTTCTAGAATCAATTTGACTTTTCGCTATATCTTTGAAGGGCTATGAAGAAAGAATCCCCCACCCTCAACCTATCCGAGGCAGAGATTGATCGTATCATCGAGATGGCCTGGGAAGATCGCACCCCTTTCGATGCCATAACCTTTCAATTCGGACTTAGCGAGAGGCAAGTCATTGACCTCATGAGACGCGAGATGAAAGCCTCAAGTTTTAGAATGTGGCGTGAACGCGTTCAAGGGCGCGCAACAAAGCACCTAAAGAAACGTTCAGAAGACGTGAATCGCTTTAAATGCAGCAGACAACGCCACATCAGCATGAACAAGGTCTCAAAGCGCCGTTGAGTCTAGTCAAAAAGATCATTTAGAACTTTTGCCAAACGCACTCCACCCTTAGCCAACTGCTCGAAAACGAGTGGATTAAAATCATAGGTATAGCGATACCCTAAACGATCTCCACTTGAAGCCGAAGCGTAGACGCGCTCGACAATTTGATGAGATTCTTCAACCCAATCGAGATAAGTACCTTTGGCAAGCTCCTCGCGTTCAGCAGAAGTGGTAGAGCGAAGCAATTCTTGAGCAAGCTCATCATAGCTCATATTGTATCCATCTATCAGATCTGAATCCCATACACGGTGAAGGTTTGAGTTGCGTGAAAACCAACTGACTTGAATGCGATTCCCTCCTTGGTCTTCAGCCCTTCCGACGTGAAGGGGTTGATGTAAATCACCGATAAAATGAATCAATAATTTCAGATAAAAGCTCTTGTCTGCATCACTCGCAATTTTACTTTCTAAAACTTCAATACTTTTCTGAATTCCGTAAACAATATCTCCTCTCTCATCGGCCTTAGAAGGATCATAATGTGCTCCCATTTCATAATTAACATAATGCCAGGGGCCAAAAGAATCATAGGCACGATCTGACTTGATTTCATCTGCAATAGTAGAGGCAAAAGCAAGGCTGTGACCGTCTAACAAGCGATGAATCTCTCTTTTGGCTTTTTTACTCAAAAAGGCTTCAGCAATTTGACCTACCACGCGATGACCAGTTTGCCCCCACACCGCTTCGTTAGTAAAGGCAATTTCATAACGTTCTGTAGAAAAAAGAGGAATCTCCTTCGTGTCTATTTCTGATGGAAGGGATATGAATACGAAGAGTAGGCTTAACATGAGCAAAAAGGATTTGATGAGGTAAAGTTAAAAGAACAATAGGCTTCATTCAGGTTCGCCACAGGAAAGTTTGGAACAATGGACAATTTTAACATGTCGGTACGTCAAAACGCGTATTTTTGAAGTTATTCATGATGAAAAAGAAAATCTTTCTACTAGCGCTGATCGTAATGACCATCAGTGGAGTACAGGCCCAAGAACGCAGAAGCATAAAGGCTTTATTTACAGAAGAGCCCTTTGAAATAGACGGAAAATTGCTTGAACCCCAATGGGAGCGTGCAGAGGTGCAGTCTAATTTTGTTCAGAATTTCCCAACAGATACGCTCCCTGCCACTAAAGATTCATCCTTTCGAATTCTTTACAACAACGATTTTCTCTATATAGGTTTCGTTGCGCAAACGCAAACTAATGAATTCGTAACCAACTCTTTACAACGCGATTATCGTGCAACAGGGAGTGATAATATCAGCATATCAATTGACACCTTTAACGACGGAGTAAATGCTTTTTTATTCGGCATCAATCCTTTTGGTGTTATGCGAGAAGGTCTTATTGCTAACGGTGGATCTGACCGAAGAGATTTTAGCACCGATTGGGATGTTAAATGGTATGGAGAAGCTTACGTAGGAGACGGATACTACAGTGCGGAACTGGTTATTCCTATGAACTCATTGAAGTTTCAAGACGGTAGCACCTATTGGAGTATCAACAGCTATCGTTTTGATACGCAAACCAACGAAAGAACAATCTGGTCTCGAGTCCCTCAAAATCAGCTAATCGCCAATCTTGCCTTTACCGGTATTTTAGAATTCGAAAAGCCTTTGGGTAATTCAAGTACTTCAATAGCCCTCATCCCTTTTGTTGCGGCAGGCGCGAGTAAAGATTTTGAAAATGGCACAGACCTGAGTTCTTTTAATTCCTTTGGAGGAGACTTTAAAGTACCCGTAGGAAAAGGAATGAATTTAGATCTCACCTTAAATCCAGATTTTTCTCAAGTTGAAGTAGATAATTTCATCACCAACCTCACGCGTTTTGAGGTATCACTTCCAGAACGCAGGCAATTTTTCTTAGATAATAACGACCTATTTGGTGGATTTGGTAGTGGAAGAAATGCAAACCCCTTCTTTTCGAGACGTATTGGTATCGCAAGCGACAAGGATGGCAACACCATTGAGAACCCTATCATAGCAGGAGCGCGTTTATCAGGAAAAATTGGGGATAAATTTAGACTGGGTGTGCTCAACGTGCAAACTGAAGCAGATCTAGAAAACGGAATTCCTGCAACTAACCATGGAATGATCGCGTTCCAGCAAAAAGTATTTTCGCGATCTAATTTCGGAGGATTCATTATTAATCGTCAACACAATACTGCCGAAGACGAGCTTGGAGAGGACGGTCCCCTCAAGTATAATCGCGTTCTTGGACTCGATTATAACTTAGCCTCATCAGACAATACCTACACCGGAAAGTTCTATCTACACAAGTCGCTTTCACCCAACGACACCCAAGGCAACACCTCTTGGGGAACGACGATTCGATACAATACACGAACCTGGAATGGCTTTTTAGATTTTAGTGCTATCGATAAAGAATTCGTCTCTGATCTAGGATTCATTCCTCGTAACGATATATTCAGGGTTGCGGGAAGGTTAGGGTATAGCATATGGCCACAAAAAGGAGCTTTCAATACTCATGTTTTTGACTCTTTTCACAGCCAAACCTACGTCATGAGTCGTGACTACCAGCAGACAGATGTTTTTAGAAATTTCGGTTATGAGGGACGTTTAAAAAATCTCTCTCGAGTTGAATTTTCATACAATCACCGCTATACCTTCTTGACAGATGAGTTTGGACCTACTCGAAAAGACGAAGACAAACCTCTTGAGGCACAAACAGAATACACCTACGGAGCGGTGCGCATTCAATACCAATCTAATCCACAAAAATTATTCTCCTTTAATACTGAATTAAACTTAGGTGAATTCTTTAATGGAAATCGCTATTCTTTTGAAAATCGATTCACCTTGCGTATTCAACCAAAAGTAAATCTAGGCTTCAATACCAACTTTGATCATATCGCCTTACCAGGTGATTATGGTATGGCTAATATTCTTCTCTTGAGCCCACGTATTCAATATACCTTTAACCGAAATGTATTCTGGTCTACCCTTATCCAATACAGTAATCAACGTGACAACTTAGGTATCAATTCAAGGTTACAATGGCGATTCGCACCTTTATCAGATCTTTTCTTGGTCTATAACGATAACTACTTTACCACTACATGGGGACCTCGGGGACGGTCGATTAATTTAAAGCTAACTTACTGGCTAAACATCTAGACTATGCTCGCATCTGATGCTGTGGTATTCGGAACACTAGCCCTCGTTCTAGGGCTTATCTTTTTCACACGTCAACTTAATACGTTTAAGCGCTTCTACAGTATAGTTCCAGCAGTACTGCTTTGCTATCTCGTTCCTTCTATACTTGTCAGCACTGGAGTCATTGATGCCACAGATTCAAATCTATACACCATAGCCAGCCGATATCTCTTGCCGGCTGCCTTGATTCTGATGACCCTAAGCATAGACCTTAAAGCCATTGTGGCTTTAGGGCCAAAGGCACTCATTTTATTTATTACCGCCACCCTTGGCATTGTTTTAGGAGGACCATTAGCACTCTTCTTGGTTTCACTTATAGACCCATCACTACTCGGACTTGAAGGCTCGCAAGAGCTATGGAGAGGCCTCGCTACTATTGCTGGTAGTTGGATTGGAGGAGGTGCCAATCAAGCCACCATGTTAGAGGTTTTCGGGTACGAGAGAAGCCTCTATGGCTCAATGGTTCTGGTAGATATTATCGTGGCCAATATTTGGCTTGCCATTCTAATGATGAGCACCTCTAAAAAGAAGGAAATTGACCGATGGTTAAAGGCAGACACAAAAGCTATAGATACCTTACAAGCAAAAGTGGAACACTACCAGAACGAGCACTCTAGAGTCACAAGTACTTTTGATTTCATGGGAATTTTTGCCATTGCCTTTGCTGGAGTAGGATTAGCCCATTTCTTAGCCCCAAGAATCGTTCAATCACTGCTCTACACCTTTCCTCAACTAGAACACCCCGATAATGTATTTACGTCATTGACCTCAGAATTTTTATGGATGGTAGTCGTCGCGACAGCAATTGGAATTGGGGCTTCTTTCACAAAAATGAAGAAATACGAAGGGGCCGGAGCCAGTAAACTCGGAAGTATATTCATCTATATACTTGTGGCCACTATAGGCATGCAAATGAATCTAGTCGACGCCTTGAGTCATCCTGAGCTGTTTGCAATAGGACTGATATGGATCAGTTTTCACGCCTTACTTCTAATTGTCGTAGCTAAGGTTATAAAAGCACCTCTCTTCTTTTTAGCGGTAGGGAGTCAAGCAAACGTAGGCGGAGCAGCCTCTGCACCCATTATCGCATCTGAGTTTCACCCAGCACTATCATCTGTAGGGATACTTTTGGCTGTACTGGGATATGTCGTTGGCACCATAGGCGCTTATTTATGTGCCATTTTAATGCAAGCAATAAGTTTATAGTTATTTTTGGCCAAATTTCAGCATCATGACGCGTACTCCTCTGATCGTATTGAGTATTATTGGAACACTTCTTATTTCGTGTACTTCGACTCCGACCACAAATAGCAGTATTGAGATAACTATCGCTGGCTTAAAGAAAGGCAAGCTTTTCCTTGAACAAGTACAAGACAGCACCCTGGTTGTCTTAGATACGGTACGTGTGACCAGTGAAGAGAAGCACAGGCTTCAAATGAATATCGAGCATCCAGAATTCTTAATTGTCCGACTAGATAAAGAAGACAATAACCCATTTAACGATCGCATTAATGTATTTGCTGATCCAGGTCTTACTACTATAGTGACTACCAGAGAAAACTTTGAGAAAGACGCCCAAATTGTTTCAGGGCCTCATCACGAAGAATTTGAACGCATAAGTAAAATGCTCAGTGATTTCGATACCAAATCACTTGAATTGTATCAACTATCCCAAGAAGATGAATTTCTAAATCCTGTAGCGCAAGATTCTTTGGTAACCATTGCACGAAAAAATGAGCTCAGAAGATACCAGTTCCTGGTAAACTATGGCTTGGCCAACCCCAACAGCTATCTAACGCCTTTTGTGATTGTAGAGCAAGGAGATTTCTTACAAGAAAAGTGGAAAGATTCTATTTACAACCTACTTACCGAAGAAATTAAAGTTTCAACCTACGGTAAACAACTCGCAGACCAATTGAAAGATTAACTCGGTAGCGATTCGATTTCTTTTTGTATATCCTCAGTTTTCTCACTGAGGTAGGTCTTAATTTTAGTAAAGTGCTCTTTCTTCGCAGCGACTTCTTTGTCGTTTACGAGTTCAATAAGCTCATCATAGACCTGAATACATTTGTCTATCAGCTTCGTTCCCTCTTCTGAATTTAGTTTTTTCGAACTGGCCTCCCAGTGGTAAACTTGTTCGATGAGGTCGCCCAAAACATAGTTAATTTCTTTTTTGAGCAGCTTAATACTTGCCATAGTGTTTGCTTTCTGTCCTAACAAGTTAAACAAAAACCTCTAAGAGCCTACAAGAATTTGTATGTATTCGTAATTTTTTACAACAAGCAGGAATCAGTACCGTTGTTCCGACAGGGGCATCTACCGAGAAATCAGGGAGTTCCGCCGTTTGAAATACAGCTTGACCCTCTACGACTATATAGATTAAAAAATGGTCAGATGCAGCTAAATCACGTGTAAAGTTAGCCTCAAGGCAGAGCTCATTTGTACTGAAATAGGGTGTCTGAGCTAGAGATGAGAGTGCAGATTCCTCTGACTCCTTAGTAGATTTAGGAGTTAACTTGTACGAGGTTTTATGGCCATAATTAAGTGCATCCTTGGCCAATTCGGTATGTAACTCTCTTTTATTTCCGGCCGCATCGGTTCGATCAAAATCGTAAACACGGTAAGTGACATCACTTGTTTGTTGAATTTCCGCAAGCACAATACCGGCACCAATAGCGTGAATGGTACCCGTTTCGATAAGGAATGCATCATTGGGTTTTACCTGGTGATACTCCAAGATGTCGGTTAGACGCTTCTCCTCTAAAGCCTTGAGGTAGGTTTCTTGATCTACACCCTGCTTAAAGCCTACTATTAACTTGGCATTTGATGTTGCATGAAGAATGTACCACATCTCATTTTTACCGAAACTATCGTGACGTTCACGGGCCAATTCATCAGACGGATGTACCTGAATAGACAAGTCAAGCCTTGCGTCTAAAAACTTAATTAAGATTGGAAAAGCCCTGCCGAAACGTTCAATGGTAGGTTGACCCAACAATTCAGCTCC
The DNA here is from genome assembly GCA_913060705.1 of uncultured Bacteroidota bacterium. Classification (GTDB taxonomy): domain Bacteria; phylum Bacteroidota; class Bacteroidia; order Flavobacteriales; family Flavobacteriaceae; genus UBA3478. Next base: position 15,713 of record CAJXTX010000011.1, on the reverse strand, counting down.
GAATTCTTGAATCAATTCGTTGAGGCTGACCCCTTGATACAAACCGTTCGATACCACAGATGCAGATCCATCGACCCCTGAGAGTTCCCAACTCTCGCCTATTTGGCCGTCAGGTATAGCTTTCTTCAAAAAGGTTCGAAGTCCTTGTCCTCCCCATAAGCGCTCCTTATAAATGGGAGTAAAAACGAGTGGGTAGGGTTGCATTATTATCCGCTATAGGTAACGTAATTTCTAGGCGTTTCATAGAGTACCACCTCTAGCTCCATAGAAGTGTCCAAGTGAGGTTTTAGCTTGTCGTAAATGACTACTGCAATATTTTCAGCCGTTGGATTTAGTGTTTTGAATTCAGGAACTTCAACATTGAGATTCTTGTGGTCAAAGGCCTCTTCTACCTCAGACTTGATGAGATCCTTAAGGACTTTCATGTCCATAACGTAACCCGTTATAGGATCTACCTCTCCCGTAACACTCACAATGAGTTCGTAATTATGTCCGTGGTAATTCGGATTATTACATAAGCCAAACACCTCTTGATTTTGCGCTGCCGACCAATCAGGTCGATACAATCGATGGGCGGCATTAAAATGCGCCTTTCTACTCACCTTAACCCGCATAAACCTCTTTTTTTAAATGTTCGTAGAATTTCTCAAAGATAATTTTGAACCATACCGTGTAAGCTTCTGGATGGACTGCGATATCCTCTTGAATCGCTTCTAATGGTTTGTAGCAATAATCCGATACCTCATCCGGATTGATCTCTGGAGCATCGTTGTAGTAGCCTATCAAGACGTGATCCAATTCGTGCTCAGTTAAACCGTTATCAAAGGGCGCTTTGTAAATGAAACTGAACAATTCTTTAAGTGGAACCGAAAAACCCATCTCTTCTTTCAATCTTCGCTCTCCTGCCTGAATAGAGTCCTCACCGTCACGTTGATGACTGCAGCAGGTATTGGTCCACAATGAAGGAGAATGATACTTGTGAGCTGCCCGTTTCTGGAGCATTACTTCATTTTTATCGTTTAGAATGAACACTGAGAAAGCACGATGCAATAATGCTTTTTCGTGAGCTTCCATTTTAGGCATAAGGCCAATAGCCTCATCCTTTTCATTTACTAAAATGACCTTTTCTTCTTGCATAGCGTATTTCAATTGAAGTAAAACCACTTCTTCATCAAAGATACCTCAATTGAGAGAGATACGATAATAGCGCTATTTTTGCAGCACATTAGCGCGACTCGATCTATGTCATTTACCGAAGAAATTAAGAAAAGAAGAACGTTTGGTATTATCTCTCACCCCGATGCGGGTAAAACGACACTTACCGAAAAATTACTTCTCTACGGAGGGGCTATTCAAGAGGCAGGGGCCGTAAAGAGTAATAAGATTAAAAAGTCTGCTACCAGTGATTTCATGGAGATCGAAAGACAGAGAGGAATCTCTGTAGCTACCTCAGTTCTAGCCTTTACCTACAATGGCACCAAGATCAATATCCTTGATACTCCAGGACACAAAGACTTTGCTGAGGATACCTTTAGAACCCTAACAGCGGTAGATAGTGTAATAGTAGTGATCGACGTGGCAAAAGGAGTCGAAGAGCAAACCGAAAAACTCGTTGAGGTTTGCCGAATGCGAAACATCCCAATGATTGTATTCGTCAACAAACTCGACCGCGAAGGAAAAGATGCTTTTGATCTCTTGGACGAAGTAGAACAGAAGCTCAATTTAAAGGTGACGCCCTTGAGTTTTCCCATTGGTATGGGATATGATTTTAAAGGGATCTACAACATCTTTGAGAAGAACGTCAATCTTTTTACCTCTCAAAGTAAGCAGCACAAGGGTGAAACCGTCGGCATACAAGACGTAAATGACCCCAATCTAGATACCTTGGTCGGAGCCTCTGCCGCCAATACCTTGCGCGAAAACCTAGAATTGGTAGAGGGAGTTTATCCGCCATTTTCACGCGAAGCATATTTAAATGGTGAAATGCAACCTGTGCTCTTTGGTTCAGCGCTGACCAACTTTGGGGTTCGAGAGCTACTCGATTGCTTTGTGCAAATCGCGCCTCCGCCGAGACCCAAACGTGCTGAAGAACGTGATGTAGAGCCCTCTGAATCTAATTTCAGCGGATTTGTATTTAAAATCCATGCCAATATGGATCCGAAGCATCGCGATCGCCTGGCCTTTGTGAAAATTGTATCAGGAACCTTTGAGCGCAACAAACCCTATTTGCATGTCCGATTGCAGAAAAAACTAAAATTCTCGAGCCCAAATGCCTTTTTTGCCGAGAAGAAAGAAATCGTTGACACCTCTTATCCAGGAGATATTGTTGGACTTCATGACACTGGAAACTTTAAGATTGGAGACACCCTGACTGAAGGCGAGCAATTGCACTACAAAGGAATTCCTAGCTTCTCACCAGAACATTTTAGATACATCAACAATGCCGATCCGATGAAAGCAAAGCAGCTGTTCAAAGGGATAGATCAGCTTATGGATGAAGGGGTAGCCCAATTATTTACCCTTGAGATCAACGGTCGAAAAATAATAGGAACGGTCGGGGCACTTCAATATGAAGTCATTCAGTACCGCTTAGAGCACGAATACGGCGCGAAATGTTCTTATGAAAATTTTGCCGCTTACAAGGCGTGTTGGATTGATGAATCTAAGGCGAAAGCGGATGAACTGAGCGAATTCAAACGCGTAAAGCAGAAGTTTTTAGCAAAGGATAAAACCGATCAACTTGTTTTTCTAGCTGATTCACAATTTTCACTGCAAATGGCGCAGCAGAAGTACCCTTCAATTGTATTCAGATTTACTTCAGAAATAGTAGAATAATACCTCTAGGCTTCTCCTACGGGACCAAAATTAATCGGAAGGTTCTGAGCTTGTTGCTCTTTGATCGTACCGTTGTGCTTCTCAAAGCCCGCGATATTTTCTTCTAGGGCTTTTGCAAAACGCTTGGCATGCTCAGGAGTGAGTACAATTCTACTCTTGACTTTAGCCTTAGGAGTGCCAGGCATTACACTGATGAAGTCGAGTACAAATTCTGAAGCAGAGTGATTGATAACCGCCAAGTTCGAATACACTCCCTCGGCGGTTTTTTCATCAATCTCAATATTTAATGACTGCTCTTTAGCGTCCATTTTAAATTATTCTTAAGCCTTAAGGGCGTCTTCATCAACGAGTGATGGCACTTTGGCCTCAAACTCATCCTTAGATCCTACGATGATATGATCGTACTCACGCAATCCTGTTCCAGCAGGAATCTTATGACCTACAATCACATTTTCTTTGAGACCTTCAAGTGAATCTACCTTACCGCTTACCGCTGCCTCATTCAATACTTTAGTGGTTTCTTGGAACGAAGCTGCTGAAATAAACGACTTCGTTTGAAGCGAAGCTCTGGTAATACCCTGAAGGATTGGAGTTGCTGTAGCAGCAACTGCATCACGCGCAGAAACCAATGCCTTATCTTGACGCTTAAGCAACGAATTCTCATCTCTTAACTCGCGTGCAGAAATGATTTGACCTGGCTTAAGATTCTCAGATTCACCTGCATCCTCAACTACCTTCATTCCGAAGATAGCATCGTTCTCACGAATGAAGTCATCCTTGTGAACCAATTGATCTTCAAGGAATAGTGTATCACCAGCATCTTGAATCTGTACCTTACGCATCATTTGACGTACTACCACTTCAAAGTGCTTATCGTTAATCTTCACCCCTTGTAAACGATACACCTCTTGGATTTCATTTACTAGGTATTGCTGAACAGCAGATGGTCCTTTGATTGAAAGGATATCGTCTGGAGTGATCGATCCGTCAGAAAGCGGCATACCTGCTTTCACGTAATCGTTCTCTTGAACCAAAATCTGGTTTGAGAGTTTCACAAGATACTTGCGAACATCGCCTAACTTCGACTCAACAACAATCTCTCTGTTACCACGTTTGATCTTACCGAATGAAACCACACCATCTATCTCAGAAACGATAGCAGGATTTGAAGGGTTACGTGCTTCGAAAAGCTCGGTAACTCTTGGAAGACCCCCTGTAATATCACCAGCCTTAGCTGACTTACGCGGAATCTTAACTAAGATTTTTCCTTCTTTGATCTCTTCGTTCTCATTGACGATAAGGTGCGAGCCTACAGGAAGGTTGTACGAACGAAGTGTGTTTCCTTTCTTATCTAACACCAATAATGTTGGGATAAGCTTTTTGTTTCTAGACTCAGAGATTACCTTCTCTTGGAATCCAGTTTGTTCGTCGATCTCAACCTGGTAAGTCACGCCTTGCTCAATATTTTCATAAGCAATCTTACCGGTAAACTCTGAAATGATAACACCGTTGTAAGGATCCCACTGACAGATCACATCACCCTTCTTCACCTTGTCACCATTTTTGATGAACAACTGCGAACCGTAAGGAATGTTATTTACACTTAATACAGCTTTCGTTTTAGGCTCAATTAACTTCATTTCAGCTGTACGTGAAATCACAATATTCGCTTTTTCACCTGCGCTGTTTTCTCCTTCAACCACTCGAAGATCTTCGATCTCAGCGATACCGTCGAACTTCACTGATAATGTATTGTCTTCAGAAACGTTACCTGCGATACCTCCTACGTGGAAGGTTCTAAGCGTAAGCTGAGTACCTGGCTCTCCAATAGACTGTGCAGCAACTACACCGACAGCCTCACCTTTTTGAACAGGTTTATTACTAGCGAGGTTGCGTCCATAACACTTCGCACAAATACCTTTTGAAGCTTCACAAGTCAAGGCCGAACGTACCTCAACACGATCTACAGCAGACTTTTCAACTGTTTCAGCATCAGCCTCTGAAATCTCTTGACCTGCACTTAAAAGTAATTCTCCACTAATTGGATCGTAAACATCGGCCAAGGTTACACGGCCTAGAATACGTTCTCCTAAGGTTTCAACTACCTCTTCATTCTTCTTTAGGGCCTCTACCTCGATTCCTCTTAATGTACCGCAATCTTCTTCATTGATGATCACATCTTGAGCGACGTCAACGAGACGACGGGTTAGATATCCTGCATCCGCTGTCTTAAGGGCAGTATCGGCAAGACCTTTACGTGCACCGTGCGTCGAGATAAAGTACTCGAGAATTGAGAGTCCTTCTTTAAAGTTTGAAAGGATTGGGTTTTCGATGATCTCACCCCCTCCTGCGGTTGACTTCTTCGGCTTAGCCATCAGTCCACGCATTCCGGTTAGCTGACGAATCTGCTCTTTCGAACCACGCGCTCCAGAGTCAAGCATCATAAACACCGAGTTAAACCCTTGCTGGTCTTCGCTGATACGCTTCATAGCGAGTTCAGTAAGCATAGCATTGGTCGATGTCCAAACATCAATAACCTGATTGTAACGCTCATTATTGGTGATAAGCCCCATGTTGTAGTTCATCATGATGCCATCCACCTGTTGATTCGCTTCTTCAATCATAGTGACCTTCTCGGCCGGGATGATGATATCACCAAGACTGAAAGAAAGTCCTCCTTTAAAGGCGAATTCGTATCCCATTTGCTTCATTCTATCCAAGAACTCCGCTGTACGTGGAACGTCAGTGACTTGTAAAATCTTACCAATAATGGTTCTTAAAGCCTTTTTATTCAATACTTGATTGATAAATCCGGCCTCTTCAGGAACTACATTATTAAAGAGTACGCGACCAACGGTAGTCTCGATGATTTGAGGAACCAATTCACCCGCTTCGTTGAAGTCCTTCACGCGAATCTTGATCATCGCATTAAGGTTCACGCGCTTCTCATTAAATGCGATGACTACCTCCTCAGGTGAATAGAAGGTCAAGCCTTCACCCAATACAGGATGCTCTGGCGTAGACTTTCTTGCCTTAGTCATATAATACAATCCGAGTACCATGTCTTGAGAAGGTACTGTAATTGGAGATCCATTGGCTGGGTTGAGAATATTTTGAGATGCCAACATCAAAAGTTGCGCCTCTAAAATAGCCTCAGGACCAAGTGGAAGGTGAACCGCCATCTGATCCCCATCGAAGTCAGCGTTAAAGGCTGTACATGCTAATGGGTGTAGACGGATCGCTTTACCTTCAATAAGTTTTGGCTGAAATGCCTGGATTCCTAAACGGTGCAATGTGGGGGCACGGTTCAGTAATACCGGATGTCCTTTGATCACATTCTCAAGGATATCCCATACCACAGGCTCTTTCTTATCTATGATTTTCTTAGCCGACTTTACCGTCTTCACGATTCCGCGCTCAATGAGCTTACGGATAATAAACGGCTTGTAAAGCTCGGCCGCCATATCTTTTGGAAGACCACACTCAAATAATTTCAAGTCTGGACCAACCACAATAACCGAACGCGCAGAGTAATCAACACGTTTCCCTAAAAGGTTTTGACGAAAACGCCCTTGCTTTCCTTTTAAAGAGTCTGAAAGCGACTTAAGTGGTCTATTTGATTCTGTCTTTACAGCAGAAGCTTTACGCGTATTATCAAAAAGTGAATCAACCGCTTCTTGAAGCATACGCTTTTCGTTTCTCAAGATCACCTCAGGAGCTTTGATTTCCATAAGACGCTTCAAACGGTTGTTACGTATGATTACACGACGGTAAAGATCATTGAGATCTGAAGTCGCAAAGCGTCCTCCATCAAGTGGCACTAAAGGACGTAATTCTGGTGGAATCACCGGAACCACCTTCATGATCATCCACTCTGGAAGGTTTTCTCTATTATTTTGAGCCTCTCTGAAAGATTCAACAACCTGCAAGCGCTTTAACGCCTCTGTCTTACGTTGCTTTGAAGTCTCTGTATTGGCTTTGTGACGTAGTTCGTAAGAAAGTGACTCAAGATCAAGTCTTGAAAGTAAATCAATGAGACACTCTGCACCCATCTTAGCGATGAACTTGTTCGGATCGCTGTCATCTAGGTATTGGTTTTCTTGTGGCAACTCGTCAATGATATTCAAGTACTCTTCTTCTGTCAAGAAGTCAAGCATTTGAAGCTCTTGGTCTTCAGGACCTTTGGCGATACCTGGTTGAATCACAACATAACGCTCGTAATAGATAATCATATCGAGCTTCTTCGATGGTAAACCTAGAAGGTATCCTAATTTATTCGGTAACGATCTGAAATACCAGATATGAGCTACAGGAACAACAAGACTAATGTGTCCGACACGGTCACGTCTTACCTTCTTCTCTGTAACTTCTACCCCACATCGATCACAAACAATTCCACGGTAGCGGATGCGCTTGTATTTTCCACAGGCACACTCGTAATCCTTGATAGGACCAAAAATGCGCTCACAGAACAATCCGTCTCTCTCGGGCTTATGGGTTCTGTAGTTGATGGTTTCAGGTTTCAACACCTCTCCTCGTGAAGCCCCTAGAATTGATTCTGGTGAGGCCAATCCGATAGAAATTTTATTGAATCGCTGTTCTGTTGTTTCGTTTACTCTAGCCATAGTTTCGTAACGCTTTATTGTTATAAGAGAGCGAATTATTCTTCTAGTCTAATATCAAGACCTAGTCCTTTCAATTCGTGCATCAACACGTTGAATGACTCAGGTAATCCAGGTTCTGGCATGGTTTCACCTTTAACGATTGATTCGTAGGTCTTCGCACGTCCGATAACATCATCAGACTTCACCGTTAGAATCTCACGTAAGGTTGAAGAAGCACCGTAGGCTTCAAGAGCCCAAACTTCCATTTCTCCAAAACGCTGACCACCAAATTGCGCTTTACCTCCTAGAGGTTGTTGCGTGATGAGCGAGTATGGACCAATAGAACGTGCGTGCATCTTATCATCTACCATGTGACCCAGTTTAAGCATGTAAATCACACCTACTGTAGCAGGTTGATCAAAGCGTTCTCCGGTTCCACCATCGTATAGATACGTATGTCCGTATTGAGGTACACCAGCCTCTTCGGTAAGGGCGTTGATCTCATCTATAGATGCACCATCGAAAATTGGAGTTGCAAACTTCTTATCTAGTTTTGCTCCTGCCCATCCCAACACGGTCTCATAAATTTGACCAATATTCATTCGAGAAGGTACCCCAAGTGGATTCAATACGATATCTACAGGAGTTCCATCTTCCAAGAACGGCATGTCCTCATCGCGAACAATACGTGAAACAATACCCTTGTTTCCGTGGCGTCCGGCCATTTTATCACCTACTTTAAGCTTACGCTTTTTGGCGATATATACCTTAGCCAATTTCATGATACCCGAAGGAAGTTCGTCCCCTACTGAGATCGTAAACTTATCGCGACGCAAGTTTCCTTGTAGGTCGTTGAGTTTAATTTTGTAGTTGTGTAGGACGTCAGCAATAATGGCATTCGTCTCGTCGTCAACCGTCCAGCTTCCACCAACCAGGTGTGCAAAATCATCCACGGCGTGAAGCATTTTAAGACTGTACTTCTTGCCTTTTGGAAGTACCTCTTCTCCCAGGTCATTAAGCACTCCTTGAGAAGTCTTTCCGTTGACAATTGCAAATAACTTATCGACCAAACGATCTTTAAGTTGCTGGAATTTCACTTCGTATTCAAGCTCTAATGCTTGGATAGCTTCTTTTTCTTCAGAACGCTTGCGCTTGTCTTTGATCGAACGCGCAAACAGCTTTTTGTCGATAACCACCCCTCTTAATGAAGGTGAAGCTTTGAGCGAAGCATCTTTCACGTCACCCGCCTTATCACCGAAGATGGCTCTAAGCAGTTTTTCTTCTGGAGTCGGATCGGATTCTCCTTTCGGAGTGATCTTACCAATCAGAATATCACCAGGCTTGACTTCAGCACCAATGCGGATCATACCATTTTCGTCAAGATCTTTGGTAGCCTCCTCTGAAACGTTAGGAATGTCGTTTGTGAGCTCTTCAGCTCCTAACTTGGTATCACGAACTTCAAGAGAATACTCATCCACGTGAATCGAGGTGAAAATATCCTCACGTACCACGCGCTCCGAAATTACGATCGCATCCTCGAAGTTATATCCTTTCCAAGGCATGAAGGCAACCTTCATGTTTCGACCTAAGGCTAATTCTCCTTTTTCGGTAGCATAACCCTCGCAAAGCACTTGACCTTTAGCCACCTTATCTCCTTTAGAAACGATAGGTTTTAGGTTAATTGCTGATCCTTGGTTAGTCTTTCTAAACTTGATGAGCTTATACTCCTTGAATTCATCTTCAAAGCTGACCAAACGCTCTTGATCGGTCATAGTGTATTTAATCACGATACGCTCTGCATCAACGTATTCTACTACTCCATCGCCTTCTGCATTGATGAGTACACGTGAATCTTTGGCTACCTGACGCTCAAGACCTGTTCCGACAATAGGTGCCTCTGGACGAAGCAATGGAACAGCTTGACGCATCATGTTTGATCCCATAAGTGCACGGTTCGCATCATCGTGTTCTAAGAATGGAATCAAAGAAGCCGAAATAGAGGCGATCTGGTTTGGAGCAACATCTGTGTAGTGAATTTCAGAAGGGTCAACCACTGGGAAGTCCCCTTCTAGTCGTGCAATCACCTTATCTGAATCGATTTTCCCATCAGACGAAAGCGGAATATTCGCTTGAGCGATTTTCTTTCCTTCTTCTTCTTCAGCACTTAAGAATACGTGCTCTGATAGATCAACCTTTCCGTTTTCAACTTTACGGTAAGGTGTTTCTAGGAATCCCATTGCATTCACTTTCGCATAAACTGAAAGTGAAGAGATCAATCCAATGTTTGGTCCTTCTGGTGTCTCAATCGGACACAATCTTCCATAATGCGTGTAGTGAACATCACGCACCTCGAAACCTGCACGCTCTCTTGATAAACCACCTGGCCCAAGTGCTGAAAGACGACGCTTGTGCGTGATCTCGGCAAGAGGGTTGGTTTGATCCATGAACTGAGAGAGCTGGTTCGTTCCGAAGAATGAGTTGATCACAGACGATAACGTCTTAGCATTAATCAAATCGATAGGCGTAAACACCTCATTATCACGAACGTTCATACGCTCGCGGATGGTTCTAGCCATACGTGCTAAACCGACACCGAATTGTTGAGATAATTGCTCTCCCACAGTTCGGATTCTACGGTTTGACAAGTGATCGATATCATCAATCTCAGCCTTAGAGTTGATAAGTTCGATAAGGTGTTTAATGATCGTTATGATGTCCTCCTTGGTCAGGACCTGGTTGTCCATTCCAATATCAAGTCCGAGCTTCTTGTTCATTCGATAGCGTCCTACCTCTCCGAGGTTGTAACGCTGATCTGAAAAGAATAACTTATCGATAATACCTCTTGCAGTTTCTTCGTCTGGCGGTTCTGCGTTACGAAGTTGACGATAGATATGTTCTACAGCCTCTTTTTCAGAGTTTGTAGGATCCTTCTGTAAAGTGTTATGGATAATGGCGTACTCAGACTGCGCGTTGTTTTCTTTGTGAAGTAGAATGGTTTTAACCTCTGCTTCAAGAATTTGATCTAAGTGCTCTTTTTCAAGAACGGTATCGCGATCAAGTACAATCTCGTTACGCTCAATAGATACTACTTCACCCGTATCCTCGTCTACGAAATCCTCGTGCCAGGTATTCAATACGCGGGCAGCAAGCTTACGCCCTAAAACTTTCTTAAGTCCGGTTTTTGAAACCTTAACCTCTTCTGAAAGGTCAAAGATTTCTAAAATGTCTTTGTCTCGTTCGTATCCAATCGATCTAAAGAGCGTAGTTACCGGTAATTTCTTTTTACGATCGATGTATGCATACATCACACCGTTAATGTCTGTTGCGAATTCAATCCATGAACCTTTGAAAGGAATAACACGGGCTGAATATAATTTTGTTCCGTTCGCGTGAACCGATTGACCAAAGAATACCCCAGGTGAACGGTGCAATTGTGAAACAATAACACGCTCGGCACCATTGATTACGAACGTACCAGAAGGAGTCATGTAAGGGATAGTACCCAAATACACGTCTTGTACAATCGTTTCAAAATCCTCGTGCTCAGGGTCTGTACAATAAAGCTTCAAACGCGCTTTCAGAGGAACGCTGTAGGTCAGACCTCTCTCAATACACTCTTGTATATTGTAGCGAGGTGGATCAACGAAGTAATCCAAGAACTCAAGTACGAATTGGTTACGCGTATCAGTAATCGGAAAATTTTCCATGAAGGTGTTAAACAACCCTTCATTCTCACGCGCATCTGACTTCGTCTCTAGTTGAAAAAAGTCCTGAAACGATTTGATTTGAATATCTAAAAAGTCAGGATACTCAGGTATACTAGAAGCAGAAGCAAAATTTACTCTCTCGGTCTGATTCGACAACATGGAACGGACAGTTTTATTTAATGAATAAAAACAGGTGAAGGCCTTACCAATTTAAGCATTGGAAAGGCCTTTACCCTAAATAGTTAGAACAGTAGAATTACTTAAGCTCAACCTCAGCACCAGCCTCTACTAAAGAGTTTTTGATACCTTCAGCCTCGTCTTTCGATACTCCTTCTTTAACAGCTTTAGGAGCGCTATCTACGATTTCTTTAGCCTCTTTTAATCCAAGGCCTGTTAGTTCTTTTACTAGTTTAACTACCGCAAGCTTACTTGCTCCAGCATCTTTAAGAATTACGTCAAATTCTGACTTTTCTTCTCCGGCTGCTCCGTCAGAAGCTCCACCAGCAGCTCCACCAGCAACTGCAACTGCAGCAGCAGCAGGCTCGATACCGTATTCGTCTTTCAGAATAGTAGCTAATTCATTAACCTCTTTTACAGTAAGGTTAACTAATTGTTCTGCAAAATCTTTTAAATCTGCCATTTTCTATCGTTTTAATAAAGTTTAAAATATTGAGTATTGAGTGCGTACAAATTAACGTTCAGACAATGTCTTGACGATTCCAGCAAGTTTGCCGCCACCAGACTTAAGTCCAGAAACAACATTTTTAGCAGGTGATTGAAGCAATGCGACAATCTCGGCAATAACCTCGTCTTTAGATTTGATACTTACAAGAGCGTCAAGGAAGTTGTCTCCAATGTAAATGGCCTCCTCAACAAAGGCTCCTTTAAGTACCGGTCTTGATGAATTCTTTCTAAAGTTCTTGATCAACTTAGCAGGTGCGTTTCCGGTTTCAGAAATCATGATTGATGTCTCTCCCTTAAGCACTGTTGGCAAGTCTCCAAAATCTTTATCAGAAGCCTCCATTGCTTTTTCAAGCAAGGTGTTTTTAACTACCGATAAACTGATACCTGCTTTAAAGCAAGCTCTTCTCAAGTCAGCAGTATCACCTGCATTCAAACCTGAAATATCGGCAAGATAAATAGTTGAAGAGGACGCTAGGGTCTCTTTCAACTGGTCTATCACTTGGGCTTTTTCTTCTCTAGTCATACGATTACTTCTTAAAGTGAATTAAAGCGCCTTAACATCTAATGGAACACTAGGGCTCATGGTCGATGAAAGGTAGACGCTCTTCATGTAAACCCCTTTTGCAGCCGCTGGCTTCATTCGGTTCAAAGTATCTAGAATTTCTTTGGCGTTACCTTCGATCTTTTCAGCTTCAAAAGAAACTTTTCCGATCGCGGCGTGTACAATACCAGCCTTATCTACTTTGAAATCGATTTTACCAGATTTTACCTCCGATACAGCCTTGGCAATATCCATGGTAACGGTTCCTGTTTTAGGGTTTGGCATCAATCCTCTAGGACCAAGCACTCGACCTAACGGTCCAAGTTTACCCATCACGCTAGGCATGGTGATAATCACATCTACATCTGTCCAGCCTGATTTAATCTTATCTAGATATTCATCTAGACCGACAAAATCAGCACCCGCAGACTTGGCTTCTTCTTCCTTATCAGGAGTAACAAGTGCCAATACGCGAACATCTTTACCTGTACCATGAGGAAGGGTTACCACACCACGAACCATTTGATTCGCCTTACGTGGATCTACTCCCAAACGAACAGCGATGTCTACAGAAGCATCGAAATTAACATTGGTGATCTCTTTAACTAAAGCGGCAGCTTCACTTAGTGAGTAAAGCTTGCTCTGATCGACTTTAGCGTAAGCAATTTTCTGTTTTTTAGTCAATTTAGCCATAACTTAAGTCGATGAATTAAAAAGGTTTTTGTCCTGAAACTTTGATCCCCATTGATCTCGCGGTACCTGCAATCATCATCATTGCCGACTCAACAGTAAATGCATTTAAATCTACCATCTTATCTTCTGCAATAGACTTGATCTGATCCCAGTTTACAGACGCTACTTTTGATCGATTGGGCTCTCCAGAACCTTTCTTTACTTTTGCTGCTTCCAATAGCTGAACGGCCGCCGGCGGTGTCTTTACCACGAAGTCGAATGACTTGTCGGTATAAACGCTGATGACAACAGGAAGAACTTTTCCTGCCTTATCTTGGGTTCTCGCATTAAACTGCTTACAGAACTCCATGATATTTACACCAGCGGCACCTAAGGCGGGTCCAACCGGTGGCGATGGGTTCGCAGCACCTCCCCTAACTTGTAGCTTAACTACTTTACCTAATTCTTTTGCCATGATGAGTGTTTAAAAAATGCCGTTGCATCAGTGGAAGCTATGCAACAAAGCGACTTATAGTTGTAACATTTAAATTTTCTCTACCTGTAAATAGCTTAATTCTAGCGGTGTCTTACGTCCAAAAATCTTCACCATCACCTCTAGCTTACGCTTCTCTTCATTAATCTTTTCAATGGTACCGTTAAATCCGTTGAACGGACCATCAACCACTTTAACAGTTTCACCTAAAACAAAAGGAATCGCTACATCATCTGCAGTCAATGACAATTCATCAACTTTACCTAACATTCTGTTTACCTCAGACTTGCGAAGTGGAACAGGTTCTCCTCCTTTAGTTTCTCCTAAAAACCCAATAACGTTTGTGATTGAACGGATAATATGTACCATCTCTCCGGCTAAATTGGCTTTCACCATAATGTAGCCTGGAAAATACGTACGCTCTTTTTGAATCTTCTTACCGTTACGTATTTGAACGACCTTTTCGGTAGGAACTAGAACTTCCTCTAGGTAATCCTTGAAACCCTGGCGTTCAACCTCAGTCTCAATATACCCTTTGATCTTATGCTCTTGTCCGCTCACAGCGCGAACCACGTACCATTTTTTATCTAGAACCTCAGCCATTCTTCCTTACTTCAATAGATCGAAATACACCTGAATCACTCTGCTGAAAACCGTATCAACACCCCATGTCAACAACGCGAAAATCAAAGAAAACACGGCTACAACTACCATGAGGTTCGATGCTTGTTCACGCGTCGGCCAAGAAACGTTGTTCTTAAGTTCTTCTAGTGATGCCTTGATATATGTAATCATCTTTATTATCCAATATGGGCATTAGCGCCTAACCTTTGCACGGGAGGAGAGACTCGAACTCCCGACACCTGGTTTTGGAGACCAGTGCTCTACCAACTGAGCTACACCCGTTTATGTACGCTAAAAGGTATCTCGTAAACGAGACACCCTTTAGACATACTTATTACTTATAGACTTAGTCTAAAATTTCAGTTACCTGACCAGCACCAACTGTTCTACCTCCTTCACGGATAGCGAAACGAAGTCCTACGTTAAGTGCGATCGGCTGAATAAGATCAACAGTGATCGTAAGGTTATCACCAGGCATAACCATTTCAACTCCATCAGGAAGTACAATGTTTCCTGTTACGTCAGTGGTTCTTACGTAGAACTGTGGACGGTAGTTGTTGTGGAATGGTGTGTGACGACCACCTTCTTCTTTTTTCAAGATATAAACCTCAGCTTTGAATTTAGCGTGAGGAGTGATTGAACCTGGCTTACAGATAACCATACCTCTTTTGATATCAGTTTTCTCAATACCACGAAGAAGTAGACCAACATTATCTCCAGCTTCACCGCGGTCAAGAATTTTACGGAACATCTCAACCCCAGTAATAGTAGAATTTAATTTCTCAGCACCCATACCGATGATCTCAACTGGGTCTCCAGTATTTGCAACACCTGTTTCAATACGTCCAGTTGCTACAGTACCACGACCAGTAATAGTAAATACATCTTCAATAGGCATCAAGAATGGCTTATCAACATCGCGCTCAGGAAGTTCGATCCAGTTATCTACAGCCTCCATAAGTGACATAACTGTATCTACCCATTTTTGCTCTCCGTTAAGGGCGCCAAGTGCAGAACCAGAAATAACAGGTCCGTTGTCACCGTCGTACTCATAGAAAGAAAGTAATTCACGTACTTCCATTTCTACTAACTCAAGTAATTCTTCATCGTCAACCATGTCAACCTTGTTAAGGAAAACTACGATACGAGGAATACCTACCTGACGTCCAAGAAGGATATGCTCACGAGTTTGTGGCATAGGTCCATCAGTCGCAGCTACAACAAGGATAGCTCCATCCATCTGAGCAGCACCAGTAACCATGTTCTTTACGTAATCCGCGTGACCAGGACAGTCAACGTGTGCGTAGTGACGGTTAGCTGTTTGATACTCCACGTGAGAAGTATTAATAGTGATACCACGTTCTTTCTCTTCAGGAGCGTTATCGATAGAATCGAAACTTCTTAATTCTGAAAGACCTGCATTGGCAAGAACCGTAGTAATTGCAGCAGTAAGTGTTGTTTTACCGTGGTCAACGTGCCCAATAGTACCAATATTCAAGTGGGGTTTCGACCGGTCAAATGTTTCCTTTGCCATTGTTAATGAATTTAATCTT
>CAJXTX010000010.1 GCA_913060705.1 uncultured Bacteroidota bacterium | reverse complement strand
GAACCCACGACAATTTAGAAAAAGGTCTAAATTGCAAAGTTATGAATCCTAACTAAGACTTTATGGAGACCATCGGAGGTATAGACTTTGCTGTTATCGGACTGTATTTCATGTTAATTTTCGCCATAGCGGCCTATGTGACCAAAAAAGAAAAGGCCTCGAGCAGTGCCCAGGGGTATTTCTTGGGGGGACGTGACTTGGGTTGGTTCGCGATTGGAGCCTCGCTCTTTGCGAGTAACATTGGTTCTGAGCACCTCATTGGACTTTCAGGTTCTGGTGCTAGAGGAGCTTTTCCTGAAGCGCAATTCGAAATCTTAGCCTCGTTGATTCTACTCTTATTGGGTTGGGTTTTTGTTCCGTTTTATCTCAAGAGCGGGGTCTTCACGATGCCCGAATTTCTTGAACGACGCTATAACAAAGGGGCGCGTATTTATCTTTCGGTGGTATCGATTATCTCTTATGTTCTCACCAAAATATCATTCACCATTTTTGCCGGAGCACTGGTTTTTGAGGTGCTATTAGGTATTCCATTTTGGACGGGGGCGCTCATTACTGTCTTGGCAACAGGACTGTATACCGCCTTAGGAGGTCTAAAAGCGGTGATCTATACCGATATGGTGCAAGCCGTAATCTTTATTCTTGGAGGACTTTTGGCGACCTATTTTGGGTTGCAAGCCATCGGCGGATGGTCAAACGTTACCCTCGCCATTCAAGAAAATGCCCCCGATGCAGACACCTTTATGAGTCTATGGCGCAATAAAGAATATCCATGGACCGGGGTGCTTTTAGGCGCCCCGATTCTTGGAATTTGGTACTGGTGTACAGATCAATTCATTGTGCAGCGCGTTCTTTCAGCTAAGGATATTTCTACCGCGAGAAAAGGAACCATCTTCGGTTCGTTTTTGAAGCTGCTACCGCTGTTTATCTTTATTTTTCCTGGGATCATTGCTTATGCCCTTTCTGTAACGACCTATCCAGATTTGTTTACTGTAACCAATCCTATTACAGGAGAGGTGCGCACCACCACAGACGCTGCCCTTCCGGCTTTAATCTTACGCGTGTTACCGGTCGGTGTTCGTGGTTTAGTGGTAGCCGGATTCTTAGCAGCACTCATGAGCTCGCTCTCTTCTGTATTTAACAGCACTTCGACCTTATTCACTTTTGACTTTTATAAGCGCTGGCGCCCGAATGCTTCAGAAAAGCAACTCGTTTTAGTGGGTCGATTGGCTACAGTGGTTTTGGTCATCGTTGGATTGGCATGGATTCCTTTCATGCGTCAACTCACTGAGGGTGGTGGAATCTACCGCTACCTGCAGAGCGTACAGGCGTACGTTTCGCCTCCAATCGCCGCAGCTTTTTTATTAGGGATATTCTATAAAAAAATCAATTCAAAAGGGGCACTTGCAGCTCTGTGGACAGGCTTTGTTTTAGGAATGGCCCGTCTCGTCCTCGAATATCTGACTCAAGAATCAGGCCTTTCGTTGAATCCTGATGGAATGATCTATGCCCTGGTTACCATGAATTTCTTGCACTATGCAATTTTCTTATTCGTAGTGAGTATTTCAGTGATGGTCGGAGTGAGCTTGGTCAATGCCAAGTCTGCCGCCCCAGTTGAAGAAGCCTTGGTGTACCAATACAATTCGGGTACCAAAGAAAAGAGCCCGGCTGTCGAACGTTATCTTTCGATGATCATCATTGCGGTGGTGCTCTTCTTGTGGTGGTATTTTAGGTAATTTGTAGTATGCGCATACAGATTTGGTTACTGCTTTTGGTCTTTTTCGGACTGCAGGTTGAAATTGAAGCTCAAGTACAACGTATTGATCCTCCGCATTGGTGGGTCAACATGCATGACGCTCAGCTTCAGTTGATGGTGTATGGAGAACAGATCAGTACTTATGCCGTTTCAACTGAAACTCAGGGAATCCGACTGACAGGCGTACACCCAGCGAAGAGCCCTAATTATCTGTTTCTAGATCTCGAGATCACTGCTAAAGACCCCAAATTTGTTGAGTTTGTCTTTGAGTGCGGGGACGTTCAATTCAAGCAGTCTTATGAGTTAAAGGCTCGGACACATTCTCCTGAGTCTATCCGAGGATTCACCTCGGCTGATGCGATTTTTCTGCTGACACCAGACCGTTTCGCGAATGGAGATACTGGCAATGATTATATCGAATCGCTTCGCGCTCCCTTACCTGATCGAGAGGACGATTACGGTCGGCACGGGGGAGACATTAAAGGAATTATAAACGGGCTAGACTATATAGCTTCTTTAGGTTTTACCGCCATCTGGCCTGGCCCGATGCTTATCAATGACATGCCTGAACAGTCGTATCACGGTTATGCCATTACTGACCATTATCGCGTTGATCCGCGTTTTGGAACTCTAGAAGAGTACCAAGAATTGGCTGAAGAGATGCGCCAGCGGGGCATGAAGTTGATCATGGATCAAATTAATAATCACTGCGGTTCACTGCATTGGTGGATGAATGACTTGCCCTTTGACGATTGGTTGAACGGACAGGCTAACTACCTTGAGAATGGTGAAATCGCCTATGCGAGCCATCGCCGTACGACCCTTCAAGACCCTTATGCGACTAAAAAGGACCTCAAAGCGATGACTGAAGGC
Source organism: uncultured Bacteroidota bacterium (assembly GCA_913060705.1). Classification (GTDB taxonomy): domain Bacteria; phylum Bacteroidota; class Bacteroidia; order Flavobacteriales; family Flavobacteriaceae; genus UBA3478. The sequence continues at coordinate 34,036 of CAJXTX010000010.1, read as the reverse complement.
TGGTTTGTATCAACCATGCCTGATTTGAATCATCGAAACCCTTATTTAGCACGTTACATTATTCAAAATAGCATCTGGTGGATCGAAACCCTTGGCTTAGGAGGTATCCGCCAGGACACCCAACCTTACAACGACTCGGCTTTTATGAGTCAATGGGCGCAGGCTATTATGGAGGCGTATCCACATTTTTCTATTGTTGGAGAAGAGTGGAGCTACAATCCTATGCGCATTGCCTATTGGCAAAACGGCAGTCAAAACAGTGACGGTTACGTATCTCATATGAATGCGGTCTTTGATTTTCCGTTGCAAGGGGCCCTTAGCGCTTCACTTACCGAAGAAGAGGGTTGGGACACCGGACTAGTCAAGTGGTATGAAGCCTTGTCGAATGACTTTATCTATCCAAATCCGCAAGCTTTGGTATTCATGGCAGACAACCATGATATGGACCGTCTTTTCACCCAGCTAAAAGAAGATGTAAGCCTTCATAAGATTGCGCTGGCATTGCTTGCAGTGAGTCCCCGTACCCCGCAGCTCTATTACGGTACCGAAATACTGATGGAGAACACGGCCAAGCCACACGACCACGGATTGATCCGTACCGATTTTCCGGGAGGGTGGAAGGGTGACCCCGTGAATGCCTTCACCGGAAAGGGATTGACTCCTTCACAATTAGAAGTGCAAGACCTCACCCGAAAACTATTTACGTTTAGAAAAAATAGCGCTGCATTGACTGAAGGAAACACCTTACACTTTGCACCGACCGAAGGGGTTTATGTGCTCTCGCGCTACACATCAGACAAACGTGTGACGCTTTTCATAAACAAAGCCGAACAGTCTGTCGATTTGGATTTGAATGCGTATCAAGAACTTTCACTTCAAAAGGGTCAAACGGCAGTAGATATAATCGACAATAAAACCTTTACGGTATCAGAAACTATCCGCTTAGCTCCGCGATCTTTTCTTTTAATTGAATCTTCTCATGAAAACGATTAACCTAATTTTCTTGGCATTTCTTATGAGCGCTTGCACCCTCTCTACTTCAGAACCTGAGCTTTACGTTATTGGTCATCGTGGCGCCATGGGGTACGAGACTGAGAACACCCTTGCCTCAATCGATAAAGCGGTAGAGCTTGGGGTGCCCATGATTGAAATAGATGTCTTTAAGATCGCATCCGGAGAGCTCGTCGTGTTTCACGACGACGAGGTAGATAAACTCACCGATGGTAGTGGTCCAATCGAAGCGATGAATCTCGAACAAGTAAAGGCGCTAACCTTAGAAGGGGGACATCGCATCCCAACCCTAATTGAGGTCCTCGATACGCTCGATGCGCGCACTTCGTTAAACATTGAGTTGAAAGGCTCAAATACGGCCGACGATTCGGTACGCATCGTTCGTGAGTACATCGAATCGCAGAGATATACCCCAGATCAATTCGTGTTCTCAAGCTTCAAGTGGAGAGAGCTTGAGCGTGTGCGCGAATTAGATAAAAGCTTTGCTATAGCCGTGCTTACAGGAGAGGATCCGCTGGATGCTATAAGTGTTGCACAAGAGCTCAATGCCATTGCAATCAATCCGTGGTTCAAACGCGTGACGGCTGAAAACGTCCAAGCGATTCACGATGCAGGATTCAAGGTCTTTACCTACACGGTGAATGAACTAGAGGACATTGCGTTAATGCGCTCGTATAAAGTAGACGGTATATTCTGCAACTATCCTGACAGAGCCCTAGCTCAATAGGGCAAATAAAAAGGCCGCAAAGGCTGCTCCGCAGAGGGGTCCAACCACAGGGATCCAAGAATACGACCAATTTCCGTCTGCCTTTTCTTTGACCGGAAGAAGCGCGTGTGCTATGCGTGGACCCAAATCTCGTGCAGGATTGATGGCATATCCGGTGGTACCGCCAAGCGAAAGTCCAATCCCCCATACTACGATAGCTACTGGTAGGGCTCCTATTGACCCCATTCCAATTTTTTCTCCAGAAGCCATGAGCTCAGGATCTGTGAAGTGAAGAATGGCAAATAATAGCACAAAGGCACCTATGAATTCGCTAAAAAAGTTCTTGGCCACATTTGCATATTCGGGAGCTGTACAAAACACGCCTCTGCGCGTTTCTAGACTTTCGGTGGCTTCGAAGTGATCGTGATACATGAACCATACACTAAAAGAAGCCGCAATGGCTCCGGCAAACTGAACCCCAACATAATTGACAAACTCACTTAACGAGAGGCTCCCGTTGATCAGTAGTGCAAGACTTACCGCAGGGTTCAGATGAGCGCCACTAATGGGACCAGAAACGACGACGCCGATGTAAACGGCAAACGCCCATCCGGCGCAAATGAGTACCCAGGCACTTGCATTACTGAACGATCCTTTGGTGTTTTTTAAGGAAACGTTTGCATTGACTCCGAGGCCAAGAAGCATCATGAGGTAGGTGCCAAAAAATTCTGCAACGAGTGTATTCATGGTTTAATGGTTAAGTGCAATTTGAATAGCCTTGTGCCAACCCTTTATGGCTGAACTCAATCGATCATTCATAGGGCCTGGATTGAAGGTTTGACTTTGGTTTTGTAAGGAAGCAATTTGTGCTGTCGACTCAAAGAAGCCAGTGGCCAGCCCCGCCAAATAAGCTGCTCCTAAGGCCGTCGATTCTACCTCATGCGGACGAATCACAGGGGTTTGTAAGATGTCAGCCTGAAACTGCATCAGTAGGTTATTGTTCGAAGCTCCTCCGTCGACTTTTAGAGCTTTTATACTATTACCGGAGTCTTTTTGCATAGCTTCTAGAATATCCATGGTTTGAAAGGCAATGGCATCTAGTGCGGCCCTAGCAATGTGTGCTTTCGTGGTGCCACGCGTAAGTCCGGTAATTTGTCCTCTTACGTAGGGTTCCCAATACGGGGCTCCTAGTCCTACAAAGGCAGGAACAAAGTAAACCCCTTCACTGTCCGGAACGCTTGCCGCAAGTGCTTCAACTTCTGAAGAGGCTTCTATGAACCCCAGGCTGTCTCTCAGCCATTGCACGACTGCTCCGGCTATAAAAACACTCCCTTCAAGAGCATACGTTACTTTATCTCCGATCTGCCATGCAATCGTGGTGAGAAGATTTGCCTCAGACAAAACGGGTTTATCGCCAATATTCATCAGCATAAAGCAGCCCGTGCCATAGGTGTTTTTCACCATACCCACTTCAGTACAATGCTGTCCGAAAAGCGCAGACTGTTGATCTCCGGCAATACCTGCTATAGGTATATGAGCACCGAGAATTTCTTTTGAACTCTGTCCTAAAACAGCGCTTGAAGCGACAACCTCGGGCAACATATTTTTGGGAATTCGAAAGAGTTCAAGAAGCTCCTCATCCCAACTCAACGTATTGATATTATATAACAGTGTTCTCGATGCGTTGGTCACATCGGTAACGTGCCTTTCTCCTTTGGTAAGATTGTATATCAACCAACTGTCAATGGTACCTGCCTTTAGCTTGCCAGCTTCTGCAAGGGCTCTAGCCCCTTCAACATGGTCTAGAATCCATTCGATTTTGGTCGCCGAGAAATACGAGTCGATGACAAGTCCGGTTTTGGATCGGATCATTTCAGCGCTCCCTGCCGCCTTTAAGGCTTCACAGCGTTCTGTGGTTCTTTTGTCTTGCCAAACGATCGCATTGTAAATCGGTTTGCCTGTATCGCTGTTCCATACCACGGTGGTTTCGCGTTGGTTCGTAATTCCAATAGCCTCTATAGCATCGGCAGTAATAGATGCCTTCGAGAGTGCTTCACGTGCGACCTCGAGTTGGCTATTCCATATTTCTTCTGCGTCATGCTCTACCCATCCATTTTGCGGAAAGATTTGCTTGAATTCACGTTGTGCTACGGCACACACGGTTGCGTTTTGATCGACAATAAGTGCCCTCGAGCTCGTGGTTCCTTGATCTAGTGCAAGTAAGAAACGTTTCATAGTGCATATTTGGGTATAAAAAGATACATTATTTCGACTTAGGTTCATGCGATTACGCGGTCGATGCAGTCGCACTCCGTATCTTTGAACCACCCTATGGATCAGAACGAAGCATTTATATCTGCAGTTCAAACCGCTACCTTAGAAAGGTTTGAAACAACACACAAGGCACCTAGTAATATTGCTTTAGTAAAGTATTGGGGCAAGTATGCTTCACAAATACCTGCCAATCCGTCAATTTCCTTTACGCTCTCTGAGGCACACACCAGTTCTCGCCTGCTTTTTGAGAAAGCATCAAAGGCTGAAGTTCGTGTGCTTTACCAAGGCGAACCGAAACACGAATTTGAACCCAAGGTGGTTCAATTTCTTGAACGCATTAGGCTCTATTGCCCGTTTTTGAATGAGTATAAGATAACCATTGATACTTCAAATACCTTTCCGCACAGCAGTGGTATTGCTTCTTCGGCAAGCGGTATGGCGGCACTGGCGATGGGTATTGTCACCCTCGAACAAAAGTTGGGTGGAATAGCAAAGGAGGCCATGGCTCAGAAGGCTTCGTTTTTGGCTCGTTTAGGATCAGGAAGCGCAGCGCGAAGTATCGAAGGCCCGATCGTTTCTTGGGGAGAACATCATGAGCTAGAGCAAAGTTCTGACCTATATGCTACAAAATTTGAACGACCTCATGAGATTTTCAAGACGTATCAAGACACTATTCTTATCGTTCATAAAGGAGCCAAAAAGGTGAGCAGTACTGTAGGGCACGATTTAATGAATAACCACCCGTACAAAGATGCCCGCTTTGAACAAGCACAGACACACATGAGTTCGTTGGTGTCTGCCTTGAAAAAGGGTAATGTAGAATCGTTTATACGTATTGTAGAATCTGAAGCTTTAAGTCTTCATGCGATGATGATGACTTCAAACCCCTATTTCGTGCTTATGGAGCCTCAAACCTTAGAGGTGATTAAGAAGATATGGGAATACAGGGAGATGACTGAAACTCCGGTATGTTTCACTTTAGATGCAGGGGCCAATGTTCACTTACTTTATCCAGAGGCCGAGAAAGAAAAGGTTCATGCCTTTATCGAAGACGAGCTAAAGAGTTATTGTGAAGACGGATTCTTTATTCACGACCACTGCGGAGAAGGGGCTGTTTAATTGTTTACCTTTGTTTCTGAAAAATTAAACAAAATGAAAGGTCCGCTGTTTTACGCAAAAATTTTGCTGTTTGGCGAATACGGGATCATAAAAGATTCTAAGGGCCTTGCTATTCCGTTTAATACGTTCAATGGAGCGTTACGTTTTGATGACGTAGATCAAACCTCGCACACAGCGTCAAACCAAAAACTGAAACGTTATACCGAATACCTCAAGCAGAAAAGAGCAGAAGATACCCTTAAAGTTCCTTTTGATTTTGAGCGACTTGAGGCCGACTTGGCCGACGGCATGTATTTTGACAGTTCGATCCCCATGGGATACGGAGTAGGGAGCAGTGGAGCTATCGTTGCCGCATTATACGATCGGTATGCCACTGAAAAAGTAACGGTGTTAGAAAATCTAACCCGAGAAAAATTGCTTGACCTCAAGCAGCAATTCGGGGTAATGGAATCGTTCTTTCATGGAACTTCTTCAGGACTTGATCCGCTCAATAGCTATCTCAGTATTCCGATTCTCATTCACGCCAAAGACCATGTGGAGTCTACACACATTCCATCGCAAAAACTTGACGGAAAGGGAGCTGTTTTTCTTCTCGATAGCGGAGTAGTAGGTGAAACTGCCCCTATGGTACAGCTGTTCATGAAGAACCTTGAGAACAAACAATTCGAAGAGGTAATGCGCGACCAGTTCGTGAAATATACCGATGCCTGTATTGATCATTTTTTGAAGGGTGAGGTGAAGGGCTTGTTCAAAGATCTTAGAAAACTGTCGCAAGTGGTTTTTGAGCACTTTAAGCCCATGATTCCTGAAAGTGTCCTAGGACTTTGGCAAAAAGGACTAGAGACTGACGCCTATTACCTCAAGCTCTGCGGATCTGGAGGAGGAGGGTACTTCTTAGGTTTCACCGAAGACCTTGAGCGTGCGAAACGCGAATTAGAAGGACACACTTTAGAAGTGGTTTATACCTTTTAGTCATGAACCTAAAGGCCCGCTTATGGTCGCTCTTTAGTGTTACTCGATTGTACAACGGATTTCTTGTTGTCTTAGCGCAATACCTTTCAGCAGTTTACATTTTTGGCAGAGTGTTTTCGGTAGCCGAATTACTACTGAACAAAGACCTTCACCTTTTGATACTGGCTACCCTTTTAGTCGTATCAGGAGGCTATCTGATTAATCAGTACTACGACTTGCCCAAAGACTTGATCAATCGTCCGGTAAAGAGTATGATAGACTTACAACGGACTCCCTCAAGTCTGATGAGGTGGTCTGCCCTGTTAATAAGCATTGCGCTTCTTGCGGGTGCCTGGGTCTCTCTATTGGCAGCGCTGTACTTTTTAGGGTATTTCTTAACCATATGGCTTTACTCGCATCGATTAAGAAGTATTCCGCTATGGGGTAGTTTGTTGTCAGCCTTCTTGTCGGTAAGTCCTATTGCCGTTCTTTTTCTTTACTATAGGTATTTTGATGGCATTATTTTGGCATTTGCCGTCTTCTTATTTGTTCTGTTGTGGATCGTTACCCTGGTCAAGGATCTAGAAAACCTGCCTGGAGACCTCGCCGTCGGACTGCGTACGCTTGCCACTACCTGGGGCGAAGACAAGAATAGACGTTTCATCCAGGCGGCAGTAGGGCTTGAGCTATGTATCAGCGTATTCATCTTGTACGCATTTGAGCTTTCAGGAATGCGCTATTATTTTTATTTCGCATCAATAAGCTTTGTGATTCTAATGGTCGTCATGTCTTTTAAAGATCGTTCTGACGTTTACAGTCGCGTGCATTGGTTCTTAAAACTGCTGGTACTCATGGGGGTTATGGGTATACTCTTTTTAGACCTTTCACGCTTAAGTGAGCTAAAAGCGTTTATTTTTGCCCTTTAAAACCTAACGTTTGCCTTCGAAAAATTCACCCAGAAAGCCTAAACCTGGGGCTTCAAAACCTCAGAGTGGTCCTAAAAAGTATTCAGGCCCTAGGAAACCTATGGCCGCAAAGAAGTCTGCCGCTCCACGACCTGAGAAAAAAGCAGATACCAGCGGCAAAATGCGCTTGAATCGCTTCATCGCTCATGCAGGTATATGCTCTCGCAGAGAGGCAGATACCTTCATTAAGGCCGGTAGTGTGACGGTGAACGGTAAGGTTGTTTCAGAGATGGGCTTTCAAGTCTCTTTTAACGATGAGGTTCGTTTTGACGGTCGCCTGATCTCTTCAGAGCGCAAGGAATATGTGCTGCTCAATAAGCCAAAAAATTTCATCACCACCACTTCGGACGAAAAAGGAAGGCGGACGGTGATGGAACTGATCGCCTCTGCGACAAAACAACGTCTTTTTCCGGTAGGACGTCTCGACCGCAACACCACTGGATTATTACTTTTTACCAATGACGGAGAGCTTGCGGCCCGTTTGACCCATCCGAAGTACGGCGTGCGTAAGATATATCACGTAGTGTTAGACAAGACTCTTCGCGTAAACCATCTCCAAGAAATTGAAAAAGGGATTACGCTTGAGGATGGCCCTGTTGAAGTGGATGCTATCAGCTACATTCAAGGCGCCACAAAAAGAGAAGTTGGCATTGAAATTCACAGCGGCAAAAACCGCATTGTGCGCCGCATTTTCGAGCATTTCGGATACGAGGTCACAAAACTCGATCGCGTTAGTTTTGCTGGTCTCACCAAGAAAGACTTGCCGAGAGGCCACTTCAGACATCTTACCGAAAAAGAGCTGAGCTTCTTGCGGATGATCGGTTGATCCAATACGCATATACCGCTAAGGGTAAGTATTCAAGTCCTACCAACCACAACGGGAGCTCGTTGTGTTCAAATCCATAGGCCGCATAGCTTAAGAAAATCGTACCTGACCAAAGCAGCAGTATTCGATCCCTTCTCAAAGCAGCTAGTGCAACCAATGTAATGAGGTACCATGGATGTACCGTCGGCGCCGTGATCAAATAGGCGATGAGAATCCAATAGCCGTGTCGAATGAATTGGCCTAAGTGGGTCGTTCTGAAACTTAAATAACCTACCAGGCTAAGGATTCCAATAATTTGCAAATAGCCGTAAGCTTGAATCAGTTGATCGTCGTAGGCACCCATCATTCTTCCTATTTCTTTGTAGATGCGGTAAATAGAAGGGTTAAACTCAAAGTTTGAGAACCACAGACCAATGCTAGAGCCCCAATGTGTTGCCCATTGAGGACCTACGAACAGGAGCGCCAAAAGCACCGAAAAAAGCACAAATGAAAGTCCAAATCGCCCCAAGGACTTCCGTCTTAGGGTACGGAGTAATAAGGGCATGAGCATGAGGGGCATGAGTTTAGTAAGCACCGATGCCGCGTAGAGCCATCCGGCTTGCAAGGGACGTTTTACCTTTAAAGCATAGATCGCGCCTAAGAAAAAGACCACCATTACGGGCTCAAAATGGAGGTTTTGAGTGCCTTCAATAATTACTAACGGATTCAAGAAGTAGGCGGTTAGTGCCCAAACTTTGTGTTCTGGTGACTGTATCAACTTCAGAAGAATTCCGAAGGCGATAATATCGGCTACAACAATTAGAATCCGGTAGCCATAATGCGGTTCTTGAAAATAGGCCCCAAACGCAAACATCAATTGATTCACCATAGGGTAATTGCTGTAGTTGCCAGCGCTAAGACTCCCCATAGAATCGTAGAGCTGTCGGAGCGACTCAAAGCCTTCACGTGCCATGATTTCGTTGGGGGTATACGCGTAAGGGCTGATAGATCTCAGGGTAAGATTGCCGTCCCAGATGAAACGAAAAACGTCTTGAGAGAGTGACGGAAAAGAGGTGCTCAGCAAAAGCCTAAAGGCCAAACCCAGTATGAAGATGAGCCCAATTGAAAGGCGCTGTTGTAACCAATAAAAATAGGCCGAGAATAAAACGGCAACACTACAGAGTAAATAGCCGATATCCGTTCGTTCGATATGGTACGCTATTGCGTAGTACGCCACAAAAGAGCACAAGGCAAACAAAACAAGTAATACGTTTTTCATGAGCGTTTTAATCGTGCAATAGTGACCCAACCAAAGGCGAGAGTGGTAAATAACGGGATACCCAAGAGCGCTAACTGCTGGGTATCATAAGCCCTGAAGGCGCTAAATCCACCAAGCAGGGTGATTAAGCCTTCTATTACAGGGATTGTTTTAGAGCGCCTCCTTTTCAACTGATTGGTTTTAGGCGTGCGAACAAAAGTAGAAGGCTTTCTCAGATGTCCTTCAAGTACTGCTCGCGTGTTACGATAACTCATCCCGGCCGAAAGGATTAAATAGCTTGTAAAGTAGAGCGCCCAATGCAAGAGAGACGAAGAGTAATGAAGGTCTCGATCTGCCCTAAACAGTGCTATTCCAAGGCCTAATGAGGCCAATAAGAGCAAGTTCGAAAGTAGTTCTGTGATTTGTAATTGGGCACCTTGCAGCCTCACGAAGGGCAACGAAAGCCCAATGAGTAAGAAAGAGAAGGTGACGGCATAAAAGCTCGATCCAAGAAGGTGCATCAGGGCGTGAAACTTCTTTTTTAGTTGAAGGGTCTTCAATGACCCTCTCAATAGTTGAAAATTTTCTGCAGCACCCTTGTTCCATCTGAATTGCTGTGAAAAATAGGCGGATAGGGTATCAGGCAATTCGCTCCCGGCAGTAATGTTAGGGAGGTAAAGAATGCGAAATCCAGCCAATTGCGCCCTGTAGGCAAGATTCAAGTCTTCGGTTAAAGTCTCTGTGCTAAACCCTCCAACAGACTCAATGGCGCTCTTCTTCCATAACGCAGCAGTTCCGTTAAAGGTCGTTAACGCATCTGCTTTTTCTCTGCCCAGATGTTCATTGATAAAATGATGGTTCAGTGCCAAGGGTTGTATCCGCGTTATCCAATTCTTTGTGCTGTTTGCATACACCCAACGCGTTTGAACCGCAGCTATTTGGTCTGAAGTAAACCCTTGAAGGGTGCGATACAGCCAGTCAGGAGCAAAACTAAAATCGGCATCGAAAAAGGCAATGTACTCCCCAGAGGCTTGCTTAAGTCCTTCGTTTAAGGCACCTGCTTTGTACCCTTCTCTATGCGTGCGTTTAAGATGATAGGTCTTGAGTCCGGATGCCCTTAATTTAAGAGCCCATTGCGCGTTGATTTCATCAGAATGATCGGTTGAATCGTCTAAGAGTTGGATCTCTACTAATTCTTTGGGATAGTCGAGGGCAAGAATAGATTTGAACAACGGATCGACGGCATGCCCCTCGTTGTACAATGCGATTTGAATCGTAACGGTTGCCTCTAGTCGATTAGCAGTTGCTGCATCACCTGGTAGCGGTTTTAAGTGTATGGCCTTTTCTCGAGCAGAGCAGCTTAAACTCAAGTAACACTGATAGAACGCATAGGCTACTAGCAGAAAGACACAGAGGCCGAATAAAGAAATACTGATCCAACCCATTAACGCTTCAGACTGTAGATGAGAATCCAACCAATTATTTTATACCCAGCCATGAGGGTCCCTTTCACGGTACCCGAAACTTTTGAAACTCCAATTCTAGGCCGGTAGCGAACGGGTATTTCGATATACGGAATCGCTTTTTTCAATATTTTCAATTGCATTTCGACGGTCCAACCATATGTCTTGTCGTTCATATCTAGAGCCATGAGTGTTTCCCATTCAATTGCTCTGAAGGGGCCTAAATCTGTAAAACGGGCGCCGTAAATCCATCGCATGAGCTGGGTTGCTAAGGCATTCCCGAAGCGTTGCTGCGGAGTAAGGGCGCCTTTTTCAAGCTGAGGTGTGACCCGCGTTCCTAAAACAAAAAGTGCTCTTTGCTGCTGAATGGGGGCAACGAGCGCATTGAGTTCTTCAGGATAGTCTGAATAGTCCCCATCCAAGAAGACTACTATGTCGCCCTGTTTTGCTTTTGATTTGAGATAGTGTATTCCGGTCAAGCAGGCATATCCGTACCCTTTACGAGACTCTGTCAAGACCGTTGCACCTGCTTTTTCGGCCTCACTGACGGTATTATCTGTAGAACCGTTATTGACCACCACCACTTCGTCAACCTCTTGAGGCAAGTCAGCTAAAACGAGCCCAATACTTTTTTCTTCGTTGTAGGCGGGTATGACGACCCAAATCATGATAGTTGGTTCGGATTAGCAGTGTTTTCTAAGCGAAGTACACCTCTTGGGCACACCTCTGAGCAAATCCCACAGCCTACGCAAGAGGCGCGTTTAATAGGCTCTTGTTTTTGTGCATAAGCGCGCACGTCAATACCCATTTCACAATAGGCCGAGCAGTTACCACAAGAGATACATTGCCCTGAGTTGGTGCTGATCTGAAATTTTGAAAAAAGCTTTTGCTGAATCCCTAAAATAGCCGCCATTGGGCATCCAAAACGACACCAAACTCTATTTCCAAGCAGCGGATAAAATCCAGTGCCAATCACTCCCGAGAAGATACTTCCAATGAAAAATCCATAGGCCGATCGCAGTGTATAGGTAGGAATGAGAAATACGTGATAACTATCGCTCAGAAAGTGAATCCCGCTCAACCCTACGATAAGTGCTCCTATGATCAAGATGCTCCTCTTGGCATCTTTGGCGAGCCACTCTTTACGCTTGAAATAAATGAGGGAGACAATCAGGATCACCACTAATGAAAACAATCCTAAAAAGAGGTCGGCTGAAAGCCAGTAGTCTCCTTCCCCTTCTCTTAAATAGCTGTGGACGACCCCAACGGTGCTTAGCGTGATTAAGACTAGAATGCTATGAATCATCCAGCGTTCGAGCTTCCAGGCGCGCACACTGTTATCGCTTAAATGACGAAAGGCGTCTCCGGCCGTTTCGGCTAGTCCGCCACATCCGCACACCCAAGAGCAGTACCAGCGCTTTCCGAACTTATAGGTCAAAATGGGGCTGATGATAAAGATTGAGGCAATACCGAAAAGCAGCAATCCGATTCCGAGTTGTTTGGCTGAGATGAATCCGTCTACTGCGTATTGGTCAAAGAGATAGTAATTCAAGGGCCACATGTTTTTTAAGTCGTAATACGGCAGATCGCCGTTCAATCGCGCCATGAGTTCTGGAAGAAGAAAGGCAAATACCAATTGAAAGAACATCACACTGATGGTTCGAATGATTTGGTACCTGCTGTGCCGGTACTTCACTATAAACTTGATGCCGAAAAGTAAGATGGCTAGGGTGTAGAGCACACCGTATACGAACCATTGACTCGCAGGATTTCCTGAGAGCATCTTGCTCAGAGGATCAAACCCTCGAATAATGCCTTCGAGCTGGCTGTCAAAAAAATACAAGAGGATATAAAAGGCGGTAAGTCCAACAGCACTCGCATAAGCCCAGACACCACGTTGAGTAAGCGACCGAAACATCACGCCGTTATTCTTAATTCCAGGACCGGATGCTGCATAACTGCTGTAGGTATACCCTAAAACACCTACGGCGACCAAGGTCAAAGCAATAGAAGCCATGAGTTGCGGAGTTGTTCCTAAGGTATTCGAAATACCCGCAGAGATAAGCGCAGCAATCCCGATTAAGCCGGTATACATGAAGCCTTTTTGGCTAGCCGTTGTTTGATAAGAAAGCATAGCGAAAATCGTTGTAATACATTTTACTGAACTCGGGATCAAAGTGCGCGCGGTCTAGTTGAGCGACCACGGTATCTACACTTTCTGATGCATTAAGCCATTGTTCAAAAACTGATTGTTTGAGTCTGATGCCAAAGGTATTTACACCTAAAAATTGTCTGTCGTGAGCGCGGTACGAAAGCGTAATGCCTTTGGATTGATTCTTAGGATGCCAATGAAAGTGCTGTTCAGAATTTTTGCGTTTTGAACTGGTGCTCACTTGACCGTAGGTTTGGTATTCTAAATCGAAAAACTTGGCCGAATTGAACCAATGTTTTTGTTCATAAGCTGCTCTACCTTCAATCAAATGCTTTGAGAGCGTTTCTGCCATTTGGCGGGCGACATACCATACGGCTTCTACAGCGCGACGTTCGGTACTGGGGTGCTTCAACTCAGCACAGTCGCCGATAGCATAAATTGAAGGGTCGCTTGTTTGCAGGTACTCATCCACTACGACACCCTCATTGAGGGTTAACCCACTCTCTGAAAGGAATCCGGTGTTAGGGGTAACGCCAATACAAACCCCGGCAAATTGCGCGCTAAGTTCTTTGCCAGAGTTCAGCTGCACCCCGCTAAGTTGTTGACCGTCTTCACTTGAAAAACGAGAGACTTCAGTTTCTGTGAGTATATGAATGCCTTGAGCTTCAATGTGCTTTTGAACGAGTTGCGCATCGCTGTCTGGCAATACAGAAGACCAGAAGTACGGTTCTCTGATCACCATCGTCGTGTGGATGCCTCTGCTGTGCACCATCTCGGCCAATTCTACTCCGATTAACCCCCCTCCGATGATGACCGCTTCTTTGCACTTTGTAGGTTCTGTGTAGGCCTCTATGGCTTCAAGATCCTTCAAGTGATACAGTCCTGAAACACCCTTTAAGGTGCTATTGGGCCAGTCTAAAAAACGAGGTAGGGATCCCATCGCCAGCACAAGGATATCGTAGGTTTTCTGGTGGGTGTTTCCTTCAACATCTCTATACGTTAGGGTTTTGGCATTGCGATCAAGGGCGAAAACGCGCCCGCGAATACGGTTAACACCGCTCTTTTCCCAATGATTGCGTTCGTAGGGTTCGGTTTGCTGAGCGGTTAGATGACCCATGTAGAGATACATGAGCGCTGTTCTGGAGTAAAAGAAATCCGATTCATCAGAAATTAGGTGTACCCGAAAGCTGTCAGTCGCGCTAAGATTTAAGGCTAGCGTGCTACCTGCAACTCCGTTTCCGATGATAAATACTTCTTTCATAGGATTTAACAGCAACCTCCCCCATTATAGTGGTAGGTTGAGGGGCTGATATAAATTGGTGCATCCAGCGCTTCGAGGGCTGCAGCTGTTTTGTCGCAAATTGCTAAAGGCTGATTGGTTATTAGGATATGCCCTTTTCCATCATTGAAATAGTCTTGATCTCCATAGTAGATAGCAGTCTTTCCGCTAAAAATACATGGTCCATCATCGGGCATTGGGTCTTTGATAGCACAGACTTCTACCGATTCAATGGGGATAAGTGTTTCGGTATTGTGATGTTTAGGCGACAATACACGATAGGGGCGTCTAGCCCTTATTTCAATGGTACCAAACCCAGCATTAACTAACGCATTTAGATATGCCTTAAGTGAAATGGCTCCGCTTAAACAGGCTGCTCGCATTTCATCGTTATCTCTTATCGATTGTGGTAAAGGAGTTTCGCATATAGGATCACTCATTACCAACCTTCCGTGCGGTTTAAGTACCCTGAACATCTCACTTAGCGCAGTTTCTAAATCCTCTTGCTTGAAAATATTAAAGAGACAATTTTGAGCTGCTACATCAACAGATTCGTTGTGAATGGGTAGATTGAGAGCGTCTCCTTTGCGCAAATCAATATAGGATTCATCGAACCATTCATTCTCTTGCTGAGCCAACTTTAGATTCGACGCGCATGCCTCTAGCATCGCATCTACGGCATCTACGCCAATGACCGCAGCCGGTCTCCTCGAAAAATAGGCGAATTGCAGCAATTCCATTCCTCCACCAACTCCAACATAAAGCACCTTAGGTTCATGAGATAAATCTGATGCTGAAACGGTCGTACCGCAGCCGTAGTTCATCTCTTGCATGATTTTTGGAACAGAAAGTCCAGGAAGTTCCCACACGGGAGAAGTGGTACAGCAAAGGCCGACATCAGGAGATTTAGCTACATCTGTATAGAGTTTATGTGTGGCGTTTAAATAGCTCATAAGCGGATAATTAATTCTCTGAACAAGGTGATTAATCGAGGTTCAGCCTCCTTAGCAATCGCTAAAATTTCTTCGACGTTGATCGGCTCAAGGTGATCTGGATCGCATTCATCTGTAAGAACCGAAATAGCCACTACTGGGAGGTCGAGCTGATTGGCAACGATCACTTCAGGAACGGTGCTCATGCCCACCGCATCTGCTCCCATGATTCCGAGCATGCGGTATTCGGCACGTGTTTCGAGTTGAGGACCAACAACAGCAGCATAAACGCCCTTTCTC
This sequence comes from uncultured Bacteroidota bacterium, assembly GCA_913060705.1. Taxonomy (GTDB): domain Bacteria; phylum Bacteroidota; class Bacteroidia; order Flavobacteriales; family Flavobacteriaceae; genus UBA3478. Next base: position 18,821 of record CAJXTX010000010.1, on the reverse strand, counting down.
AATGTGATCTCGTGCTCTTTAGCGATGTCGAGCGCAATAGAAGAGAGGGTACTGTCGTAAGGACATAACATATCTACAAATCGAGGTCCGAACTCTGAAACATTTGAAAAAGCGAGGGGAGAGCCGCCTTGAAGGTTAATATGATCATCAATGAGCATCAGATCCCCTTTTTTGAACCCTGTATTAATAGCTCCTGCGGCATTCGAGATGAGTAATTTTTTGATCCCGAGGGCGTGCATCACGCGAATAGGATAGGTGAGTGATATAAAGTCATAGCCTTCATAAAGGTGAAATCTTCCTTGCATCACTACTACTTTTTTTCCGCCGAGTATACCGTAAAGCAGTTTGCCGCTATGGTACTCTACGGTTGATACAGGAAAGTGTGGAATGTGATGGTAGAATGCAGTCGCTATGATTTCGAGTTGGTCAACCAGTTGGCCCAACCCAGTTCCTAAAACAATTCCTATTTCTGGGGTTTCAAAACCTTTAGCTTGTAGGTGTTCAAGCGTTTCGGCAATCAATTCGTTCTTCAACATACCCTACTAAATTACGCCATTTCTATGGAGTGCTTAGACCCGAATCGATCAAATAGTTAAAGTGTTTAAGATCCTCAAGGGTGTCGAGATCACGCAGGGGGTCAAGTAGTGCCACGGATAGCTTTAACTCTTTTGCACGTTCTAGAGTTTGTGCTAAAACCTCTGGGTGCGAATACGACATTTTTTCAAAAAGATGAGGTTGAGCAGAACGAAGGCCAATGAGGTAATAGCCACCATCAACAGCAGGCCCGAGCACAAGGTCGTTTTCTTCGAGTAGTGCATAGGCTTTCTCAATGACTGCTGATGAGAGTTCGGGTAAATCACTGCCTATAAGTACCACGCGTTCGTGTCGTTCGAAGAGTAATGCAAAGGCGTTTTTCATCCGTTCTCCTAAATCTGAACCGTTCTGAAGATGCACCCCGTCAAAGGTTGAGTGCGCCTTTTTTTCAGTCGCATAGAAACCGTGAATTTCTGCTTCAACGGTTTTTGCGACGTTTAGAGTATGTGCGTAGAGGTGGCTGTAAATTTCAAGTGCTTTTTCTGGACCTACGTCCTTGGCCAGCCTTGTTTTTACTTGCCCTAAGACCCTGTTCTTTAAAAAAACGGCGAGTGCTTTGTTCTTGCTGGGTGGATTCATTGCAATCAAAATTAAGGGGTATTGAGAATCTTAGTAAATTCCCTTATGAGAAGTTTTTACTATGTCTTAAGCTTTGCCGCATTTGTTCTGATCGCGGCCTGTTCCACTTCACCTGAAAAGACGCAGGTATATCACGAACCCTATCGCCCTCAATACCATTTTAGCCCTGACTCGATGTGGATGAACGATCCGAATGGATTAGTGCACGACGGCGAACAGTATCACCTATTTTATCAATACCATCCGAACGATATCGTTTGGGGCCCGATGCATTGGGGTCATGCGACGAGCAAAGACATGGTGAAATGGGAGCATAAGCCCATAGCACTATTCCCTGACGAGCACGGTACCATTTTCTCAGGAAGTGCGGTAATGGATCTCAATAACACCTCAGGTTTAGGGACTCCTGAAAACCCTCCTATGATTGCCATATTCACCTATCACGATGCCGAGGCAGCTGAAAGAAAGGAGACTGATTTTCAAACACAGGGTATGGCTTATAGCCTAGACAAGGGTGTGACATGGACAAAGTATGCAGACAATCCAGTAATTGACAATCCAGGCTATATTGATTTTCGGGATCCTAAGATCTTTTGGCATGAGGCCTCTGATTCATGGATTCTTGCCTTGGTCGCAGGAGATCATTTGCAGCTTTATCGCTCAGAAAATCTTATTGACTGGAAGCTCAGCTCGACCTTTGGTCATGAAGTAGGTGCTCATGGGGGCGTATGGGAGTGCCCCGACCTCTTCGCGCTAGAAGCGAACGGAGAAACCCATTGGGTCTTACTCATAAGTATCAATCCAGGTGGGCCAAACGGCGGAAGTGCTACGCAGTATTTTATTGGCGATTTTGACGGAGAAACCTTCAGCAGCGATCAAACCGCTATTCGTTGGGTGGATTACGGCCCCGACAATTACGCAGGGGTCACCTACAATAACACTCCAGATGACAGCCGTTTATTCATCGGATGGATGAGTAACTGGCAATACGCTCAAAACACCCCAACGCAGCGATGGAGGAGTGCTTCAACCTTACCAAGAACATTGCACTTAAAAGAGGTTGATGGAGAACTTGTCCTCCAGAACACACCCATTAAGGCACTCGAACAACTAAAAACACCACAACAAGTAGATTTCGAATCTGTGTCATTGGCCAAGGTATTAGATCTTCCATCAGATCAGGCCCATATCAGATTGCGATTAGAGGCCTCAGTCGCCGAATTTGAAATCTACAGTCAAAAGTCAGAAAAAATACGCCTTCAGGTCGATCGCTCGAAAGGACACTTGGTCATTGATCGCTCGCAATCAGGGCGAACCGATTTTAGTGAAGCTTTCTCAAAACCTATCGTCATCGATTACCTCGAGTCGTCATCAGACGAAATGACTATAGACCTGTGGTTAGACCGATCTTCTCTAGAGGTTTTTGTCAATGACGGAAGGGCTTCTGCAACGGTCGTTTACTTCTCAGAGGAGCCTATGAACTCACTTCATTCAGATGATTTTGGTAAAGGCCTTTCGATTCAGGAAGTTTCAGAAATCGATAGAATTTGGTAGTGTTTTGTTAGTTTGTTTAATGAGTGGCTATTATCTTTAAACAAAAAAGAAAAAGAAAATGAAACTCACTGAAGATCAACAAAACAAACGCAGAGAATTCTTGACCAAAGTATGCCCAACGGTTGCCTTCGCGCTCTTTGGGGTGTCATTTTTAGAGGCCTGTTCTTCTGACAGCCCTTCAGACGAGGGAGCAACTGGGGTGATTGATTCTAGCAGCGGTTATGGAGGTAATGACGACCAATCTTCTGATGACAACTCCTCGAACGATACTCCTGCCTACACCGTAGATGGTGACACGATCACGGCTGATCTCGAGAATCCGTTTTTTGACAACCTAAAAAATGTCGGCGGATGGATGAACTTCACCGAAGAAGGGGTGTTGTTGCTACGAACATCGGCCACCCAAATCTTAGCATTTGACAATTGCTGCCCGCATGCCGGAACAAGTAGTTCTTGGAGTTTTAGCGCTTCAAGTAGTCGCTTTACCTGCGGCAACCACGGTAACTCCTATGGTACCTCACAAGGAGGTACAGCAAATTGCTCTTCAGGGCAAACTTCAGGAAACTTAGCGCGCTACACGACCACAATCAATGACAACCAACTTACCATCACCAAATAACCTATGCGACTACTAAGGGGGCTCTTTCTTTTTGCGTTCATTTTTACATGCTCAATCTCTTACGGACAAGAAGATCTCTTCGCTCAGCTCGATGGTTCACAAGAAGAGGTTCCGTTCGATCTATTGCCAGAACGCATGCTCTTTACGCAACGTTTATTGTGGGGTGAAAAAGGACTCATGCGCCTTACCGGACTCTCAGACCTCGATGAAGAACACCGGATGAAGGAGCTAAAACTCCGTAAGACAATGCTCAATGTGCATCAAGTCATAGGCTACGCCACGCTGGCCGGAATGGTGGCACAAGGAATCATTGGAGGCCAATTGTACAATGGAGATTATTCACTCTACGACACGCATGAAACCTTAGGCGGTATCGTAACGGCTACCTATTTTACCGGAGCGGCACTTTCTTTGTTTGCGCCACCCCCTTTAATTAGTTCTAAGGAGATTGGATTGAGTGGAGCTCGAGCCCATAAATGGCTTGCGAGTGTACACCTTTCGGCGATGATTGCGACTCAGTATTACAAAGAACGCGATAAGGCGCTTCACCGCGCTTCAGCCTATACGGCCTTTGGAGCCTACGCAGCGGCAACGGTGGTTATAAGATTTAAACAGTGATGAAAAACCTTTATATACTTTTCGCTCTTTTATGTGCAACAGTAGAAAGTTATGCGCAAACGACATTTACACTCGAGAGTTCAAGGATTCAGTATAGCGGATATCATGTGGCCCATGATTGGACGGGGGTTTCAGAGGCCGCGAAGGGGATTCTGATTCGCGATGAAGGGCAGCCGTCACGTATTGCGATCAGTGTTGCCTTGAACAGTTTTGACTCGAACAGTTCGAATCGAGATTCTAATGCGTTACGGGTCTTAAATGCGTTAAAATTTCCTGAAGCGCGGTTTTACAGCGAAACGATCCGTAAAATAGACGAAGAAACTGTTGAACTTTCTGGATTTTTTGAACTCAACGGATTGCGCAAAGAATACAAAGTACTTTTAAAAGAAGAGTCAGAAGATAAAGTTTACCGTCTTTCCGGTGATTTCAAGGTCAACCTGTTAGATTTTGATCTTAAATTACCCCGATTTTTGCTTAAACCCATCGATGAAAATATTGACCTAGAGGTCGATTTAAAGTTTAAACAAAACAGCTAAAAATAAAGTTTCTCTCTAAAAATCAGACAGTTAGTTTGCTTGTCTGGTTATATATATTAAATTTACACCAAATACTTTTTATGAGTTTGAATACGAACTCCGTGCCTTTAATCGCCGGCGACTTTTATTTGGAGACTTTTCACAAGTTGTGTGGAGAGCTCAATGGAACCTACCTCAAAGAGGTATACCAGCGTTTGGCTCAAAATTTTGAATGGATTACTCCAATTGAAAAGGCAGCAGAAGACTACGCTACTTATCAAGCCTACATCATATCAGATAACGCCTATAATGTGGTTTGGGTAGACACAGGTTTCTCTAAAATGACGGGTTACGAAGCCCATGAAATTATTGGTAAAAAACCAAATGCACTTTTGCACGGCCCTCAAACCAAGCAAGAGGATAGAGATGTCTTTAGAAAGAAATTAAAATCAGGAAGTCCCTTTACTGCGCAGATCACCAACCATCGTAAGAATGGAGAGGCATATGTCTGCGAAGTCAAAATTGTTCCTCTTTTCAACGCTTCTAAAGAAATCACCCATTTCTTGGCGCTTGAAAAGGAAGTAGCTTAAGACCCCCTTAATCTAGATTAAGTTTTCAGTCTGTTTTAACACTTACTCGAGTGTAGCTGGCCTATCTTTGGCAAAAACATAAAAACTATGAAAACGATCTATTTAACACTTATCGCAGTTCTAGGTTTAAGCCTAGGAATCAATGCACAAGACATCAACACCTCAGAGAGTTCTTTGACCTGGCATGGTGGAGACGTTACCGGAAAAAAACATTACGGAGGATTGTCTTTTAAATCAGGTTCAATCACCACCTCTAATGGGAAACTTACGGGTGGAGCCTTTGAAATTGACATGACCTCAATTGACGTTCAGGACCTCGAAGGGGAGTGGGCTGAAAAGTTAGAAGGACACCTAAAGGCAGATGACTTCTTTGGTGTTGACCAATTTGCTACAGCCTATTTAGTGTTGACTTCTGTAAAAGAATCTGGCGACGGTTCTTATGCTGCTACCGGAGATCTTACAGTAAGAGGAATTACTCAACCCGTAGACGTGACATTCACCGCTGCAGGTTCAAATAAGATGAATGCCGAAATGACTTTCGATCGTTCAAAATACAATGTGAAGTTTCGCTCAGGAGCCTTCTTTTCTGATTTAGGAGACAAGCTCATTTTAGACGACATCAAAGTTGAGGTAAGCCTAGTTTACTAAACCGATTGTTTTGATTGCTTTTGTACCTTTAATGGTGTGAACGCAATCGATGAAATTATACAGGGTCAGCGCCGGTTCTTTAGGACCGGCGCTACCCGTTCTATAGCCTACCGAAAGCAAGCCCTGCGACGACTTCTTCAAGAGGTCAATAGCCGAGAAGAAGAGATCATTCAGGCGCTTAAAAGTGATTTGAATAAGGCTCCTTTTGAATCGGTAGCTACTGAAATAAGCTACCTCCAAGCTGAACTGAAGCATACCTTAACGCATCTTGAACGCTGGTCTATGCCAGAGCGAAGGTCTGCTAGCTTAGCCTCGTTTCCGGCGCATTCAAAAGTATTTAAGGATCCCTTTGGAGTAACGTTACACATAGCCCCTTGGAATTATCCTTTTCAATTGAGTCTTACACCGCTTGTTTCAGCGGTGGCTGCAGGGAATACGGTTGTGCTTAAGCCGAGTGAATACAGTGCAAAAACCAGTGCACTACTTGAAAATATGATTGCGAAGGTCTTTGAGAAAGACCATGTGACCGTCATTCAGGGTGATGCAACAGTCAGCCAAGAACTGCTGCGCCACCGTTGGGATTATATTTTTTTCACCGGAAGTGTGGCGGTCGGAAAGATCGTTGCAAAAGCCGCCGCCGAATACATGACCCCAACCACCCTAGAATTAGGGGGTAAGTCACCTTGTATTGTAGATGCCTCAGCACCGCTCGATCTAAGTGCTAGACGTATTGTTTGGGGTAAGTTTTTGAATGCCGGGCAAACCTGTATTGCCCCTGACTATGTGTTGGTTCACAAAAGTAGCTACCCCTCTTTTTTGGAGGCCTTAAAGAAGGCCATCGAGAATGCATATTCTCAAAATGCAGATCAGAGTGAAGATTACGGTCGTCTCATTCATGAAAAGCATGTAGACCGCATGGAGACCTACCTGAATGAAGCGAAGGTGTATTACGGAGGGTCGTTCGATAGAAATACCCGCTACGTTCAACCTACCTTGATAACTGATGTGACGCGAGAGCACCAGGTCATGCAAGACGAAATTTTTGGGCCTCTATTACCGGTTATTCCTTATGAAACAGAGGATGAGATCGATCAATGGTTAGAGGAGCTACCCAATCCGTTGGCCTTTTATGTTTTTTCAAAGAACAAAAAGTGGGCTGAAGAACTTTTGGTAAAACACCGTTTCGGGCAGGCTGCGGTCAACGATACCATTATGATGATTGCTGAATCGAACCTCCCTTTCGGAGGAGTAGGTGAAAGCGGACACGGTGTATACCATGCCAAGTACGGATACGACACCTTTAGCCGAGAGAAACCCGTACTATACAGAGCAACCTGGCTCGATGTTCCATTGCGTTATGCCCCGTTTAAAAACAAACTAGGAGCACTAAAAAAATTACTGGCTTTAAATCGCTGGTTGAGTTAGCCATTAAATTAATGAAGCATGCCCACCATTGAAAAAGAAAATTACCTCAAGACGCTCTACAAGTTCGATGAGCGAGGTGAGGGGGTGACCGTTACTGCCCTGAGTAAGGTATTCGGGGTGAGTAAATCAACGGTATCAAACATGCTCAAAGAAATGGTCCATTTAGGTCTTGTACAGACGCAGGCCTACAAACCTATTCACCTTACGCCAAAAGGCAAAGCACTTGCTACCGAGGTTGTTGCGAAGCACCGTCTCATCGAATCTTTCTTAGTAGATGTGATGGGCTTTGAGGCAGACCATGTGCATGGGATTGCAGAAGAGCTTGAACACGTAAGACAGCCTGAATTCTTTAAGCGTATGAGTGAGATGCTCGGCAACCAAAGCCATGACCCCCATGGCACCCCCATACCAGATCACGATTTCTAAAAGGATGTTTAAATGAATAGATCCACGAACCTTTCAAAACTAAAAAAGCGCAATAAGCCCTGGGATGTACTGATTATAGGAGGAGGTGCATCGGGTATCGGGGCTGCCATTGATGCCGCCTCAAGGGGCTACAAAACGCTGCTGCTCGAGAAATACGATTTCGCCAAAGGGACTTCTTCGCGCAGCACGAAGTTGGTGCACGGTGGAGTGCGTTATCTGCAAAATGGTGATATCTCATTGGTGATTGAAGCACTTAGAGAGCGCGGTATCATGCGTAAAAATGCCCCCCATTTGGTGCAAGACCTCAGTTTTGTGATCCCGTCTTACGATTGGTGGAATAGTCCTTTTTACGGGATAGGGCTCAAGGTTTATGATATGATGGCCGGAAAGCTCGGCTTGGGTCCAAGTACCCTGCTCGATCGGGAGGAGACTTTAGCGCTTATCCCGAACGTTAAGGAAGAAGGGTTGAGAGGTGGTGTGATTTATCACGACGGTCAATTTGACGATGCACGGATGGCCATTTCTATGGCTCAGACTGCCGAAAATCATGGTGCTACCCTACTAAACTATTGCTCGGTGGACGGTCTCTTAAAGACTGATGAGATGATTCGAGGAGTACGTGCCACAGATGTTTTTAGTGAAGAAGAATTCGATATCGAAGCAAAGGTGGTTATCAATGCCACAGGAGTTTTCTCGGATCAGATCATGCAACTCGATCAGCCAGAGGCGAAGCCTAGAATCCGTCCAAGTCAGGGAATTCACCTAGTGTTAGATGCTTCGTTTTTAAAGAGTAAGCATGCCATCATGGTGCCTCAGACCACGGATGGAAGAGTGCTTTTTGCTGTTCCGTGGAATGATTACGTGGTGGTCGGAACCACTGATACCGCTGTTAAAAATGCCGATTTCGAGCCCAAGCCGCTCAAAGAAGAGATTGACTTCATTCTTGAGAATGCCAGTGCTTACATGACCAAGAAGCCGAAGCGCAAAGACGTGCTTAGTGTGTTTTCGGGTTTACGTCCGCTCGCCGCTTCGGAAGACAATTCTGAGTCTACTAAAGAAGTGTCGCGCCACCACAAGGTCATTGTGAGTACCTCAGGATTGGTAAGCATATTGGGAGGTAAGTGGACCACCTATAGAAAAATAGCCGAGGACACGATCAATACCGCCATCGCGGTAGGCGGACTTCCGGAGCGCAAATGCAATACCGAACTACTTCCGATACACGGGTTTGATTATGCTTCAAACTGGGACGATCCGATGCATGTTTACGGCACCGATGCAGAAAAGATCAGAGAATTAAGTGACCAAGGAAATGTGTCGCTGAGCGAGGCCTTTTACATCAGCCCAAACATGATCGAATGGGCCTGTCACGAAGAGATGGCCCTTACGGTCGAAGATATGTTGGCGAGAAGAAGTCGTGCACTTTTTCTAAATGCCCAGGCCTGTCTTGATATCGCGCCAGAGGTTGCTAAACTGATGGCCAAGCATCTTAAAAAGAAATCAGATTGGGTAAAAGAACAGTGCCAAGCCTTTGAATCAGTGGCACAAAACTACCTCATCCGCTAGCGCATAAAGGAAGTGTTGAAATACAATTCGGCGCGCGCTATTTTTTGAGCTACTGAGAGCTCTATGGCTTTTAGAAGCCCTTCAATCAGCTTAGACTCACGCGTATTGACTAAGAACAAAGAACTTTCTCCTGCGGCGAACTTTTGTTGCTCCCCTTCAAAAAGTGCGCGGTAGTCGTTTACCATTATTTCTGCAAGTTCTGACTGCCGTTTAAAAGAGTTCACTCCGCTTTGAAGGGCACTGATTTTATTACTTAATTCAATGAATACCTGCTCGCGTTCAAGACTCACATCCTGAAGCTTTAGCGATGAGATTTCTAGCGCTGCCCTTTCTTTTCGCATGAACAGGGGCACACCCACCTTTAATTTGGTAGTGCTATTCTCAGGGTCTAGTCCAAGACGGATATTCTCGGTTACATCGGTTTCAGAGAGCCACTGATATCCAAGCGTCACCTCAGGTAGCAAGTTGCTGCGTTGTAGTCTTCGCTCAAGACGTTGAGAGTCGACTTTGTATCCTAAAGCCCTAAGCTTTGGATGGTCTTCTATGGAGATGTTCAACGTGTTAAAGCGCATTTCATAGGCCTCGGGGTCTAGGGCTGGACGCACCTCGTTGGTTAAGGTTACCGGGGTGTCGTTGATCCATAGGTAATTCGCTGCTTTGAGGCTTTTTTCTCGGAGTTTTAGTTGCGCCTTTTCAAGGCTTAAGACTCTGTTGTTAAAGGCAATGCGAGCCTCTGTGGTGTCGATAGCAGCAAGGTCACCAACGGCGAATTGCTCTTTGACTCCTTTAAACCTAAAACGGGCATTCTCGACAAACTGATCAAAAACTTGGTATTCTTGGTAGGCGCGATACCAGTCTAAATAGGCTTGAGTGGCATCGAATAAAATTTCGTTTACGGTTAAGAGGTTTTCTTCTTCTGCCTGTTGTGTGAAGAGTTTAGCCTGTTTTAAGGCGGTCATACGCGGATTAGCCAAAAGGCCTTTGGCTAAATTCACCTCTCCTCCGAGGCTGTAAAGACCCTCCCCGGTTACCTCGTTTTCGGGATTTAGGTAATTTCCATCAGCTTCAACATACCCACCCTTTAAGGTGAGCCCGTAATAGGTAGGTATCTCAAAGGTTGCATTTAGGCGATCGTAATAGGTGGAGTTTTTGAAGGTCTTTTCGCTGAGGTCTACCCCAAACTTTGGATCAAATGCACCGCGCGCCTTCAATAGCTTCGCCTCACTTTCGTCTAAGGCAATATTTGCCTGCTTGACAAAAGGATGAAATGCCTTGACATACCCTAGAAATTCGGTCAACGTCAGTTGCTCTGGCTCAGATTGAGCGTTGAGCGCTGTGGAGGTGGTAACGAAAACCAGACCTAAAAAGAAACCCGTGATCAATCGCTGCATCGCTTACTTAATTTTGATCGGGAGTTTAGGAATTTCGGTTGCCTCTGGAATGTAATAGTCGGGTGGGAAGCCGTTAAGCTGCCTCCATAACTCGTACCACACTGGGACATTTTGGAGTAATGCAATGGTCCGTGCACCCGAGCCAATACGCACCTCGGTTGGCCATGGATGGTCGTCAGGATCTGGTGCGAGCAACACCCGATAGAGGTTGTTGTCGCTTATAAAGTTTTCAACTGCAACGACCTGAGCTCCGTAGGTTCCGTAAGAGACGTTTGGCCAACCGCTAAAGACGATGGCGGGCCATCCATCGAATTCAACGCGTACTTTCTCACCTATATGAATAAGGGGCATGTCGATGGGGCGCACGTAGGTCTCCACTGCAATGGCATAATCATTAGGCATGATAGAAACCAGGCGATCTCCCTCTTTGAAAGTTTCGCCAATACCTCCTTTTAAGGCCTTGTTGATGAATCCTGACTGCGGTGCTAGTACATACTGTAGTGCGGCCCTATTCGTATAATTTACTAGGGTATTCGATAGCTTAGCAACCTCTCCGGCGGCTTCAAATCCGTCTGATTGTGCGGTCGCCAGATCTGACTGAGCCTTCGAAATCTTGTCGGCAAAGCTGGCCTGCAAACGCTCGATTTCAAGGCGTGCAATAGCAACATCATTCTTCGAATTTTGATACTGATTCTCAGCGGCGATATACTTGGCTTCTGTCTCTCTGAACTTCAGTCGCTTTTCTTCCACATCGCGCATCGCTTTTAAGCCTTGGTCAAAGAGAGAGAGGTCGCGCTCTAGACGCGTTTGAGCAATACTGCGGTCCGTTTTAGCTGCCTCAAACTTAATGCTGTCGTTCTGCACATAAAGTATGGTTTGCCTTAACTTGTTTTCAGCTTGCTCGAGTTTTAGCGATTGTTCTCTTTGCAGGGCAGCGAGCTGCGTTCTAAGCGCGTTTACTTTATCGTTATAAGCGGTAACAGCGCCTTTCTTTGCTTCGACTTGCTCCTTGGTGCGCTCGAGCAGTTCGCTGTCGAAATACTCACTTTTGACTTCAGAAATACGTAAGATGGTGTCGCCTTTTTGAACGAAATCTCCCTCCCGTACAAACCATTCCTCAATACGTCCTGGTATTTGCGACTGTACGGTTTGCGGTCTCTTGTCTGGCTCAAGAGTGGTTACATAGCCTTTTCCGGTAATGTTTTGTGTCCACGGTAAAAAGAGCACCACGAAAACCACCCCTGAAAAAATCAGCAAGAAGCGATTGAATTGTTTGTAATAGCTGACCTTAAAAATGCGATCGGCAGACCTGAACCTTTCAAAGTCAAAGTTCTTAACCGGGTTATTTGAAATATTCAGCATACTTATTTCTTTAATGAGGTTATTTGACCTTCGTTGAGCTCTAGAGCCTTAGAACACTTAGTGTTCCAATGACTGTTATTACTAACAACGACAATAGACCATTCATGCTTCTTGTCGCAGAGGTAGTCAATAATCTTTGCGGTTTCTTCGGGTCTAAATTGATCGAGCGGATCTTCGAGCAACAGTACCTTAGGCCTTTTTAAGAGTGCACGAACCAAGATGATTTTCTTGGTGATGGTATATGAAATGTGCTTTCCTTCAGGGCTAATCAACGTTTCAAGACCCATAGGAAGTGTTTTGATAAAGTCTTTTAAGCCAATATTTTGAAGCAGCTCATCGAGATAGGCGTGGTCGAAATCCGAGGCGCCAAAAGTAAGGTTCTCTATGAGTGTTCCTTCAAAGGGCATTTCGTCTGACAATGAAAGTCCTAAATGCGAACGGTAGTGGCTCAATTGGAGGGCTTTTAAATTCGTATTATCGATAAATACTGAACCGCTCGTTGGCGTATTGACCCCTGCCAAAACGCGCATAAGGCTCGATTTTCCTGACCCTGATACTCCTTTGAGAAGCACCACCTCTTTGGGCTCCACACAGAAACTGATGTTTTGCAAAATGGGCTCTTCACGACCAGCAACAGAATACCAGACATCGTCAAGTTCTAGCCTGAAGGTAGAAGTGATTTCTGGCGTTTTGCCTTCTTGAGACTCTAGTTTTAGATCTACAACCTGTCCTAGTTTTTCAATCGCGGTTAGCATGTCGTAGAGCGTTTCGAGGCTGATGATGAGCTTTTCGACAGAGTTGATGACAAGAAGAATAACGATCTCAGCGGCTACGAACTGACCGATATTCATCTGTTGGTTCAATACGAGAGCCCCTCCAATCACCAGTAATCCGGCTGTAACGGTTACTTTGAAGGCGATCATTTTGATGTACTGCAGTTTGATCACCTGAAAGTGCGACTCCCTTGCTTTTAGATAGTCACAAACTAAGCCGTCGTTCTTGGTAAGGGCCAGTTGCGTGTTTCCTGAAAGTTTGAAACTTACAATTGAACGCGCAACCTCTTGAATCCAGTGTGCCACACGGTACTTGTGCTTCGACTCTACCAAAGAAGTCTCAAGTCCTTTTTTTACGGTGTACCTAAACACAAAATACATCAACAATAAGAGGGTGAGCCCAAAGATGATAAAGAACGGATGATAAAACGACAGGAGAATAAGCGCAAAAACAATTTGGATGAGCGCCGTCGGAACATCGATCAAAATCTTAGAAAGTCCCTTTTGAAGCGTTAAGGTATCAAAGAAGCGGTTGGCTAGCTCTGGCGGATAGTAATTGCGCAGCTGACTCATCCGAATCTTTGGAAAGCGGTAGCTAAACTCGAAGCTTGAGCGGGTAAACACCCGCTGCTGCAAGGTTTCAATAATCCGTAATTGCATGATCTGTAGGGCGCCAGTGAATACCACCCCAAGTGTCACCAATACGACTAAAATCACCCATGAATTGGAGATTTGGGCCCCCTGTATCAGGTTGATGATCGCCTGTATCCCTAGGGGTAATGAGAGTGATATTACCCCTGCAAACAGCGCGTAGTAGAAGATTTGATAGATGTCGCTTCTTTCAAGAGAGACAAGACCAAAGAACCGGTCCCAGATGGCTTTAGTATCTATTTTCATGCAATTGTTTTTCTAACGAGGTCAGCAAGAAAGGTCGCTGGACTCTCTTTTGTGCAATTGGTTAAATTCTTAAAATGGTTACCAAGAAAATGCTGGTGCAAGGCCGTCTCAAGGACAGTACTTGCTAGGCTTTTCGCATAGCGGTACTTAGGTGACACTTCACTGATCATCTCTTGAAGGCGATTGACCAGTCGTTTGTAGCTTTCAAAATGACCCTCTTTATTCTCTATATCCACTTGCTTGGTCAAGAAGGATTTTGAATTCTCATTGATCATGATACGATTTAAGGCCACCTCGTCGACATAGGTAAAGGTGTTGTCTTTCTTGACTTCTCTGGCTACGATTTCTATAGCCTTTTCTAGCTTGAGTTCGGCTTCACTTAAACTAAACGTGGCAATAACTACTTGGTATTCGATCCAGCTCCAGTACCACGAACTCAGGTAAATCAGCAACTTGTGCTTGTTCTCAAAATAGCGGTAGATAGAACTCTCGTTTGATCCGATAGCTTCGCCTAGTTTTTTAAACGTAAAAGCTTCAAAGCCCATCTCGTCTATGAGCGAAATGCTTTGCTCAATAATTCGCTTACCTAGGTCCGAAGATTCTGGGTCTTTGAGATACACCGACTTCGGTACGTTTATTCGCAAGCTTGAAAGTAATTTATCCATACCTGTAAATTAACCTTGCAAATATAATAGTATTACTATTAATATGAAAACAAATTTTTTTCGAGACGATCTCAAGCCGCTTATTCGGTGAATGAATCGAGGTCTGTAATGGAGGTCAGGTCTGGTAGTTTTTCGTGGACAAGGTGAACCGATACACTTGAGGGCTCTTCTTTAAGGGCAAGCCGAAAGGCTTCGGGAAGTTCTTTTTCTTTGCGATCAGGGTGAATCGGACACTGCTCAAGGGCTCGAGCAAAAGACCCCCCTTCTACTACCGAAAGATTCATGCTCACCATTAGATTTCCATCGGTATCCCTGAAGCTGTCAAGCGTTTCTACGGCTGGCTTTTCTACAATCTCTACAACGCGGCGGTTTTGGTCAGTGCGTATAAGGGCAAAGCTGCTGATGCGCTCTTCAGAGAATCCGAGGGCCGAAGCTTCATAGGCGATAAGGGCATGCGGTGTATGGCTGTGATGCACCGCCTTGCCCAAGGCAGTAGCGCTATAGAGGTTGTCTCCGTTGGCAATAATAAAGCGCTGTTCCTTAAGTTTCGGATAGTGTTGAATGGCTTGAAAAATGGCATCTGCAGTACCTAGAGGTTTTCCGCTCAACGCATCTGGCGCCTGAGGTGCAAAGTGAATGAGATGAGCCGAGGCAGATTCATTTTTCTCGAAGGAGATTCTCCAATCTAGAAAGGCTTCATTTTCAGGGCTTGTAACGACAATTATTTCTGTCACCCCTGCTTTGAAGGCCTCTAGACAGAGCCTTGACAAAAGTGGCCTTTTTGTTTTGCCCAGTGGGATTAACGATTTATGTAGGCCTTGTACTTGAGCTTCTAGGTCATGGTCGCCCAATTGATGGGCTGATTTTTTCATCCGTGACGATCGGCCTCCGGCCATGATAACGAGGGTGGTATTCATGGTGTGAATTGAATAGGGTAGGCCGCTGATACCCCGACCTCCAAGAGGCTGTCTATAATTTGAGGTTGTGATTCACGGTTAGAAACAACAAAGAAGCATCCGCCGCCGCCAGATCCGATGACCTTCACCGCCTCACCCCCTGCGGTTAAGGCGACTTGCATTTGGTTTTTCATTTGCTCAGGGGTGTTCTGAATGGCTGTTTCTAAATAGTATTGGTGCTCTGCGATAAGTGGAGCTAGCGCGCTACGGTCTGCTTTATTGTCTTGCAAGAGTTTGAGCGCTGAAAGGGTGATTTGGTGGTTGGCTATTGCCGCCTCCCAATAGGTGAAAAGCGCTGAGGGCAGTATGGATTCGAAGCGCTTGATGTCTTCAGGCAGGGCTTTGTGGTAATTGAGTTGGGGTTCTTTTTGCTGAACTATTTTTAAGGCTTCAATGGCTCGATTCTTTGCTTGGCTTAAGACACCTACGGTCTCTTTGGCAATGCCAGATTCAACCAAAATGAGATGAAGATCCTTTGGCCGTTCAAGACGGATGGTGGTTTTGGTTGATGGGTAAATGACACGCAGGTCTTCAAGGGCGATGCTGTAATGATCCATGAGTCCACCGGGATCTCCAAAAAACGTCACTTCGGCCTCATTGGCCCAGTTTGCCAGCTCTTGCGCACTGACCTCGAAGGATCCAAACGCTTGGATTAGAAAGCGCATCCAGGCGATAATGAGTGCCGATGAAGAGGAGACTCCTGCGTTTACGGGGATGTCGCTTTGAATCGTGATGCGGTATCCGCTATGGGGTACAATACCTTTTTGCGCTAAGACCGCTAATGACGAAGCCAAGAAATCACCGGTTTGGACCCCTGAAGCTTCAACCGAGAGCGGTAGTTGACGTGTTTCATTTAGGTCGAGCAGCTCGAAAACAAAGGCTTTTTCATCCTGAGGGACGGCCTCGAGAGTGAGATAGCGATTGATACTTGCAGCAATAACCGGAAGCCCGAGGTAATCTTGGTGGTCGCCAAAGAGGCATATCCGGGCAGGTGCGGTCACACGTATCATTCCCTAAAAATAATCCAATCTGCGCATTCTTTTTTTATCTTCAAGCCAATAGTAGCCCCTATGAAACGAAGAGCATTTATTCAGTCGACCACATTAACCGCTACTGCACTAGGTGCGGTACCCATGGCCTGTTCAACGGTTAGCCAATCTATAGGCGAGCGCCCCAGCGACCAATCGTATATGGGCGGATTCGCCGCTGCACCCCTCAAAGAAGTGAGGGCTGCCTTTATCGGATTAGGTTACCGGGGCAAAGGACACCTCGAATTTTTTGCAAGCCTCCCGAACACCAAGGTGGTCGCACTCTCAGATTTGTACGAAGACAATGTTTCAAAAAGCGCAGCTATCTGTGCTGAGGCGACAGGAACCCCTTGCGAGGCGGCTCAGTATTATGGCGATGAAATGGCCTGGAAAAAGATGCTCGAAGAAGTCAAACCCGATGCGGTTTTCATCTCAACGAATTGGACGAATCATGCACCAATGGCCATTGAAAGCATGAATGCTGGTGCACACGCTTTTGTTGAGGTGCCTATGGCGCTCACCATAGACGAACTCTGGGATATTGTAAATACTTCAGAGCGCACCAAGCGTCATTGTATGATGATGGAAAACGTCAATTATTCTCGTGACGAACTCATGTTCCTCAACATGTGTAGACAGGGCCTCATCGGTGAGTTACTGCACGCTGAGGCGGCCTATATACACGAGCTTCGCTGGCAGATGAATGAGGTAGAGCGCGGAACCGGTTCGTGGCGCACCTACCACTACGCGCACCGAAACGGAAATCTGTATCCCACGCACGGACTCGGTCCGGTGGCCCAATACATGAACATCGGAAGAACAGAAGATACCTTTAAACGTCTGACTTCTTTCTCTACTCCGGCGCGAGGTAGAAAGCGGTTCGCTGAAATGAATTTCGATCCTGATCACAAATGGAACGCTTTGGATTTTAAAGGGGGAGACCTGAACACTTCGCTAATCAAGACACATTTAGGGAGAACTATCATGGTGCAGTGGGACGAGACCTCTCCACGTCCTTATACCCGACACAATTTGGTTCAGGGGACTTTAGGGACCTTAGCCGGATTCCCCACACGTGCCGCCTTCGAAGGAGGCCTAGAGGGAATTTCAGAGGACCACCACCGATGGATTCAAGGCGAACAGCTTCAAGCCCTTTATGAAAAATACGATCACCCGCTGTATAAACGTTTAAATGAAGCGGCCGCCAATAGCGGTCACGGAGGGATGGATGGCATCATGATGTACCGCATTGTAGAATGCTTGCAGCAGGGATTGCCACTAGATCAAAACGTCTACGAGGGGGCGCTCTGGAGCGCAGTTACCGAACTCAGCGAGCGTTCAGTGGCACAGGACGGGATGCCTCAAGACTTTCCGGATTTTACTCGAGGAGATTGGACGAAAACAGCCCCTCTTGACATTATCAGCTAGGTCGTCAGTGCGTGCCCTGCAACCACTAAAATTAGGCCTGTAACCCCTTGTAAAAGGGTGGCAAAAGTGTGGTATTTGTAGGCCTCTGCCACGCTAAGGTTTCCGAATTGAGAAACGATCCAGAAGTAAGAATCGTTGGCGTGAGAAACGGTCATTGCTCCCGTACCCACGGCGATAATCACCCAGACCTTACCCATTTCGCTATCAAGCCCCATGGCTGAAAGCAGCGGAAATACCATCGCACTGGCGGTAATGATGGCCACGGTCGAAGAACCTTGTGCCGTTTTTAAAAACGCGGCGATAAGAAAAACGATAACGAGTCCCCACTGATTTCCTTCAAACCAACTGCTCATATAGTCTTGCAGTGAGAGTTTGCTTATGATGAGTCCGAGGGTGCCTCCCATAGCGGTGATCATTAGAATGGGGGCTGCGATCTGAATGCCCTTACTGATACTCTCTGAAAAACTGATAACCCCTGGGGTGTGCAGTAAAGAGAATGAAACGAGCATACCGGCACCCAATGCTAGCGTTGGGTCAATGGTGATGACAGACGAGAAGGAGCTTAAGGCTAATAGCACAATAGGCAGAAGTATAGGTGCTAAGGATTTTGTTAAACTGGGCAGCTGAGGAGCTTCTTCTTCAGTGGCTGCAATTTCTTCATCAGATTCGGGCACTAGACTCAGGTCAACGCGTTTACTCACCCACTGCGCGTAGGCGGCACCCACCAATACCAATACAAAGGCAATGGGAGCCCCCACCACTAAGAGCAGCCCGAGATTCTCTAGGCCGAGATTGGCTGCAGCCGCGAGTGGTCCGGGGGTGGGAGGCACCAGGGTGTGGGCTGCGAACAGGCCGGTCGATAAGGCAATGGTAAGCGCGAGTAGCGGCACCTTAGATCGCTTAGAGAGTTCTTTGTTTAGAGAAGACAAGATCACAAAGGCTGAGTCGCAAAAAACCGGAATAGAGACGATGAATCCTATAGACCCCAAAACATAAGGAAGTGGTAAGCGCTTGAGATAAACCATGAGCGATTGGGCGATGCGCTCGGTGGCTCGGGTGTGCTCTAAGACTACACCTATGATTGATCCGAATACGATGAGTAATCCAATACTGGCTGAGGTTTTGCCAAACCCTTCGCCTAAGAGCCCTCCTAGTTCGCCTAGCGGAATCCCAGTGAGAAGGGCGAG
>CAJXTX010000009.1 GCA_913060705.1 uncultured Bacteroidota bacterium | reverse complement strand
TCTACGACAGCTTCCCTTTTTCCTTTGGCATCATAGTATTGCCAGATAAAAACTGAGACAGGAATTATAATTCCAGCAAGAATACCTAGAATCGGTATAACTAAGGTGATTTGTTCTAAGTTCATGGTTGGTTGTTTTTAAATGTAACGCAAAGGTAACAAATACTATTAAATTGAGAAGTTTAGGTTACATTTTTTCAAAATAAATGAGATTGCCGTGTCTTTTATTCAATGAATCCTTCATATGACACTCTCGCTCTAGCCCAGTTTATTGTTTCGCCATCTCGCCTCTCACTAGAATTCATCCGGTGGATGAATTAAATGCCAACGCGCCGGCTCGCCCCTTCGCTAAAATAGTCCACCGGACTATTTTTTAACGCTCGGGCGCCTCATTGGGCTCTTCTCGCCCTGCGAGGGGTCGCAAATAAAAAAAGCCGCAAGAAATGAATCTGCGGCTTTTTGTTTTGCTCCCCCTCTTGGGCTCGAACCAAGGACCCTCTGATTAACAGTCAGATGCTCTAACCAACTGAGCTAAGGAGGAATGATGCCTAACTAAATAGGCGGGTGCAAATATACATTTTAAAGTTTTTTTTTAATACGATTCGATTAAAAAGTTTAGGAGGATGCATTTTCTTTAAAAAAGAAGGCATGCTCTTCTTCGTTAAGTAAGCGCGATTGGATGATAAAGCGCACGCCCAGAGGTATTTCAAGCGAAAAACTAGAACCTCTTCCTTCGGTAAGATCTACGGTGAGGTGGGTGTGTTTCCAATATTCGAATTGGTCTTTATTCATATAAAATTCGACGCCTTCGACGGTGCCCAGGTGAATGTCGCTATCGTCAAGGTACATGTCCTCTTTTTCAAAGATCATGGGGCATGATCCGTCGCAGCATCCACCGCTTTGATGAAAGATGAGCGGGCCGTGCTTTTCTTTGAGTTGACGCACAACAGCGGCTGCCTTTTCGGTGATTTCGATTCTTTTCATAAACAAGAAGAGCAGCGTTTAGGGCTGCTCTTCTAAAGTTAGTCAATCAAAAAGATTAAAAGAAACCTAGTTTGTTCTTGTCGTAAGAAACTAGCATGTTCTTCGTTTGACGGTAGTGAGCCATCATCATTTGGTGTGTCTCACGTCCGAATCCTGATTTCTTATATCCGCCAAAGGGCGCATGCGCTGGGTATGCATGGTAGCAATTTACCCAAACACGTCCGGCCTTAATGGCTCGAGGAATTTGATAGAGTTGGTGGGCGTCACGCGTCCAAACTCCAGCTCCTAATCCGTATAAGGTATCGTTAGCAATTTCGAGTGCTTCAGCTTCGTCTTTGAATTTAGTGACGCAAACTACGGGTCCGAAGATTTCCTCTTGGAAGACGCGCATTTTGTTGTGCCCTTCAAGAATCGTCGGTTGAATGTAGTATCCTTTGCTCAGATCTCCTTCTGTGTTGGCAGCGCCCCCACAAAGAACTTTTGCGCCTTCTTCTTTACCGATATTGATGTAAGAGAGTATTTTCTCGTACTGGTCGTTTGAGGCTTGAGCTCCCATCATTGAATTCACATCGTAAGGGTTGGTTTGAACGATGGCCTTGGTACGTGCTATTACCCGCTCCATAAAGGCGTCGTAAATATCTTCTTGCACTAGAATTCGCGAAGGACAGGTACATACCTCTCCTTGGTTAAAAGCAAAGAGAACAGCCCCTTCAATAGCCTTGTCTAAGAAAGCATCGTCTTGGTCCATCACACTATTGAAAAAGATGTTTGGAGATTTTCCTCCAAGCTCCATGGTAACAGGATTCAAGTTTTTAGAGGCGTATTGCATGATCAGCTGTCCGGTAGTGGTTTCACCAGTAAAGGCAACTTTGTCGACGCGGCTGCTAGAGGCGAGTGGTTTACCGGCCTCTGGTCCGAATCCATGAACGACATTAATGACTCCCGGAGGGAATACGTTTGCAATCTTTTCCATTAGAAGGGTTGCAGAAGAAGGGGTTTGCTCGGCAGGTTTAAGCACCACACAGTTTCCCGTTGCCAAAGCAGGTGGTAGCTTCCATGAGAGCATTAATAACGGAAAGTTCCATGGAATAATCTGCCCTACAACCCCAAGAGGTTCTTTGATGTTGAGCGAAAGCGTGTTGGCATCCAGCTCAGTTGCAGAACCCTCTTCTGCGCGAATCACAGAAGCAAAATAGCGCCAGTGGTCAGCCGATAAAGGCACGTCAGCATTCAGCGTCTCGCGGATCGCTTTTCCGTTATCACAGGTTTCAACAAGGGCGAACTCTTCAAGATTTTGCTCAATAATATCTGCGACTTGATTCAGCAGTTTTGCGCGCTCACCTACAGAGGTATTTCCCCAAGCTTCTTTGGCAGCATTTGCAGCGTCTAGAGCCAGCTCAACATCTGCAGCTTGAGAACGTGGGTATTTGGCGATTAGGGTTCCGTCTACCGGAGAGTGATTTTCGAAATATTGTCCGTCTACGGGAGGAACAAATTTTCCGTTGATGAAATTGTCGTACTGAGCTTTGAACGACGGTTTAGAGTAACTCATGGGTTAAAAAGTGTTTAATTATTGTTAGGTCTATCAATATAGTCCTGAGACAATTAAAACACTAATTAACTGTTAATTAAAGTGTTAACTTAATATAGCTTACTTAAACAAAAACCTGAAAAGGTCGTTTCCGTTGGCAAATAGAAGTAGGCTCATGAGCAATACAAAGCCGATCATCTGGCCAATTTCTAAGGCCTTGTCGCTCGGTTTTCTGCCGGAGATCATCTCGTAGAGTAAGAACATGACATGCCCTCCGTCAAGCGCAGGAATAGGCAAGATATTCATGAAGGCGAGTATGATAGATATAAGTGCGGTGGTCGACCAAAACGATTGCCAATCCCATTCTTTAGGAAACATGCTTCCGATAGCAGCGAATCCGCCCACCCCTTTATAGGCTCCGGTAGCTGGATTGATAATTTTCTTGAATTGCTTGACGTAAGAGCTCAGTGTATTCGCTCCTTTCTGAATACCTGCTGGGATGGCCTCAAAAAAGCCGTATTCTACCTCTTGGATATCAAGGTATCCCATTTCTTCAAGTCTATACACCGATGCTGCCCCAGGGATAATACCTATCGTAGCGCTATCGCTCACTTGAATACGTATTTCAGTCTCGAACGCTTCATCCTTGCGTTGTACCTTAAGAGTTGTTTCTTGACCCTTGTATTGCTCGATGATTGAAGCGGCCTCGTCATAGAATTCAATGGGAGAGTTTCCAATTTGAGTGATATGGTCTTCAGGCTGTAATCCGGCGTTATAGTTTTGAGAAGTTTCAGGGACTTCGCCTACCATGAACGGAATGCGGTAATTCAAAAATCTTGCCTTGCTCTCATCGTCAATAAGAGTGGCAATAAAATCTACAGGAATAGGCTGTGTGATGACTTCTCCATCGCGGCGCAGCGTTACCTCTGATCCGTTAACGAGTTCTAAGAAAACCGCGCTGAAACGATCTAGAGCTTGCCCATCTACAGCTAAAATTTCGTCTCCGGTTTGAATGCCAATTTTTTCTCCGATCTCTTCTTCAAGTACCCATACACCTCCTTTTAAAGAGTCGTTTTTGATGTACTGATCCCCATAGGCATACGATAACCCTATGTAAATAATAACCGCGAGTAAGAAGTTTACCGTTACCCCTCCGATCATGATGATTAAGCGCTGCCATGCTGGCTTTGAACGAAACTCCCAAGGCTTGGGTTCTTCAGCCATTTGAGCGCGATCCATCGATTCGTCAATCATTCCGGATATTTTGACGTATCCGCCTAAGGGTAGCCAGCCAATTCCGTACACCGTGTCGCCAATCTTTTTCTTAAACAGGGCAAACTTGACATCGAAAAACAAGAAGAATTTCTCAACTCTTGTATTGAAAAGTCGTGCAGGTAAAAAGTGCCCAAATTCGTGAAGCACAATAAGGATAGAAAGGCTGACAAAGAATTGAATGATCTGTACGGTCATGACTTGTAATAAACGAGCACAAAGTTACCGAAACCCACGGAATATGCACGTTGCAGATTGTACCTTTGTACTATGCTGAAGTTCTTTTCGAAATACAGAGTGTTCTTCATTGTAATGGCTGCGCTTTCGAGTGTGATCATTGTGCTCATGTATAATGCATTGCAGCCTGAGAAACGATTACCCATCTATCAGCCTTCTATGGTAAACCCTGAGCTGGTAGATTCTACTTTGGTTTATGTTAAAAAATACCACACCATCGGTGATTTTGAGTTGGTCAACCAAAACGGTGATACGATTACACAAAAAACGTACAGTGATAAAATCTATATCGCCGACTTCTTTTTTACGACTTGCCCGACCATATGTCCGGTCATGACGGCAAACATGGCGGATATTCAAGAGGTCATAAAAACCGACCCTGAGGTGATGTTGCTTTCTCATTCTGTTACGCCAGACATCGATTCAGTGCCTCAGCTTAAGAAATACGCCCTTGAGAAAGGGGTGATAGACTCCAAATGGAATCTGGTTACAGGAAGCAAGAAAGAGATCTATGAATTGGCACGAAAATCCTATTTGGCGGTACTCACTGATGGGGATGGTGGGCCTTACGATATGATTCATACTGAAAACTTCATACTCGTCGATAAAGAGCGTCGTATCCGTGGGTTTTACGATGGCACCTCAAAGGACGAAATCGATCAGCTATTGTCAGATCTAGAGGTGTTGAAATCGTCGTATAGAAAATAGGTCTAACCGAAGTTTTGGGTTAATTTTACACTTCTTTAATTATTCTAAATAAGTTTAGTGATCTCAATAGATCGTTTACGGGTTGGGCAGAAAGGAGTCATCGTTGAGGAAATGGACGCACATATCCCCGTAAAACTTATGGAAATCGGTTGCCTTCCGGGAAACGAAATCGAGCTCATACAGATTGCTCCACTCAATGATCCCATGTATTTTCTAGTTGATGGCTCAAGGATCGCCATTAGACGCGAGATGGCTCAATACGTTAAAATCGATCTGAAATCGTAATATGAGCACAGCATTGAAGGTAGCGTTAATTGGAAATCCGAATACCGGTAAGTCTTCAATATTCAATGCATTGACCGGACTGCGCCAAAAGGTCGGAAACTATCCTGGAATCACTGTTGAGAAGAAGACAGGCTACTGTAAATTAAACGATTCGCTTGAAGCGAAAATCATTGACCTCCCCGGAGCGTACAGCTTGAATACCACCTCGCTCGATGAAAGTGTTGCTGTAGAATTATTACTCAATAAGCGTGACGAAGATTACCCCGATGTGGTTGTGGTCATCGCTGAGGTTGAAAATTTAAAGCGCAATTTGCTGTTATTTACGCAGATTAAAGATCTGGGTATAAAAACAGTATTAGCCATTAATATGGCCGATCGCATGGGGCGTTTAGGTATTGCTTTAGATATTGATGCGCTTGAACGTGAGCTAGATACTAAGATTGCCCTGATCAGTACACGAAAGAATCAGGGGATAGACACCTTAAAGTCTTTATTAGTTGAGCATGCTCAGCTCTCTGAAACGGGTGTATTAGATATCAATCGTATTGATGCGGCTTACTTTGAAGGGCTAAAAAAGACGTTTCCGAAAATCAGCCTATACAAACTTTGGCTGGCCATTACTCAAGACGTCAACTTCATGCCCATTGAGCGTCAAAGCATTGCCGATCAATCTAGTTTCAGCACCAAGTCTAAGGATGAGCTGAAGAAAATGCAGCACCGCGAAACGGTCTTGCGGTATCAATTCATCAATACAGCTCTTAAAAAAGCGTATCAGAAAGACTTTTCAAAGGCCTCTGGTGTTCAGGGGTTTCTTGACCGACTCTTTACCCATAAAGTATGGGGGTACTTGATATTCTTCGTTATCCTCTTCAGTATTTTTCAGGTCATTTTTGATTTTAGTAGCTATCCGATGGATGCCATTGATGGTTTTTTCGGACAGCTCTCAGAATGGGTGAAGGCCACGTTACCATCCGGGGTATTGACAGACCTTATTGCTGAAGGAATAATTGCAGGTATTGGTGGGGTGGTCATATTTATTCCTCAGATTGCCTTTTTATTCTTGTTTATCGCATTGCTTGAGGAATCCGGATACATGTCTCGCGTTGTATTTCTCATGGATAGACTGATGAGGCCCTTTGGTTTGAGCGGAAAGAGTGTGGTGCCCTTGATGTCAGGTATGGCTTGCGCAATTCCTGCGGTAATGGCTACACGAACTATTGAGAATTGGAAGGAGCGCTTAATTACCATTTTGGTGGTGCCCTTTACTACGTGTTCTGCACGCCTCCCGGTGTATTTGATTATCATCGCTTTGGTCATTCCAGAAGGCAGATTCTTTGGTTTGGGATACCAAGCACTTGTGCTCACTGGACTTTACTTTATAGGTTTTTTATCGGCATTAATCGCTGCGGCATTGCTAAGTGCCAACCTGAAGTTAGATCGAAAGAACTTTTTCATGGTTGAGATGCCAACCTTCAAAACACCTCAATTAAAGAATGTTGGTTTTACCGTCTTTGAAAAGACCAAAAGCTTCGTATTGGGTGCGGGTCAGGTTATTTTAGCCTTATCTATCGTCATCTGGTTTCTAGGATCTAACGGTTATTCAGACGATTTTAAAAATGCTGAAGCCATCGTTACTGCTCGTATTGAAAACGCTGGAACGCCGGTGAATTCGCTTGAATTGGCGCATCAAGTTTCGAGTTATAAACTAGAGCATTCGTACATAGGTCAACTCGGAAAATTCATCGAACCTGCCGTACGCCCATTGGGATACGATTGGAAGATTGGTATCGCTCTAATCACTTCATTCGCGGCACGTGAGGTTTTTGTGGGCACCCTTGCTACCATATACAGTGTTCAAGACGCAGAGGAATCAACCATTGTAGGCAGGATGGCACTAGAGCGTGATTCGGCTGGAAGGCCAATTTTTAATCTGGCTACAGGAGTCTCTATCTTAATCTTCTATGCGTTTGCGATGCAATGTATGAGTACCTTAGCTGTGGTGCGTAAAGAGACCAATTCATGGAAGTGGCCCTTGATTCAACTTGGGTTTATGACGGTGCTTGCCTACGTGGCTTCTTTGATCACCTATCAATTAGTAGTGTAATGACGATTCAGGCTTACCTTACCTATCTTATACTCGGAGCGGCGGTTTTTTATTTGCTGCGCCGTTGGGGGGTATGGCCAAAATCCAAGCCTAAGAATGACTGCGGATGCGGAAGCTCATCGTGTCACTAAAAAGCCTTTAGAACTACCTCTACTTCTGACTCTTCAGGAAAGTTAAACGAGGCTTTTCTAAACGAAGGCGGACCAAACAGACCCAATTTTGCCTTCGAAAAGCCGAACGGTTCTTGCGGGATGCCAAGTTTATTCTGATCCAAAATCCCATTCTTATTGAGATCTTCAAATACCACTAATGCATAAGTTCCTGAAGCCAATCCTTCTATCTCGAAAGAGAGAGACGAATCCTGCGCTCTAGTAGTCTTAAGGACGGTTCCTCTCTCCGTTAAAAAATCATCGGCATTAGAATAGGCCACTACGACTAATGGGCTGGTGATTGTGTCTTCGGTGCGAATGTTTAGAAATAGTAGTGCCTCTTCAGGGGCAGCGTCAAAAGGGCTGAACGGGCCCCCGACGGTCCATCCTAATAAAAATATAAAGAAATGATTCATAGCAACTTAGCTAAGATACAACGTCTTAACCTAATGCCACGTCTAAAACCATCATAACGATGAATCCACCGATAAAGCCCATAGAAGCAATGTCTGTGTATTTGTCGCGTTGCGTCTCAGGGATGACCTCTTCAATGACTACAAATATCATGGCTCCAGCCGCAAAGGCAAGCGCATAAGGGAGTAAGGGTTGAAAGGTGTACACCGCCCAAGCTCCTATTACAGCGGCAACAGGTTCGACCATTGCTGATGACTGTCCCAACAGAAAGCTCTTTGTTCGGCTTAATCCATGCCGCCTAAGTGGCATGGCAACGGCAAATCCTTCTGGGAAATTTTGCAATCCAATTCCTATGGCTAGGGTGATAGCACCCGCAATGCTGGCCCCTTCAAATCCTGCGGCAACCCCGCCAAAGAGAACTCCGATGGCGAGCCCTTCTGGAATGTTATGAAGCGTGATGGCAAGTGTCAAGAGCGTTGTGCGATGCCATGGCGTCTTTACGCCCTCTTTTTCAGACTCTTTAAAGTTGATATGAATATGGGGCATAACCTTGTCTAAAATGAAGATAAAGAGTGCTCCTAACAAAAATCCTACCGCGGCCGGGACAACCTTGACAAAACCTTCTCCAGGGCTCATTTCTATTCCGGGAGCTAAAAGACTCCAGAAACTTGCAGCCACCATAACACCCCCCGTAAATCCTAGAAATCCATCTAATACGGCGCGATTCATGGTTTTAAAAAGAAAAACTAGGGCTGCTCCTGCGGCGGTAACCCCCCAAGTAAAAAGGGTAGCGATAAGTGCTCCGGTGATAGGATGAATCTCTTCAAAATAGGATACAATCGATGTCATAACCATTTGTTTTGGAATACAAAACTAATCGATTTGACTTAAATAGCGGTTATCTTTAACACATGATCTATGATTATGCCATTATAGGGGCTGGTGCGGCGGGTAGTTTGCTTGCAGATGCGCTTCTTTCAGATCCGCACTTTAAAAAGCGTTCGGTGCTTATTATAGATCGCCCAGGCAACGAGTACAAAGACAGAACTTGGTGCTTCTGGTCAGAACGTTCACATACTTTAGCGCATCTTGTCTCGCATCAGTGGTCTGAGATCTATGCCGGAGATTCAAAGAACCCAACTTTTCAATCGATTGCTCCGTATACCTACCAAATGATAAAAGGGGTTGATTTTCACAACTATTTCAGGCCTAAGATTAAAGACCATTCGCAACTTGACTGGGTAGTTGAAGAGGTAACCGCTGTAACCGAGATGAAAGAGGTTGTCAAGATTGAAACGGCTTCTGAGACCTTCGAGGCAGCCACCGTGTTTGATTCCAGATTTGATTATGAGCTTCTTCAATCAAACAAGAAATATCCCGTGCTGCAGCAGCATTTTGTCGGATGGTTCGTCAAAACAGACAAAGCGCATTTCAATCCAGATCAAGCGCTTTTCATGGACTTTAGTACTCCGCAGATGGGAAATACCCGTTTCATGTATGTGTTGCCAACCTCAGATCGCGAAGCGCTGGTTGAATACACACTTTTTTCTCATGAAACTTTAGAGCTTGAAGCATATGCTAAGGCCATCGATAACTACCTGAGTGAAAGAAATATAGTGGGCTATGAAGTGGTCGCTACCGAACGTGGAAGTATCCCCATGTCATGCACTCCGCTATGGGAGAGGCAAACAAAACGGTATATTCCTATTGGTCTAGCGGCCGGATGGGCCAAGCCTTCAACAGGTTTTACTTTTGACAGGACCCTTGTTCGGGTGCAGCGCATCGTAGAAGGCCTTAAGCGAGATGAAAGCTTACTGCGGGTGCAACGTAAAGACCGATTCTGGCTTTACGACCTTTTATTATTGGATATATTAGACCGTCGCAATGAGAAAGGGGCTGCCATATTCAGTCGCTTATTTCGCAAAAGAAAACCCCAGCTTATCCTTCGCTTTTTAGGAGAGAAAACGCATTTCTTTCAAGAGTTGTCGATTATGGCAGCAAATAAACCATTTCCTTTTATAGCGGCCTTTGTGCGGCGTTTATTTAGAGGTTTCTAACTAAGAGCGCCTCGCTGAAAGCTTTCAGGTTTGCGGTATCAATGTGCAGTTGTTCGAGTTGACTTAAAATGTCTTGGCTTTTTTGGGTATACGCCTTGACCGCATTTCTTGTGGCCTCAGCTGCTCCACTCTGTTGAAACAATTCTTTGACTTTCGCCACTTTTTCGGATAGATGATGAGCGCCACCTTCTTCAAACCACTGGTGTAAACCTTGTTGTTGATCACGCGTTCCTAATTCTTGAAGTTTGATGACGAGATAGGTCTTTTTATTCTCAATGATGTCTCCTCCCACCTGCTTGCCAAATGAAGCCGCATCTCCGAAAGCATCAAGATAATCGTCTTGTATTTGAAAGGCGGTTCCAAGCGCCAAGCCAAAATCGTATAGGAGCGAAGCTACTTTATCAGAGCTTCGGGCGATGAGGGCACCCATTTTTAAAGCGGCTGCCACCAAGACGGCAGTTTTGTATTGGATCATTTTTAAATACTCCTCCTCGCTTACTGCGGACATGGTTTCAAAAGCCACATCGTATTCTTGTCCTTCACACACTTCTAAAGCGGTCTTGTTAAACAGAGAGAGAAGCGAAGCATGCAGTTCTGGGCTGTAACCTTCGAATTGCTGATAGGCCACAATGAGCATAGCATCTCCTGAAAGGATTCCTGTATTGATGTTCCACTTATGATGAACGGTTGGCTTTCCTCTTCGCAGCGGGGCCTCATCCATAATGTCATCGTGAATTAGGGTAAAGTTGTGAAACAACTCAATAGCCAGCCCGGCAGCATAGGCATCTTCGATGCTTCCCTTGCAAGCCTCACAGGCTGCCAAAAGGAGAGAGGGCCTCAAACGCTTCGCATCTAGATTTAAGATATACCGAATAGGATCGTATAAACCTTCTGGTGAATCCGGCAGTTTTAAGGCCTTTTGAGCACTTTCAAACGCACGCTGATAGGGTACAAAACATTCCATGGAGCAATTTGTTCAAAAATAGCGAAAAGCAGCAGGTTAAATTTTTATTAACTCTGGAAACTTTTTTCGTTTTAAAAGTTTTCTGAATCGTATCTTTGCGCCGCTGTGAAAAACGAAATTCTTCAAAAAGCCACTAAAATGTTCCTCGATCTGGGGTTCAAAAGTGTAACCATGGACGATCTGGCCAAAGAATTGGCCATTTCTAAGAAAACGATCTACTCTATTTACAGCAATAAATCAGAACTGGTTGAAGATTGCACGTTTCACCTTTCTGAAGCCATTTATGCCGCGGTTAGAGATTTAATGAACGAACAGCGCCATCCCATTGATGAGTTGTTTGCAATGCGTTCCATTGTCTTGCGCTTTTTAAATAATGAGAAGAACGCTCCTCAATACCAACTTCAAAAGTACTTTCCTAGGCTTTTCAAACGATTGAAAGACCGCCAGTTGATGATTATGAGGGACTTTCTCATGCGCAATTTAGAACGAGGAGTGCAAGAGGGCATTTACCGTGCAGACTTGAATCCTGAATTGGTATTCAGACTTCATTTCTTTACCTATTTCACACTTAAAGATCAGGATCTATTTCCTGAAAAACTCATTGATCCGAACACGGCGATTTTAGAGCACTTGAAGTATCACATTCGTGGTATTTCTACGCCTGAAGGATTGAAATTTTTGGAAGAATATTTAAAAGAACAACAGAACATATGAGATACCGTTTAATAGCTTCGATTGTTTTCTTCATGGGAACACAGCTCATACTTGCACAAAAGGATGAGCCGTTGAACCTCACCCTTGAACAGGCTGTAGAGTTTGCATTGGATCACAATATTCAAATGAAAAATGCGGCTCAAGACCGGCGTGATGCACAAGCTCAGAAATGGGCGACGATTGCAGCGGGTCTGCCTCAGATCAGCGGATCTGTGAATTATCAGAACCAACTCGAACAACCGGTGGCTCAAATTCCGGCCCAATTTTTCGGCGGAGAGCCCGGAACCTTTGAAGAAGTGATATTTGGGCAACCTCAAACCTTCAATGCTGGGGTGTCCTGGAATCAGTTGCTCTTTGATGGATCGTATATCGTTGGCGTACAAGCGACCAAAACCTTTTTAGAATACTCTGAAAACCTGTACAACAAAACCTCATTAGAAGTTAGAGCCGCAGTCGTTGAGGCCTATGCCAATGCCTTAATGGCTGAGAAAAGCGCTGATCTCTTGTCGAAAAATGTGGCTCAGGTAGAACGTAATTTATATGAGGCGCAAGCCTTATTTGATAATGGCTTAGGTGAAGAAGAAACCGTAGACCAGCTTCAAATCACCTATGCTACGCTGAAGAGCAATGAAAAGAATGCTTACCGTATGGCACGAATAAGCCATTACATGTTGAACGCTCTTTTGGGTAGAGAAATTAATGCTCCTATCGAATTATTAGACTCGCTTGAAGCATTGGTAGGGGTTGAGATGGTAAGTGAATTGCCAGCCTCTTTTGAACTCGATCAAAACATCGACTACTTGATGGTCGAGAATCTAACCAAGAAAACAGCTCTAGAGTTAAAGTTAGCCAAGAGCAAGGCGCTGCCTACGCTTAGTGCGTCTTTGAATTTAGGAACGAATGCCTTCGGTCAAAGCTTTGATTTTTTTGAGAGCGGTAAAGAATACTTCAACACCGCCATTTTAGGAGTCAATCTTCAAGTTCCACTATTCAGCTCATTGCTGAGATCGGCAAATACGCAGCGTGCTAAAATTGCTGATATAAAAGCGCAGAATACCAAGATCGATACCGAACGTATGCTGAATGTTCAATTTGAAAATCTGAGCAGTGCTTTTGCGCTTTCGAAAGAGCAATTCTTAACGGCTAAAGACAATCTCGATCTCGCGCAGCGCATTGCAGACAAGAACGAACTTAAGTTCAAAGAAGGTGTGGCTAGCAGTTTTGATTTAAGACAAGCTCAGCTGCAGCTCTACCAGACGCAGCAAGAATACTTGTCTTCTATGGTACGAGTGATCAACACACATACCGAACTAGCAAATTTTTTAAACGAATCTCTATAACCGAATAGTCCCTTAGAAACTCATAACCATCCCTATGAAAACATCTTATTTATCACCCATTGCTTTTGCCCTAGTGCTGCTTACTGCTTGTCAAGGTTCAGGTGAGGTATCAATTGATGAGCTGATCAAGTCAAATGACGAGCAAGGAATGCGTCAGGCTAGAACTGCTCTTAATGATGAACGCAGTGCTATTGATCAACGCATCGAACAACTTGATATCGCGCTTGCAAAACTCAATAGCGGCGCTGCACTTCCGTTGGTTGCTGCCATAACTGCAGAGGAAGCATCGTTTGATCATTTTATCGAGTTACAAGGAACAGTGAAGACATTACAGAACGTGATGGTCTACCCAGAGATGCCCGGTATCCTAAAATCTGTGGTAGTTCGCGAAGGGCAATCTGTAAAAAAAGATGCGGTTCTAGCCTATCTAGATGATGGAGGAATGGCTGCACAATTAGAACAGGCCAAAAGTCAATTGGCCTTAGCTGCCACCGTTTTTGAGCGACAAGAACGACTTTGGCAGCGTGGAATAGGTTCTGAGATACAGTATTTACAATCAAAAACTTCTTTCGAATCAGCGCAGAGTGCTGTGAAAGCCCTTGAGATTCAATTAGACAAATCAATTGTGCGTGCTCCGTTTGACGGAGTTGTTGATGAGGTCTTCAAAGAGCAAGGAGTTTTTGTTTCGCCAGGCCCCGGTGCTGAACTCTTCAGAGTGGTAAATCTCGATCAGGTTTTTGTTGAGGTCGATGTTCCTGAAAATCATATCGCTGCCATTGCCAAAGGTACCAAGGCTCATGTTGAGCTAGGTGCATTGCAAAAGGAGCTTGAAGCCAAAGTTACCCAGATGTCAAATGTGATTAGTCCTTCAAATAGATCCTTTAAGGTAGAGGTGGCGCTGAGCAATAAAGACGGAGCGATAAAACCCAATTTAACCGCTACGGTTCGACTGAACGATTATTCGAATGATGCGGCGATTTTAGTGCCACAATCGATCGTTTCTGAAAATGCAGAAGGTCAGCATTATTGTTTTGCGTTAGTCGAAGAAGCAGACGGATACAAGGTTGCGCGTCGCATCGTAACAACCGGAAAAACACAGGGTGATGTCATTGAGATTCTAGACGGCATTCAGCCGGGCGAATTATTGATTACCGAAGGGTCGAAAAAAGTAACTGACGGCCAACAAGTTCAACTCTTTAACGAATAAGCCTCCTTCTATGAAAAAGGCAGAAAAAAACAGTAATAAAGAATTCAAATGGGCTTCATGGGCGATAGATAATCCGACGATTATCTACGTAATGATCGCCTTGTTCTTTACGGTAGGAATCAGCTCATACTTCGCCATGCCTCGCGAGGAGTTTCCTGAGGTTGTTGAAACGAAAATTTATATCAGTACCGTATACCCGGGTAACACTGCAGAGGATATCGAAAGATTAATCGTCGATCCCCTTGAAAAAAGAATAAAAGCCATTTCCGGAGTCGTTGAGTCCCTATCAACGTCCTCTGAGGATTATGGAATGATCATTGTCGAGTTTGAAGAGTCGGTCTCCATTCAAGAGGCTAAAGTCAGGGTGCAAAATGAGGTAGATGTAGAAAAGGCCAGCGAAGATTGGCCCGTTTTTAATGGAGCCAAGGTAGAGCCCAACGTGTTTGACCTTAATATCTCAGAGTCACAGCCGATCATGAATGTGAACCTAAAGGGAGACTATACCAGTATTCAACTTAAAGCGTACGCTGAGTATCTAGAAGAGTTGATTGAAGACCTCCCCCAAATTAAGGAGGTAGATATACGAGGTGCACAAGACATGGAAGTTGAAGTGGCACTTGACGTCTATAAGATGATGGCCTCTCAGGTGAGTTTTAACGATGTCATTGGTGCTATAGGAAACGGTAACATGACGATGTCTGCTGGAAGTTTAGTGGCCAGTGGTCAACGCAGAACCATTCGTATTCTTGGTGAAATTGAGCACCCAGAGGACTTAGAGAATTTTGTGGTGAAGTCTGAAAACGGGGCCATTTTTCTGAAGGATATCGCAACGGTTTCTTTCAAAGAAGAAGAGCGAAACACCTATGCAAGAGAGTCTTTGACCCCGGTAGTCATGCTCGATGTCAAAAAACGCGCAGGGCTCAATGCTGTAGAAGCAGCAGAGCAAATTTATGCGGTGGTGGATCGTGCCAAAGAAGAGGTTTTTCCTGACGACTTAAGCGTTACTATTACGAGTGATACAAGTGCGTCTACCATCAATCAAGTAGATGATTTGGTGAATAACATCATTTTCGGAATCATTTTAGTAGTCATCGTACTGATGTTCTTCTTAGGGTTCAGAAACGCGCTATTTGTGGGGTTTGCCATTCCGATGTCGATGTTTATTTCCTTTATGATTCTCAACGCCTTAGGATATACCTTGAACACCATGATTCTCTTTGGTCTTATCATGGGGCTCGGAATGCTCGTAGATAATGGTGTGGTAGTAGTGGAGAACGTCTACCGATTGATGGATAAAGAGAAAATGTCGCGTATTGAAGCGGCAAAAAAGGGAATCGGAGAGATTGCAGTTCCGATCATCATTTCAACTGCAACCACGGTGGCCGCCTTTGTTCCATTAGGTACATGGCCTGGTATATTTGGTCAATTCATGATATACTTTCCGATCACGCTTTCGGTAGTATTAGGATCTTCATTGTTCGTGGCAATTTTCATGAACTCTATGTTGGTGTCAAAGTTCATGGTGATCGATGAGAAAGAGCTTTCTCTTAAAACGATGAAAAACATTACAATGGTCTTTGTTCCGTTGGGAGTGTTTATGGCTATTGTTGGTGGTGCAGTCCGCGGATTGGGAACTCTTATGGTGGTAGTAGTCATTCTTTTGTGGCTTTATCGCATGTTTATCTTCAAATCGACGGTGTCTTTTCAAAACACCTTTTTAGTGCGTCTTGAAAATGCCTATGAAAATGCCTTGAAGCGTGCCATTCGCGGAAAGAACGTCTATTATTATTTCGCTGCGATGATTGCATTGTTGGTGGTGGCGTTTATGGGCTTCGGTGCCTCTATTGGAATGGGGCGTACCAAGATCGAATTCTTCCCGGACAACAGACCTAAACAAGTGGTCGTTTATGTCGAATATCCGCAGGGAACTGCGATTGAAAAAACCAATGCATTATCGCTCTCTATTGAGCAAGAAATTGCGGCTATAGTGAACGATGAACGCTATCAAATTGATGGGGTAAACGCCTTGGTAGAAACTTCAGTAGCGCAGGTCGGAAAAGGTGCAGAAAACCCTTTCACTGAAGGAGGATCTGCTTCAGAGATGCCACATCGTGCCAAGGTGGTGGTGCAAATGCGCGAATTTAAAGACCGAAAAGGTTTTGATAGTGAGGAGTTTAGGCTGCGAGTGCAAGAGGCGTTAACTCAGAAGTATCCGGGTGTGGTTATTTCAGTAGAAAAGGATCCAGTGGGTCCTCCATCGGGCTATCCAGTGAATATTGAGATCACCGGAGAAGACTACGATGAATTAATGCAATTAGGCACTCAGATTCAAGCATACATCAATAGAAAGAGCATCGACGGCATGGAGGGCATTAAATTGGATGTCAACAAAGACAAGCCTGCTCTTGAAGTGTACGTCGACCGCAAAAAAGCGGGAGACCTTGGTGTAGCAGTAGGTCAAGTGGCTATGCAGATCAGACGCTCTCTATTCGGAGAAAAGGCCGGAATTTACAAAGAGGGCAATGACGATTACGATATCAATGTCCGCTTTAACGAAGACCTGCGTTACAATAAAAGCGCCTTGTTTGAACAGCGAATCATCTTTAGAGATCCTGCTAACGGTCAAATAAAAGAGGTACCTATATCAGCTGTGGCTAGTGCACGCAACACTTCGGGATTCTCTGCCATAAAGCATAAAAACGGAAAGCGCGTAATCACCTTGTACTCCGCATTATTGCCAGGAGGAAATGCGGTAGAAATCGTGAGTCAGATTCAGAAAGAGATGGAGTCTTTTGGAGCGCTTCCTGAAGGAGTACAAATCGACTATACCGGACAGATTGAAGAGCAAAACAAACAGCAATCCTTCTTAATGGGCGCCTTCTTTGCTGGACTAGGTTTGATATTGCTCATCTTGATCTTTCAGTTTAGCGGTATTTCAAAGCCATTGATCATTATGATCGCCATCTTCTTGAGCTTGATCGGTGTGTTTGGTGGTCTTATGTTGACGGGTTGGCCCTTCGTGATTATGATGACGATGATGGGTATCATTGCCCTTGCAGGTATTGTGGTGAACAATGGAGTGGTATTGCTAGATTATACCCAAATATTGATTGACAGAAGAAAGGTTGTTTTAAACCAGGAAGATTATCAATTACTTCCGATAGAGGATCTTACGGATTGTGTGATTCAAGGGGGTAAAGCGCGTTTAAGACCCGTATTACTCACGGCAATCACTACGATACTCGGACTGGTTCCTTTAGCGATTGGATTGAACATCAACTTTATTACGCTTTTCACCCGCTGGGATCCGCAGGTTTATGTGGGAGGTGATAATGTCATCTTCTGGGGTCCTTTAGCATGGACTGTGATCTTTGGTCTACTCGTCGCCACCTTCTTGACCTTGATTATTGTGCCTGTATTGTTTCATATGAGTTACAGATTGAAGTGGGCGGTGTTCAAAAATAGGAGACCGAATTAAGGTTTTCATTGTAAATGAAAAAACCCCGGTTATAGCCGGGGTTTTTGTTTTTGTAAAGTGTAATTCTAATTAATCCAATAGCGCATATCCATCACTAACCATTCGGTGCGCTACAAGCTTGTTGTTTTTGAAGGTCGCTTGTTGCAATCCTTTATCGGTCACAAAAAACCAAGTTCCTTCACGTTTTCCGTTGATATAAATTCCTTTTGCCGTCACGTGGCCTTCTGTATCGAACTGCTTCCAAACTCCATCAGGCTTACCGTTGACACGATACCCTTGCTGAGCAATCTCTCCGTTAGGATGTCTGTAGGTTACTTGAACAAAGTCGCCAAATTTCTCTGTTTGGTAGGTTGCAGTGGTGACCGTATGAGTCTCCTGAGCCTGTGTTGATTGGGCCATAGCGAAACTCGTGCCCGCTATGAGCAGCATCGTAAAAAATGTTTTATTAACCATGGCTTTAATTTTAGTTTACACAAAGTTAACAATAAATTTACATACAGACTAATTTTAGTCAATTTCATCGATCTTCAATCCGCCTTCGTATTTTTGCGAGGCTAAATAACAGGCATGTACAGAACACATCATTGCGGAGCGCTTAGGCTAGAAGACAAGGGGAAAAATGTGATCCTATCGGGTTGGGTATCTCGTTCTCGAGACAAGGGATTCATGGTTTGGATTGATCTTCGAGATCGTTACGGCATCACACAACTTGTTCTCGATTCTGAGCGTTGTGCTCCTGAGTTGATTGAACAAGCAAGAGTGTTGGGGCGAGAGACGGTCATTCAAGTGAACGGTCAGGTCGTAGAGCGTGATGCAAAAAATGAGGTACTCCCAACCGGAGCCATTGAGGTTTTAGTAGCTTCTATTGAAATCCTAAATGAAGCAAAGCTGCCGCCTTTTACCATCGAGGATCAAACCGACGGTGGAGACGAGCTGCGCATGAAATACCGGTATTTAGATATCCGCCGAAATCCGGTAAAAAACAACCTGATTTTTAGACATAAGGTAAGTATGCTTGTGCGCAACTACCTTTCAGATCAAGGATTTTTAGAAGTTGAGACGCCTTATCTTATTAAGTCAACTCCAGAAGGAGCGCGTGACTTTGTCGTGCCAAGCCGCATGAACGCGGGTCAGTTTTACGCCCTTCCACAATCTCCCCAGACCTTTAAGCAGTTGCTTATGGTAGGAGGTATGGACAAGTACTTTCAAATTGTAAAATGTTTTAGAGACGAAGATTTACGTGCAGACCGTCAACCTGAGTTTACACAAATCGATTGTGAAATGTCTTTCATTACACAAGAAGATATACTCAACACTTTTGAGGGTTTAACGGCACATTTGTTACATGAAATCCACGGGGTAGAGAAGAAGCCTTTTCCACGGATGTCATACGACGAGGCAATGGAGCGCTATGGTAACGACAAACCAGATATCCGCTTCGGAATGGAGCTTACGCGATTGAATTCGATCGCTCAGCACAAAGAATTTCAAGTATTTAATAGTGCCGAATATGTAGTAGGTATCGCAGTACCAGGTGCTGCAGTATTTACACGCAAAGAAATCGACGGCCTTATCGATTGGGTGAAGCGTCCCCAAATCGGAGCTAAAGGGATGGTCTACGTGCGCTACAACGAAGACGGGACATTAAAGTCGTCAGTGGATAAGTTTTACACTGAAGACGATCTGAAAAAATGGGCTGAAGCTACAGGAGCTCAACCTGGAGACCTGATCTGTGTACTTTCTGGGGACCTCGATGCGACCCGATCTCAAATGAGTGCCTTGCGTATGGAGTTGGCTACGAGACTTGAGTTGAGAGATCCAAAGGTCTTTGCCCCTTTATGGGTAGTAGATTTTCCACTCTTAGAGAAGGACGAAGAAAGTGGGAGGTATCATGCCATGCACCATCCATTCACCGCGCCCAAGCCTGAGGACATCACACTTCTAGACAGCGAGCCAGGAGCTGTACGTGCGAATGCTTATGACTTAGTGTTGAACGGAAACGAAATTGGGGGAGGATCTATTCGTATTCACGATCGTCCTACCCAAGAGCTTATGTTTAAACACCTCGGATTTACTCCAGAAGAAGCACGTAGTCAATTTGGCTTCTTAATGGACGCCTTTGAATACGGGGCTCCTCCGCATGGGGGTATTGCCTTTGGTCTTGACCGTCTCGTTGCCATCTTAGGAGGGGCAGAAACCATCCGAGACTTTATCGCTTTTCCGAAAAATAACAGTGGACGCGATGTCATGATTGATGCCCCTGCATCTATTGACAGGGAGCAGTTAGACGAATTATACCTCGACCTTAAGCCTGTAAAAGACTAGCTCATGAAACCCTCAAGAAAGGTGTTGAGGTATGCGTTGTTGGTTCTTTTTTTAGGAAGCCTAGGACTTATTATTTACGGATTCACCCTGAAAGAAACCGATCTTGGCGAGGCCAACCGTTATATTGGTCTTGGGACTGTTTTAATCTTTCTGGTTACCATGCCTCTTTTTTTAGTTCTTGAAAGTCGCAATAAGCAAATGAAAGACTATTTACTCAATGAAGAAAATATTCTGAAAATGCGCGAAAATCAGTCAAAAAAGACCAAAAAGGGCCAAAAAATCACCAAAAAGTAGCCTTTTTAGCGTTTTTTCTTAAAAAAGCGCTGAAGTAATTCTTTGGATTCTTCTGCCATGGGCCCTTGTTCTAAAACGGTGCGAGGATGCAGTAACGGACCAGTCGTAAGAAATCCGCGTTTGGGATCTTTAGCGGCGTATACCACACGTGATAATTGTGACCAATACAGGGCTCCCGC
Source organism: uncultured Bacteroidota bacterium (assembly GCA_913060705.1). GTDB lineage: Bacteria > Bacteroidota > Bacteroidia > Flavobacteriales > Flavobacteriaceae > UBA3478. The sequence continues at coordinate 23,358 of CAJXTX010000009.1, read as the reverse complement.
ACACATCGCACAGGGTTCGAGCGTCACGTACAAGGTACAGTCGGTCAAAAATTTGGCTCCTAAAAAATTTGCTGCAGCTGTTATGGCTTGCATTTCTGCATGAGCAGTTACATCATTCAACCTTTCTGTGAGATTGTGTCCTCTTCCGATGATCTGATTTTGAACTACGACAACGGCGCCAACGGGGACTTCATCGCTTTCGAATGCGATTTCAGCCTGATCAAAGGCTTTTTTCATGAAATAGTGATCGTCGAAAGGCGTTTCCATGGGGCGTAAAGGTATTCAAATTCACTAAGGTCTTACCTTTGTGCTATGAAATGGTTGCCCCAAATAGAAAACCCCATTGCGCTTCGTGCGCTAGCCGAAAATGCCCTGCCTGAGATAGCTTCGGAGCTTAGACAGCGGATCATAGAGGTTGTTTCTGAAAATGGGGGGCACTTGGGGGCCAGTCTTGGTGCCGTAGAACTTACAGTGGCTTTGCATTACATTTTTGAGACCCCTGAAGACCGCTTGGTTTGGGATGTAGGACATCAAACCTATGCACACAAACTGCTAACAGGTAGAAATAATGATTTTTCAAGTTTAAGAAAGTTTAAAGGGCTTAGCCCTTTTCCGAAGCGCAGTGAATCGGCTTACGACACCTTTGGAGCGGGTCACAGTTCTACTTCAATTTCTGCTGCCTTGGGAATGGCCTCTGCTGCCCAATTAAGCGATGCCAATGATCGCCTGCACATAGCTGTAATAGGAGATGCTTCTTTGGCTTCTGGCATGGCTTTCGAGGCACTCAATCACCTCGCCGATACCAATGCCAATGTATTGGTAGTATTAAATGATAACGCCATGGGTATTGATAAGGCGACTGGAGCCTTACGCACTCATTTAGAACAGATATCAACACAGGGAGCATTGTTCTTTGAAGCCTTGGGCATCCCGTATTTCGGACCTATTGACGGTCACGACCTGAATCAGTTATGCGCTGCTTTTAGGGCCCAGAAAGAAAGTAAAGGTCCAAGAATCGTACATGTCAAGACGGTGAAAGGTAAGGGTTTAGCAACCGCTGAAGCCGATCAGGTCACTTACCATGCACCCGGCAAATTTGAGCCCTCAACGGGAGCTCGTGCGGCCTCGAGTGGAGTACTCAAGTATCAAGATGTTTTCGCCCATACGGTTGAGGGGCTATTCAAAAAAGACCCGAATATAGTCGCAGTAACTCCCGCTATGCTTTCGGGTAGTGGTTTGATTCAACTCAAAGAACGCTACCCTTCAAGGGTGTTTGATGTCGGGATCGCAGAGCAGCATGCGGTTACGTTTTCTGCCGGATTAGCCGCTGAGGGATTTTTGCCCATTTGTGCCTTGTATTCAACCTTTGCCCAACGGGCATACGACCAGATTATTCACGATGTGGCGCTCCAAAAGTTACCGGTTTTATTTGCGATAGATCGTGCCGGCCTTGTTGGTGCCGATGGCCCTACTCATCACGGATTGTTTGATAGTGCCATGTTAAAGGCGATTCCAGAAATGGAAGTGTTCGCCCCTATAGATGCCCAAGAGCTTACCGATGTACTGTCTGCCTTGGCAGATCGTTTCAAGCGAAGAGCTTTGAAAGGTCCGGTAGCGGTGAGATACCCCCGCGGATCTTCTGGATTGAAAGAGTATCCCTACGCTCAAGAGATAGATCTTTATAGGCTTCGTTCGTTGAGAACGGGTTCGACGCAATCGCCTAAAATTGCCTTGGTATCAAGTGGAGCCATCGCCGAGGAGATTTTTGCCATAGAAACGTTGCCACAGGGCGTTGATCACTACCACAGCCTAGCAATCAAACCGCTCGATGCAGACGGTTTTAAAACGATTTTTGAGCGGTACCCAGCCGTAGTTACACTCGAAGACGCCGCAGTATCTTCTTCGTTCGGGGCTTCAGTGATGGTGTTAGCACAAGAGTTGGGCTTTAAGTTGCCTATACACTGTCTAGGGGTTCACGATACCTTTGTTCCGCACGGATCGGTGAGTGTTTTAAGAAAAGAGTTGGGTATCGATGCAAATGGAATCGAAAGCTTTTTACAGCAGACCCTTGAGCGTTTGGTGTAATTGAATGGCTTGACTGTCAGAAAGGCTTGCGACGAAACTAGAAGCTTCTAATAGACGGTGGTAAACACTTTCTTTTTCAGCCATGGGCTTGTGAAATTCGAAACGCTTTAAAATAAGACGGTCAAAGGCTGTAGTCTGACCGCTACTTTCATTGATTAGAGCTGTACAAAACACATCAAGTAAGGTTTCGATGATGCGGTATCCGGCAATCTCCTTTTCAATGACCTCGTCAGACTGATACAAGTATTTTACGCTTAAATCAATGATGTCTTTCACCTGTGCGCTGTATTGGCTCTTGTCTAGAAGACTGGCCGAGAAGGTCCCCGCTAAAATTTCACTCTCATAAGATTCAAAAAGCTGTACCGTATCTTGAACTAGTGCATTAATGGCCAGCGCTCTTAGGTAGCCCAATCGGTCTGCCGTGGTCTGAAGTCCTCGATATTTTGCAGTGTCGATTTGATCTTTTACCAGATTGATAAGGTTTTCTAAGGCATAGTCTTCAGAGATCAGCTTTAAGTTGATCGCATCCTCAAAGTCTATGAGGGTATAACAGATATCGTCTGCGGCCTCTACGAGATATACGAGTGGATGCCTCTCAAACCCATAGTCTGATCGTCGCTTGAGCCCAAGTGCGTTCGCTATGCTTTCAAAGCTACCTTGATTGGCTTTAAAATAGCCGTACTTCTTGTCTGCGATATGCGCGCTCGGCTTGTGAGGCAGAGAGGTCTTAGGGTATTTCGTAAAAGCACCCAAGGTGGCATAACTCAATCGCAAACCTCCAGGAATTCCTTCACGGTCTTCAGTCAACAACTTAAAACCGTTTGCGTTTCCTTCAAATCTGCAGAGGTCTGCGTACTCTTGTGCGTCGAGCTGTGAGGCGAATCGCTTTCCACCTCCCGATTCAAAGTAATTTCCTATGGCTTTTTCTCCGCTATGACCAAAAGGAGGGTTTCCGATGTCATGAGCAAGCGCAGCAGCTGCGACAATGGCTCCGAAGTCATTAAAACGATATCCTAAAGCTTTGAGATCTGGATGCCGTTCGAGTAAGATCGATCCGGCTAAGCGCCCCAAACTCCTTCCGACCACAGAGACTTCAAGGCTGTGAGTAAGACGCGTATGAACAAAATTTCGGTGAGATGCAGATTGCACAGGTAGAGGGACCACCTGCGTTTTGTCTTGTAAACTGCGAAAACTATTTGAAAAAATAATGCGGTCGTAATCAACCTCGAAACCAAGTCGCACTTCGTCTTGCGCTTTCCGCAAGCGGGGTTGGGTGTCAAGGTGTCTTTGCAGTGATAAAAGTTGTTCCCAATTCATGCGCGGTTTCTTGATTTATTGATAGAGCCCCTTGGCGTCAATATAGTCCCAAACTTCATCAGGAAGCAAGGGGCGAACCTCATGGCCTAGACGGATTTGTTCTCTAACGTACGAGGCTGACAATTCGATAATGGGTGCAGCGATGCGTTGAACGTTTGGGTGCTCATTCACCGATTCGATGGCCGAAACGTCAGGAACCTTCACCCTTGGATAGACTAAGATTCTATAGCGCTCTAGTAGCGTCTCAAAGTTTTTCCACTTGTGAAAATGCACAATATTGTCTTCACCCATGATGAGGCTAAAATCGATGGCGTACTCGAACTTTTCTTCTAAATGGGCTAAAGTATCGGCGGTATAGCTTGGTGTAGGAAGTGAAAATTCAATATCAATTGCCTTGAACTTGGGGTAACTGGCAATCGCGTCATAGACCATTTGATAGCGGTCTTGATTACTCGCGAGGCTGTCTTTTTGTTTGAAAGGGCTCTTTGGTGTAATGACAAACCAGACTTGGTCGAGGTCTAGATTCTCTGCAATATGATTCGCCAAGAACAGATGCGCCCGATGCATGGGATTAAATGTTCCAAAAAATAGACCTACTTTCTTCTTGTGCGCGCTCATGAGGATAAAAACTGTGCTACGATCTGCTCGGCCTCATGGAGCGCCTTTTCTAGCTGGTCGTTGATGAGAATGGTGTCAAATTCAGTTGATTTTTGAAGCTCTTGACTGGCTTTATTGACGCGAACTTCGAGTTGTTCGTGACTTTCGGTATTGCGAGATTCTAGACGATTTCTCAGGTCTTCTATGCTCGGAGGCTGCACAAAAACGGTAAGGGCTTTCTCTTTGAAAAACTGTTTTATCGAAATGCCTCCCTCTACATCGATATCGAAAACTACGGCCTTATGGGCATTCCAGATACGTTCAATTTCTGTTTTAAGCGTGCCGTAAAAGACCCCTTCGTACACCTCTTCCCATTCTACAAAGGCGTCGTCGGCAATACGTTCTTTAAAAGCTTCAACAGATAAAAAATAATAGTCCTTTCCGTCAACTTCTCCCGGACGCGGTTTACGTGTTGTGGCCGAGATAGAGAAAGCCAAGGGCAGGTCAGTGTCATTCAGTAAGTGACGTACGATGGTGGTTTTACCACTTCCTGAAGGGGCAGAAAAGACAATCAGCTTTCGCGTATCAGAGTACATTTAAGGCTTGTTCTTTGATTTTTTCGAGCGCGTCCTTCATTTGAACGACCTCGCGTTGAATGTTTGCGTGATTTGCTTTTGAACCGATGGTGTTGATCTCGCGGCCCAGTTCTTGCGCAATGAATCCCAGTTTTTTTCCAGAGGCCTTCTCTTGAATTGTGGTTCTGAAATAAGCAATATGGTTTTTGAGTCGTACACGCTCTTCGTTGATGTCGAATTTTTCGAGATAATAGATCAATTCTTGTTCAAAACGATTTTCGTCTACCTTTTGTTCTAACGCGCTTAAGGCTTCTTTGAGCTTTTCTTGTTGAAGCTTACCGCGTTCTGGATCCATTTCACTGATGCGCTCTAGGCCTTCTTCAATGGTTTGGAGGTTGCTAAGCAAATCGACTTGAAGTTCAGCTCCCTCCTGAACCCTAAACGCTTCTAATCCATGTAAGGCTTCTGAGCTGACCTCAAGGAGGCGTTGTTCCCATACAGCATCCATGGCAGTTTCTTTTTCTTGAGATACGGCATCAGGTAGTCTCAGTGCCATCGCTAACTGATCTAGACGATCGCCTGGTGCTATCGCATTTATCTGGTTGAGATACTCCTCAATTACGGCTGGATTCAATTGGGCTTGAGGCGCGAGTTTCTGACTGGTGTATTGCACAAACACCTCTACCTTACCGCGAATCACGGTAGAGGAGAGGTGTTTTCTTAAGTTGAGTTCGTAAATCCGCAGGGCCTGAGGCAGGCGCACGGAGAGGTCCAGATTCTTGCTGTTGAGTGATTTGATCTCAACACTCAGGGTCTCTTGATCAAAAGTCTTTTCGGCTCTGCCGTATCCGGTCATTGAGTGTACCATGACGGCAAAGGTAGCAAAACGTTTGCTCTCGAATTAGAGTCTGCGCACCCAGATATTTCGGTAACTCACCCCAGAGTTGTCTCTGTGATCTTGAAGTCGTAACGGTGCTTCACCATGCGCTTCATTTTTAGGCCAACCGATGTACGGGGTGGTTCCTTTAATCTCGATATGATCGTGAATTAAAATGCCATTGTGCATCAGTGTTAAGGTTCCTGATTGCACTTTTTCACCTGCTTCGTTGAAAACAGGAGCATGGTAAATAGCGTCAAAACTATTCCACTCACCTGTTGGAGCAGAGGCCATTACTAAGGGGACATGCTGCTTATAAATTGAGCCGACTTGGCCGTTTACATAGGTGGGGTTGTCGTTATTATCGAGCACCTGAATTTCATACAGTTCTTGCAGAAAAATTCCGCTATTGGCTCGGGATTGATTTTTTCCTTTGATCTCAGCGGGTGAACGCCACTCGATGTGCAGTTGCATGTCCCCGAATGATTCTTTGGTACGGATGTCACCTGTCTTGTCGGCAACAGTCATGCTACCGTCTTCATTAAGCGTCCATGCAGCCGCGCCGCCATCAACACTTTCCCATTGGTCGAGGCTTGTGCCGTCGAATAACACAATGGCGTCACTAGGCGCTCCATGACCAGCCCCTGGCGTTACCTTTTCTACGAAAGGCTCGTACACCTCGGTGTCTTTGGGATCCGTTGGTTCTTCTGTCAATTCAGGTTTTGCGATGCGACGCACGCGGATATTTCTAAACGACACTTGGTCGCCGTGATCTTGTAATCCAATTTTACCGGTGCGGTAGATACCAAAAGCATCCCAGTTTGCGAATTTTGATTGAGCGACCATCTCGTCCCAAGCGGCTCCGTGTACTGGGAATTCAACCACCTTCTCACCGTTCATTACCACATGACCCATATTGCTGAAATGATCGACAAGAATCGAAAAGCTGTTCCATTCTCCAGCAGGCTTTGATACGTCTGCACTTGGTGCAACCATGTCATAAAGGGCTCCGGCCTGATGGGTTTCGCCGTTTTTTGCATCTGGATGACGCTCGTTGTCTAATACTTGGATCTCGGGACCTGTTAGATACGGTTCACCCAGGCGCTCGTCTTCTACGACTCCATAAAATACGCCGCTGTTTGCTCCTTCAGCTACCTTCCATTCGAGTTCAAGCTCGAAACTGTGAAAATATTCTTTGGTCACAATGTTTTGACTTTTACGCCATCCTCCAGTAGTTTCTGGCGGATAAAAGACCATTGCACCGTCTTCAATCTTCCAGGCATCGGTCACCTCTCCGCCATTATAGCTTTGCCATTTATCAAGCGAAGTTCCATCGAAAAGCACCTCCCATTCGGGTTCGGTGGCAGTTTGTGCCTGATTCGATGTGCCATTTTGCGCACAGCCTACGAAAAGTAAGGCAGAACCGAACAGGGTTAATCCGTAATTGAATTTCATAATCCTAAAATGTTCTTGAGTTGTTGTTTGTCTACAGCACCACCTGCGAAATCGTCAAACGTTTTCTCAGTGGCTTCGATAATATGAGAGGCAATAAATTCAGCACCTTCTCGGGCCCCTTGTTCTGGACTTTTTATGCAGCATTCCCACTCCATCACTGCCCAAACGTCACAGCCGTACTGGGTGAGTTTTGAGAAGATGGTTGAGAAGTCTACCTGTCCGTCACCAGGAGAGCGGTAACGACCTGCGCGATCACCCCAATCGTTGTATCCGCCGAAAGTACCTTTCTTTCCGGTCGGATTGAATTCTGAATCTTTTACGTGAAAAGCTTTAATGAATTCGTGGTAGTGATCGATGTATTCTATATAATCGAGTTGCTGAAGCACAAAGTGGCTTGGATCATATAGAATATTGACACGCTTGTGGTTACCCGTTGCTTCAAGAAAGCGTTCAAAAGTGTCTCCATCGTGGATATCCTCTCCTGGGTGTACCTCGTAGCACACATCTACGCCCTCTTCGTCGAAGTGATTCAAAATAGGGAGCCAGCGATTCGCGAGCTCTTCAAATCCCATTTCAACCAATCCTTTTGGGCGTTGTGGCCAAGGGTGGGCAGTATGCCAAAGCAGTGCCCCAGAAAAAGTGGCATGGGTCTTAAGTCCAAGCCTTCTGCTGGCTGTGGCTGCTTTTTTCACGGTATCTATAGCCCACTCAGTACGTGCCTTCGGATTGTTCTTCACCGCATCAGGTGCGAAGTTGTCAAACATGATATCATAGGCCGGATGCACCGCCACCAATTGACCTTGAAGGTGGGTAGATAATTCGGTGATTTCTAACCCGTAACTGTTAATCGTTCCTTTGAGTTCGTCGCAATAGGTTTGGCTTTCAGCAGCCTTATCTAGGTCAATTAGAAAGTGTTCCCACGTTGGAATCTGAATTCCTTTGTAGCCCAAGTCAGCGGCCCATTTACACATTCCTTCAAGGGTGTTAAACGGAGCTTTAGCGTCTACAAATTGGGCGAGAAATACAGCAGGTCCTTTTATCGTCTTCATACGTCTTAATCGTTATTTAGGGTTACCCAAACATTTCCTCTTTTATTCGAATCAACGGTGGCTTCAATAAAGTTCATTCCACGTACTCCGTCCCTCACGGTAGGGTATTCGCCTTCATGAATTTTTTCTCCTCGGATCGCTTTTGCAACACCAAGGTAGATATTGGCCATAGCGTCAAAAATTCCTTCTGGATGTCCTGGAGGGAGTTTGGTCGCGTCCTTGGCCATATCACTGTTATAGTCGTGTCCGGGCTTAAGAACCTGAAGGGGCTTACCTTCTTCGATCAGATAGAGGTAGTTTGGATTTTCTTGCTCCCATTTGAGGCCACCCTTTCTTCCGTATACCGCAATGCTGATATTGTTTTCTTCAGCAGTAGCGATTTGGCTTGCTCGGATTACACCTTTGACGTGTTTGTCCATGCGAACGAGTACGGTACCGTCAACATCCATCACATTATCGTCGTAGAGGTAGTTGAAGTCGCTTAAAAGCTCCTTAACCTCTAAACCGCAGGTGTACTCCAGTAGGTTGAATGCGTGCACACCGATATCACCGATACAGCAGCTTATTCCTGATTTCTCGGGGTCTAAGCGCCAGGTTGCCTTTCGGCTTTTTTCATCGTGAATGAGCGGATTGATCCATCCTTGATAGTATTGTGCGTCTACCTTGTGCACGGCGCCAATAGCCCCTGAGCGAATCATCTCACGCATTTGACGAACCATAGGGTAACCCGTATAGGTATGTGTCAAGGCGAAGACGGCGCCACTTTTTTTCTGAAGTTCGGCTAAGATTTTGGCCTCTTCGTAGGTGGTAGTCATCGGTTTCTCACAGATGACGTTGAATCCGCCTTCTAGAAGGGCTTTGGCCATCGGGAAGTGCAAGAAGTTTGGCGTCAAAACGCTAATGACTTGCATACGCTCGTTTTCAGGAAGGGCGTTTTCTTTTTCAACCAATTCTTCTACGGTAGCGTAGATACGGTTGGTAGGAATATCAATCTCCTTGGCAAATTCAACACTGATCGCTGGATCTGGATTAAATACCCCTCCGACAATACTGTAGTTGTCATTCATAAATGAGGCGATTCTATGGACAATTCCAATAAGTGAATCACCCCCTCCTCCTAGTATTCCTAGTCTGATTTTTTTCGGCATAGTGTTTTATGATTTATAGGCTACTTTTTCTTTCTTGAAAAATATTGCAAAAAGAGCAAAAACCCCAATGGCAAATAAGGCTGGGAAGGTCCAGATTTGTTTCCAATCGTGTCCTCCATCTGCAAGGGCGTAAGCGTCAGTAATCTGTCCGGCGATCGCAAAACCAATGAGCATACCTACCCCGTAAGTTGCCAAGGTAATGAGTCCTTGAGCCGCACTTTTAACGCTGTCTCCAGCCTTTGAATCGGTATAAATCTGACCCGAAACAAAGAAGAAGTCATAACAAATTCCGTGAAGGGCAATACCGATCAAGAGTAGATAGACTCCTGAACCAGCGTCTCCGATTGAGAATAAGAAATAGCGAATCGTCCACGCGAGCATTCCGACTAAGATGGTTTTCTTGAATCCAAAGCGCGTGAAAAAGACCGGAAGTAACAACATGAAGAGTACCTCAGAGATCTGACCAATAGTCATTTTTCCGGCTGGATTTTCTACCGATATCTCACCTAAAAACTGAGCCGCATGCTGGTAATAGAACGCCAACGGAATACAGATCAGAACCGAAGAAACAAAGAACACTAAGAAGTTACGATCCTTTAAAAGTTTGAGGGCATCAAGACCGAGGATCCCACTAACGGTAACTCCTTCTTGCTTGCCTTTTGGTGGTGTCTTAGGAAGGGTAAAGCTGAATATTCCTAGAATAAGTGAAGCCACCCCTGTCATTAAAAAGGTGTTTCGAAGTGCACCATTGGCTACGGCATCCGGTGCATCCCATTTGAAAATATAGCTGATCGATAAACCTGCGATGATCCATCCGATCGTTCCGAATACTCGAATCGGTGAGAATTCAGTTGCGGGGTTGGTCATTTGATTAAAAGAAACCGAATTTACCAGTGCCAGCGTAGGCATATACGCGATCATGTAGCCTAATACATAAGGATAGAAGACCGCAAAGTTTTCAGCGGTGGCCATTTGATACATAAGTACAGCTCCTAAGAGGTGCAATACTCCCAAAATGCGCTCGGCGTTGAAGTAACGGTCAGCGATGAGACCAATGATAAAGGGCGCGATGATGGCTCCCCAAGATTGCGTAGAGTAGGCTAATGCGCTTTCGGCACCACTCGCGTTTAGTGTACTAGGTAAAAAGATTCCCATGGTGACAAACCATCCTCCCCAAATAAAGAATTCGAGGAACATCATAAACGAGAGTTGAATTCGAGTTGTAGTTTTCATAAGGTTAGATTTTCATACAAGAATGTAAAATGCTAAAAATTTTGCGGTTAAATCGTTAAATTTTCAAGTAAAGCGAACTAAATGTAGAAAAATTAGGCTGCTTTCTATAAATTGGGGCAACTAAACTATTGAAAAACAATGAGCAAATTTTATTTCAATGAAGAGCAAGAATCGTACGACGCGATAGTGGTCGGCTCTGGTATCAGCGGAGGCTGGGCTGCTAAAGAGTTGTGCGAGAATGGTTTGAAGACCCTTGTGCTTGAGCGCGGACCAATGAAGAAGCACCGCGAAGACTATCCAACGGCTAACCTAGACAAATGGGACATGCCGAATGGGGGACGACCAACCCTAGAGAGTCAAGAGCGTCAACAAAAGCAAGCGCGCACAGGTTATACTACTGGGTATGCGAGTTCGCATTGGTTTGTTGATGATATTAAACACCCATATAGTGAAGACAAGCGTTTTGACTGGATGCGTGGATACCACGTGGGTGGACGTTCAATTATGTGGGGACGCCAGGTATACCGCCACAGTGATATCGATTTCGAGGCCAATGGCCGCGAAGGTATCGGGGTAGATTGGCCAGTGCGTTACAAAGATATCGCGCCTTGGTATTCTAAGGTAGAGAAGTTTATCAGTGTTTCGGGTGAGGCTCTTAACCTGCCACAACTTCCTGACAGTGAATTTGAGCCTGCAATGCCATTGAACTGTGTAGAGCAAGATGTTCGCGAGCGCGTTGAAGCTGCCTTCGAAGATCGCGTGGTGACTTCAGGTCGTGTGGCTCACATCACAAGTGATAAGAAATTTGATGGAGACGGACGTATCCGTTGCCAATACCGTAACCGCTGTGTGAGAGGATGTCCTTTTGGCGCCTACTTCAGCAGTCTTTCGTCTACGCTTCCAGTAGCTGAGCGCACAGGGAATCTAACCCTTCGTGCTGACTCTATTGTAAGCGAGGTGATTTACGATGCAGATACTCAGAAAGCAACTGGCGTGAAGGTGATCGACGCTGAAACGAAAGAAGAATTCGTGTTCAAGGCGAAAGTGATTTTCTTATGTGCCTCTGCGATCGGATCTACTTCAATCTTGATGAATTCGCGTTCTGACCGTTTCCCGAACGGATTGGGTAACGATTCAGGTCAGCTCGGTAGAAACATCATGGACCACCACTTCTTAGTAGGAGCGGCTGGAACTTTTGAAGGGTATGAAGACAAATATTATAAAGGAAGACGTCCAAACGGATGGTACGTTCCGCGTTTCAGAAATATTGGTGGAAACACAAATATGAAAGAGTTTAAGCGCGGATACGGCTACCAAGGTGGTGGAGGTCGCGGTGACATCTCTGAATTAGTGGCTGAGGCCAAGTACGGTTCTCAATTGAAAGATGCCATTCTCGATCCAGGTAAATGGACCGCGAACTTCTTAGCCTTTGGTGAAGTTCTTCCGAATGAAGATAACCGTTTCGTTCTCGATTACGACAACTTAGATCAGTGGGGACTTCCAACCGCACGATTCAATGCTGAAATTGGTGAGAACGAATATGCGATGCGTAAAGACATGCAAGATCAGGCCGTTAAAATGCTTGAGGTTGCTGGAGCCAAGAACATTACTCCTTACGATCGTCCTTATGCCTTAGGTCTAGGAATCCACGAGATGGGTACGGCACGTATGGGTCGTGATCCTAAGACTTCTGTACTCAATGGTCATAACCAAGTTCACGCTTGTAAAAACGTATATGTAACAGACGGATCATTCATGGCATCTGCTGCCTGTGTGAACCCATCGCTAACGTATATGGCATTTACTGCACGCGCCGCTAACCATGCGGTTTCTGAACTTAAAAACGGAAATATATAATGGAAAGAAGAATAGCCCTTAAGAATATCGGAAAGGCCTTCGGATTTGCCGTAGCCACCCCCACAGTACTTTCAATACTAGAAAGCTGTGGTTCAGTCGATACAGCAAGCTGGACCCCTGCCTATTTTACTGCAGAGGAAGGTTCATTCTTGACAAAAGCAGTCGATGTATTGCTTCCTAAAACAGATACGCCGTCTGCTTCTGAAGTGAACGTGCATGTGTTTATGGATAAGCTTATTGCTGAAACCTACAATGAAGAGGCAAAAGCACGTGTAAGAAAAGGATTCGATGCGTTCACTGCTGCGATCCTCTCGATTTCAGGTGCCTCTTCTTTAGCAAGCGTAAGTGAAGCTCAAATTGATGAGGCTTATCAGGCCCTTTACGGAGAGCGCACTGATGCGATAGATGCTGAAGCATACGGTTTTGCTGGTCAATTCAGAGGTATGGTAATAGATGCCTATAAGAGCTCTGAATATGTAGGAGAAAACGTTCTTGCTTACTTACCAGTTCCTGGTGAGTACATTCCTTGTGACGATCTAGACACCCTTACCGGTGGAGTCGCCTGGGCTGAATAAGCTTTTAGAGTGTGGATATAAAAAAACCCCGCCATTGGCGGGGTTTTTTGTTTGGAGGTTAGTCCTGCAGATCTATTACGTACTCGTTAAGATCCGCACATCAAACAATCGTCATCCCCTTGACCTTCTTTCGCCTTAGCGATTAGGGCTTTCATTTCTTCTTCGCTCATAGGCTGAATGTCAACCTCTTGTTCGCGAATGCTTTTTTCGTCTTGCTTTGCGCTCTTCACAGCTACTTCGGCCGCTACCTCTACTGGTGCACTTTTCTTAGCGTTATCGAGCGTGAACTTGATGGCATCGGTCGCGGCTTTTGTTCTGAGGTAATACATCCCTGTTTTAAGCCCGCTCTTCCACGCATAGAAGTGCATAGAGGTGAGTTTGCTAAAGTTTGCATTTTCCATGAACAGGTTCAGTGACTGAGACTGATCGATGAAGTATCCACGTTGACGGCTCATGTCGATAATATCTTTCATGCTGAGCTCCCAAGCCGTCTTGTAAAGTTCTTTCAGATCCTCAGGAATACCTTCAATGTGTTGTACTGATCCGTTTGCACGCATCAATTCTTGCTTCATGGCCTCGTTCCACAATCCACGCTCTACAAGGTCGTGAAGTAGGTGTTTGTTTACCACGATGAATTCTCCAGAGAGCACACGTCGGGTATAGAGGTTTGAAGTGTACGGCTCGAAGCATTCGTTGTTCCCTAAAATTTGAGAAGTTGAAGCGGTAGGCATTGGCGCTACGAGTAGCGAATTGCGCACTCCGTTTTTAAGTACTTGTTTTCTAAGTCCTTCCCAATCCCAACGGCCTGAAAGGTCTTCGTCTTTGATTCCCCATAGCTCGTATTGGAATTTCCCTTCTGACATAGGAGATCCTTTGTAACTGCTGTAAGGTCCTTCTTCTTTGGCCATCTCCATCGATGCAGTTACTGCAGCAAAATAGAGGGTCTCGAAGATCTCTTGATTGAGCGTCTTGGCTTCGTCAGAGGTGAAAGGTAGACGCATCATGATGAAGGTGTCTGCTAAGCCTTGTACCCCTAATCCAACCGGACGGTGTCTCATATTTGAGTTTTCGGCCTCTTTCACGGGATAGTAGTTGCGATCGATTACCTTGTTGAGGTTACGCGTTACGCGTTTGGTAACGTCAAAGAGTTCTTGGTGGTCGAACTGTCCGTCTTTTACGAACATGGGTAATGCAATAGATGCTAGGTTACATACCGCCACTTCGTCTTCAGAGGTATACTCCAAGATTTCTGTACAGAGGTTTGAAGAGCGAATGGTTCCGAGGTTCTTCTGATTGCTCTTGCGGTTCGCTGCATCTTTGTAAAGCATGTAAGGCGTTCCGGTTTCGATCTGTGATTCTAAGATTTTCTCCCAGAGGTCTCTTGCCTTTACGGTTTTTCTTCCACGACCTTCTGACTCGTATTTGAGGTAGAGTTCGTCGAAGGCTTCACTGTGATTGTCAAAAAGCCCCGGACATTCGTTTGGACACATGAGCGTCCACTCGGCATTTGCCTCAACGCGTTTCATGAATAAGTCAGGAATCCACATGGCATAGAATAGATCGCGTGCGCGCATCTCTTCTTTTCCGTGGTTCTTTTTTAAGTCTAAGAAGTCGTAAATATCTGCATGCCACGGCTCTAGGTAAATCGCAAAACTCCCTTTTCTCTTTCCTCCTCCTTGGTCGACATAGCGTGCGGTGTCGTTATACACACGGAGCATTGGAACGATTCCGTTAGACGTACCGTTTGTACCAGAGATGTAGGATCCGGTGGCGCGAACGTTGTGGATAGACAACCCGATTCCTCCGGCAGATTGAGAAATCTTTGCCGTTTGTTTCAGCGTGTCATAAATACCGTCAATACTGTCATCTTTCATGGTGAGCAAGAAACACGATGACATCTGTGGTTTTGGTGTTCCCGAATTGAAAAGGGTTGGGGTCGCATGCGTAAAGTAACGCTTTGACATGAGTTCGTAGGTCTCAACTGCCGCATCGAGATCTGTCGGATGGATTCCTACAGAAACACGCATCAACATGTGCTGAGGACGCTCTACGATCTTACCGTTGATTTTAAGCAGGTAAGAGCGCTCTAAGGTTTTAAATCCAAAATAATCGTATCCAAAATCACGATCGTAAATGATGGTTGAGTCTAATCGCTCGGCATTTGCTTGTATGATCTCATGTACTTCATCCGAGAGTAACGGCCCCTTCTTTCCTGTTCTAGGATTGACGTAGTTATAGAGATCTGCCATCGTTTCTGAGAACGATTTCTTGGTATTCTTATGCAAGTTAGATACAGAGATTCGCGCAGCGAGTTGCGCGAAATCTGGGTGAGTGGTCGTCATGGTTGCCGCAACCTCTGCGGCTAAATTGTCTAGCTCTGAGGTGGTCACTCCATCGTAAAGTCCGTCAATCACGCGCATCGCTACTTTTACGGGGTCAACGAGGTCGTTCAATCCGTAACAAAGTTTTTGGATACGTGTTGTGATTTTGTCGAACATTACGGGTTCATGGCGCCCGTCTCTTTTAATTACTTGCATAGTTGTGGGTTCTAAGGGGTAATGAGGTTGTTGGGTTTATTCCATTTTAAAAATCTGCATCGAAAGCGAACGGATCTTCTTCTTTGGCTTGTTTTTCTTGTTGCTTAACTCCTGCTTTTTGGTATTCACTAACCTTCTTTTCAAAGAAGTTGGTCTTTCCTTGAAGTGAAATCATATCCATGAAGTCGAAAGGATTCGTCGCATTGTAAACTTTCTCACAGTTCAATTCAACGAGTAGACGATCCGTTACGAATTCGAGGTATTGGGTCATCAGCTTGGCGTTCATACCAATCAGGCTCACCGGAAGTGATTCGGTAATAAACTCGCGCTCGATGTCAAGGGCATTGGTGATGATCTCTTTGATACGCTCCTTAGGTACTTTATTCACTAGGTGATTATTGTGCAGGTGAACCGCAAAGTCACAGTGCATTCCTTCGTCTCTTGAGATCAATTCGTTTGAGAAGGTAAGCCCGGGCATTAGTCCGCGTTTTTTCAGCCAGAAGATAGAACAGAATGCTCCTGAAAAGAAGATTCCTTCTACCGCTGCAAAGGCAATCAATCGTTCAGCAAAGCTTGGAGACTCGATCCATTTCAACGCCCAATCTGCCTTTTTCTTAATTGCTGGGAAGTTTTCAATGGCCTTGAACAGGGTGTTCTTTTCTTTTTCATCTTTTACATAAGTGTCGATGAGAAGTGAATAGGTTTCAGAATGGATGTTCTCCATCATGATTTGAAACCCATAAAAGAACTTGGCTTCTGAATACTGCACTTCGTTGACGAAATTCTCAGCGAGGTTTTCGTTTACGATCCCGTCAGATGCAGCAAAAAAAGCAAGAATGTGTTTTACAAAATAACGTTCATCATCCGTCAGCTTATTTTCCCAATCGTTCGCATCTTGTGAAAGGTCAATTTCTTCTGCCGTCCAAAAAGACGCTTCTGAGGTTTTGTACCACTGCCACAAATCGTGATGTTGGATAGGGAATATGACAAATCGATCTGGATTGTCTTGTAAAATAGGCTCGACTGCTGCTGACATAGTGCAATTTTTTTTAGAAATTAAAGACAGGATTGATCCCTCGCGGGACTAACAAAGATGGAAAAATACCTCCCTCGTCGAAAGTGCCTTTTTAGACGTTCAACGATAAGTTTTTAACAGAAAATGTTGAAATGTGAGTTGAACACTTGTCAGTGCTGCGATACGAGATTTTGCTTTTTTAACGACTCAAAAAATCCCTTAAACAGCCTAAGATTTTTTATTCCAAAGTGCCGCTGCTTGTTCGAGTTGTTCGTACCACTCTTGACCGTATTTTCGAATCAATGCCTCTTTGACGAAAACGTAGATTTTGGTGTTCAAAGCACTTCCGAGTGAGCAGGCTGGACTACAGATGTTCCAACGATGGTAATTAACTGCTTCAAACGAAGTGTAGCGCTTCACACGTACGGGATATAAATGGCAGCTGATGGGTTTTTTGAAGTTGATATGGCCTTCTTCATGAACACGTTCTAGTCCACATTTCAGTGTCTTATCTTCATCTTCTATCACATAAGCGCAATGGCCGCTTGGCATTAGTGGGGTTTCTAAATCTCCATCTTCTCCTTTGACCCAGGCGCCTTGTTGAGCGATAGCCATACGACCTTTTTCGCTCAGATAAGGGGCAATAATCTCTGCTTTGTCTTTAAGCTCATCGGCCTCTTCTTGCTCTAGTGGAGCACCATACTCCCCTTCAACGCAACAAGCTCCTTTGCACGCATTAAGGTCGCAAACAAAGGCCTCTGAAAGCAGTTCGTCAGAAACTAGGGTGTCGCCAATCTGAATCATGAACGTTTATTAAATCCGTAACTCTGTTGCTTTAAGAATCCGCTAGGCATATTCTCATCTCCTTCATAACCCAACTCTAGATCCGG
The DNA here is from genome assembly GCA_913060705.1 of uncultured Bacteroidota bacterium. GTDB lineage: Bacteria > Bacteroidota > Bacteroidia > Flavobacteriales > Flavobacteriaceae > UBA3478. Next base: position 6,148 of record CAJXTX010000009.1, on the reverse strand, counting down.
ATCTTTTTTCGGAACAAAAGCAGCATTAAATAGATAATCCCAAACGCTCAGACTGATACCGAAGTTCACCCCATAGGGATGGTCTTCGGGCAGCGCTTTTGCATGGTGATAGAGATGCATCACCGGATTGTTTAAGAGGTATTTCAACGGTCCATAGGTAAAGCCCAAATTGGCGTGATTCAGATGACCAATTGTGATTGCTGTAAAGTGAACGATGTAGGCCTGCTCAGGCTCGAACCCGCCTAAGAGCATGATGGCAATGGTCTTCAGGGGCTTATAGAGGACGTTCTCCATCCAGTGGTATCTGAAGTGAGCGGCGAATCCCATCTCTTTTACGCTATGGTGTAGCTGATGAAAGTGCCAAAGCCATTCAAAGCGGTGCAGGGCAACGTGAGTGATCCATTGGACAAAATCTAGTAAGACAAAAAAGAGGAGCAATTGGATTCCTACAGGCAGGCTTTGGAGCGAGATGAGGGCGAAGGAGTCGATTTGAATACCGACTGCGGCAAATCCGTTTTCGGCGAGGGCATAAAAGCCGCTTATGGCTGCCGAAAACAAAAAGAAGTTGAATAACATGTGGCCCAGATCTAAGAAGAAATCTTTTCTAAAGACCGCTTGGTTTTTTCTCCACGGGAACGCGATTTCAAGTGCCCAGACTACGAGAGAAATTACGAGCAAACCGTAGGCGTAGTTTTGATACCAAGGAACCTGAAATAAGAAGGACGCCTTGTAATAATTGAGGGTGCCTAAAAAACTTTCCCAAACAACGGATAAAACAGTACTAAGCATAGTACAAAATTACGTCCTTTCAGGCGATTGAACTACTCGATGTGCGATAGCATCTCTTGCACAAGGCGCTGTAAGTCTGTATGAATGGTGTATCCCCAGTCAGATCTTGCGCTCTCATCATTGATGCTCTCTGGCCACGAAGCGGCAATGGCTTGCCTGTAATCGGTATTGTAGTCGACTTTGAAATCTGGAAGCTGCTTTCTGATTTCTTCTTCGAGCTTTTGCGGACTCACAGCCAGACCGTCAAGATTGTAAGAGGTTCTTACTGTGATAGCTTGAGCAGGGGCTTGCATTAAAGCGATGGTGGCCGTAATGGCATCGCTCATATAAATCATGGGTGTGATGGTGCGGGCTTCAATATAGGAGGTGTATCGTCCTTCATTTTTGGCAGATTTAAAAATCTCTATCGCATAATCGGTAGTGCCTCCGCCCGGGGCTGTCTTATAGCTAATAATACCCGGATACCTGAGGCTGCGGACATCCACTCCGAATACCCTATGGTAATAAGCGCACCACATTTCTCCAGCTCTTTTGCTAATTCCGTAAACAGTGCTTGGGTGAATCACAGTCTCCTGAGGAGTATTTTTCTTTGGGGTGTCAGGTCCAAAAATGGCTATACTAGAAGGCCAAAAGACTTGCTTGATTTTCTTTTCTTTAGCCAGATCTAAAACGTGTAAGAGGCTTTGCATATTCAGTTCCCATGCCTTTTGAGGATGCTTTTCGGCGGTTGCGCTGAGCATGGCAGCCATAAGATACACCACCTCGATACCGTGCTTTTCGATGATATGTTCGATGGCGTCTTTATCGGTTGCGTCTAGATGATAATGCAGCTTCGCTTCATCGGTCTGTAAACGAATGTCTGCACGGATTACCTTGAATCCATTAACGCTTAATGCATCACATAGTTCTGAGCCGATTTGACCTTCAGATCCAATTACAAGAACCGCCTTTTGCATGAAGAACCCTAAACCTTTAAACGCTCCAAAAATACTCTTTTAGATTGTCGTAATTTCGTCTACGTGAAAGAGTTTTTTGCCTTATTTATTCTGCTGAGTTTTATCTCTTGTACGTCTGTTTCTACACCTCAAATTGACGCAACCCCCAAGGAGGAAATCTCGTACGAATTGAAACTTCTTCGCCAAGAAGAGGTTGTAGATACTTTTTCTACACAAGAGTATCCCATGCAATCGCTTCAGGATGAGTTGGATGTTTTGATAGCATTCTCATCGCGCACCGAACTCATTGAACAATTGAATCGTATTGTAGTTCAGATTCAAGAGCTTGAAACAAGACCTGAACCCACTGTACTGACAGACCGCGGATTAAAAAGTCGTTTGAAACTGCTTAGAACTTACCTTTTGCAATTGAAGGGGGCACTCGAAGAAAACGATCGGGTTAACGAGGCACTTTCTGAAGTGAATCAAACCAATCAGGCCTTAATTGCCTATTGGAATGCCATGAGCGGTGTATAGGGCACTTGAACACCTCAATATGTTTTTGATCTAGGTATCTGAATCCGATATCGTACAGATAAAACACGGGTCTGGTATTAGGCCCCTCAAGTTCTATTTCTGTAATTTTTGATGCAACGAATCCAAATCGTACCAGCTGGTTGATACTAGCAATGTGCGGGTGTTGCTCAAGGATTTTTGAGAGCATTTTATAGTTAGTGATGAGGTGCTTGTGAGTGGCATAAAAAGTCTTATTCTCGCCTTCTCTTTTGTGATTGTGATAGTGGCTGCGACAAGAGGTACTGCAGAAACGTTGATCGCTTCTACCGTACAACGGCTCATCGCATTGTATACAGTTGCGCTTCATGATATGGTTTTGTGCCCAAGTTCAACACCTAAGCTGAAAGAAGCATGCAGCGATCTGTTTATGCTATTATACACCTATAAACGATTGTATTCGTTTTAAAAACGCTTGACGGTTTTTGAGCGCTTTAATTTGACCCAAAATCAAATCATATGAATGCATTAAGAAATCAAGCACAGTTAATTGGGTATGTCGGTAATGAACCTGAAATTATGAACCTAGAGGGCGGTAAGAAAAGGGCAAAATTTAGTTTGGCAACGAACGAAACTTATACCGATGCTTCTGGCGAACGTGTGGTAGACACGCAATGGCATACCATAATTGCGTGGGACCGTCAAGCTGAAGTCGTTGAAAAATATGTTCAAACGGGTCGAGAGGTTGCCGTTTCAGGTAAGATTCAAACACGCTCTTATGAGGATGCGGCTGGAGTAAAAAAGTACATCACAGAAATCAAATGTGCTGAATTGCTGCTTCTGGGAAAGCCTGAGGCAAAAATAGAAGAGCTCGTTTAGCCGTAAATGGAGTGGGCGATTCTATAGGTATTGGCATGCGCCTCTACGATGACGCGTATGTCTTTTGAATATCCTCCACCCATTGAGCATTGAACCGGGACGCCTTTGTCGTAGGCCATTTGTAAGACAAGGGCGTCTCTCCTTTTGCAACCCTCAAGGGTTAGTCCAAGCGTGCCGAGCTTATCAGTGGCCAAGACATCAACCCCGCTGAGGTAGAAGATAAAATCTGGTTGTACGCGTTCAAAAAGAACCTCAAGCTGCTCTTGTAACAATTGAAGATAAGTATTGTCGTCGGTGCCGCGCTCCAATTCAACATCGAGATCTGACGCCTCTTTTTTAAAGGGATAGTTGGCTTTACCATGCATTGAAAACGTAAAAACCTCGCGCTTATTCTGAAAAATAACCGCCGTACCGTTCCCTTGGTGAACATCTAGGTCGACAATCAGTATACGCTTCGTCGAGGTATGGTTTAGAAGGTAATTTGCCGCGATGGCCTGGTCATTAAGCAAACAAAATGCTTCGCCACGATCAGGATACGCGTGATGTGTACCGCCAGCGATATTTAATGCGACCCCGTATTCAATGGCTTTTAATGCTCCATCTATGGTTCCTTGGGCGATTCGAAGTTCGCGTTCTACTAAAGCTGTGCTCAGCGGAAAACCGATCTTGCGTACCTCTTTTGGATGTAACTCTTCGTTGAGCAGCCGCTGCACATAGGTCTCTTCGTGGGTGCTTAGCACATGACCTAGATCAACTTTGTTCGGACTAAAGAATTGCGCTTCAGTGCAGGTGCCTTCGTGTAAAAGTTGCCGAGGCAATAGCTCGTATTTGAGCATTGGAAACCTATGGCCTTCAGGAAGAGGATGAGCGAAAGAAGGGTCTGACGCAATAAAGATCATCTACGAAATAAGACTCCCGTTTTCGGTTTGATTCTCAGGCGCCATGAATTCAAGTTGACCGTCAGCACGGGTGGCCATAAGAATCATCCCTTGGCTTTCAACACCACGTAATTTTCTTGGAGCTAGGTTCACTACGACGCTAACCTGTTGTCCTACGATGGAAGCAGGATCGAAGGATTCTGCAATACCAGAAACAATGGTTCTTTCTTCAAATCCTAAGTCAACCTTGAGCACTAGGAGTTTGTCTGCTTTGGGCATTTTTTCTGCTGAAACGATTGTTCCAACTCTGAGATCCAAGGCGCTAAACTGATCGAAGTTTATAAGTTCTTTCACAGGAGGATGTGTTTGTTGATTTTCATTAGAGCTTGCATCGGTAGCGCGAAGCTTTTCTAATTGCTTCTCAATCTCGGCATCTTCTATTTTTCTAAACAGTAGCTGCGAAGTTCCGAGTTGATGGTTAGGGGCTATAAGTTCGTTTGCTGCCGAAATAGATTCAAAAGAAAGTGTGTCTGCTTTTAGATTCAGCATTTCTTTCAGTTTTTTAGAGCTATGAGGCAGAAGCGGTTCGCCAAGATGAGCTAAAGCCGCTGCTACCTGAAGAGCGACATATAAAATGGTTTGAACTCGTGAAGGTTCAGTTTTTATGAGCTTCCAAGGCTCTTGGTCGGCCAAGTATTTATTTCCGCTTCTTGCCAGCCCCATGAAGATTTGAGCAGATTCTCTGAACTTATACTGCTCAAACGCCTGCGATAGTTGGCTGGGTAGATGTTTAATTTCTTCTAATAGGGCCCGATCTTCGGCAGAGAAAACTTGGGGTTGTGGCACCTGGCCCTCGTAGTATTTTTGTGTGAGTACTACTACGCGATTCACAAAATTTCCATAAACCGCAACGAGCTCATTGTTTACCCGTGCCTGAAAGTCAGTCCAGGTAAAGTCGTTATCCTTTGTTTCTGGGGCGTTTATCGTTAAGACATAGCGCAAAGCATCTTGCATATCCCTAAAGTCCTCAAGGTATTCGTGAAGCCAAACCGCCCAATTTTTTGAAGTGGATAGTTTTTGTCCTTCAAGATTTAAGAATTCATTTGCGGGAACGTTTTTCGGAAGAATGTATCCGCCGTGTTCTTTAAGTATAGCCGGGAATATGATACAGTGAAATACGATGTTATCCTTTCCGATGAAGTGGACCAATTCAGTATGCTCATCTTTCCAGTACGGTTCCCAATCGATTCCCTTTTCTTTTGCCCATTCAATGGTAGATGAGACATAGCCGATAGGTGCCTCAAACCACACATAAAGTTTTTTACCTGCTGCTTCTTCTAAAGGGACATCGATCCCCCAGTCTAAATCACGTGTTACCGCTCTTGGTTTTAATCCATCGTCAATCCAAGACTTGCACTGACCATAGACATTTGGCTTCCAATCACTTTTATGACTCTCTAAAATCCATGATTTTAAAAACGCTTCGCTTCGATCTAATGGAAGATACCAGTGCGTAGTTTCCTTCATCACAGGAATACTTCCGGTTAAGGTGCTTTTAGGGTTAATCAGATCTGTTGCGTTTAAAGAGGCGCCACATTTCTCGCACTGGTCGCCGTAGGCCTCTTCGTTTTGACAACGCGGGCAGGTACCTATCACAAAACGATCAGCTAAGAATTGGTCAGCTTCGGCGTCGTATAATTGCTGATTGGTATGCTCTTCGAAGGCCCCTTTTTCATAGAGGGTAGTAAAAAAACTTCTTGCAGTATCGTGATGAACTTGCCTTGAAGTTCTAGAGTAGTTGTCAAATGAGATACCAAAGTCGCGGAATGATTCTCGAATGATCGCATCATAGGTATCGATAATCTGTTGAGGGGTAGTCCCTTCTTTTCTGGCCTTCATCGAGATGGCCACTCCGTGTTCGTCACTGCCACAAATAAAGGCAACATCGTTTCCCTCTAAACGCTGATAACGCGCATAAATATCGGCGGGCACGTAAACTCCTGCAAGGTGTCCGATGTGTATAGGACCGTTGGTGTAGGGGAGTGCTGCAGTTATTGTGAGACGTCTCTTTTTTTGGCTCATTCGTATCGACTTTGAGGAGCTCAAAAATACCATTTTACTAGGCTAAACGTTTATAGACGTTTTAAAAACCTT
>CAJXTX010000008.1 GCA_913060705.1 uncultured Bacteroidota bacterium | reverse complement strand
CCCCTGTTACCAGGATGAAAACCTGGCGTCCTAACCCCTAGACGAACGGGCCAAAAAGCACAATAAATTGCGGATGCAAAAATACAACTATTTTTAAGTCTCGCAAACGTGCAAACTTATTATTTAATACGCCTTTGCAAATAAAACTCTGTGCTTAGAAGGTTTCCCTGAATAAATGCAGACCCCTTCTTCTTCTGGGGCATCAAGAGGGATACAACGAATAGTCGCTTTCGTCTCTTCTTGAATGCGCTCTTCGGTCTCAGCAGTACCGTCCCAATGGGCCAACACAAAGCCTCCTTTGTCATTCATGTGCGCCTTAAAAGAAGCGTAATCGTCAATCGAGACCGTTTGCGCCTCTTGGTATTCTAGCGCGCGATCGAAGAGCGATTGCTGCATCTCTTCTAATAGAGCGTCAACCCTGTCATAAATGGCATCGGCCGCTACAGATTCTTTGGTTAAGGTATCTCGTCGTGCCAACTCGTAAGTCCCATTTTCGAGGTCCCGTTCTCCTATCGCTATCCTCAAGGGTACTCCTTTGAGTTCGTATTCATTAAACTTAAAGCCAGGCTTATGCGTATCGCGATTGTCGTACTTGACCGATACACCGCGTTTCTTGAAAGCAGCGATCAAAGGTGCCACGTGTGCATCAAGTTTGGCCAATTGCTCCTCTCCTTTATAAATCGGAACAATCACCAATTGAATCGGTGCTAAAGCAGGCGGAAGGACTAATCCGTTGTCATCGCTATGCGTCATGATCAAGGCGCCCATTAGACGTGTGGAAACTCCCCAAGAGGTAGCCCAAACATACTCCTGCTGTCCTTCTCTATTGGCGAATTTCACATCAAAGGCCTTGGCGAAATTCTGTCCTAAAAAATGCGAAGTTCCTGCCTGAAGCGCCTTACCGTCTTGCATGAGTGCTTCGATACAATAGGTTTCTTCTGCCCCAGCGAAACGTTCAGCTTCACTTTTAGTTCCTTTAATCACCGGAACTGCCATATAACGTTGTGCAAAATCCGCATAGACATGCATCATTTGCTCTGCTTCTTTAATCGCCTCTTCTTTGGTAGCGTGGGCCGTATGGCCTTCTTGCCATAAAAACTCAGCAGTGCGCAGAAACAGGCGGGTTCTCATCTCCCATCGAACCACATTGGCCCATTGATTGTATAAAAGCGGGAGGTCTCTGTATGATTGTACCCACTTTCTATAGGTGTCCCAAATAATCGTTTCTGAAGTGGGGCGAACGATCAATTCTTCTTCGAGCTTGGCATTCTCATCCACAACAATTCCCGATCCGTCTTCTGCATTCTTCAAACGGTAATGCGTTACTACCGCGCATTCTTTGGCAAATCCAGAAACGTGTGAGGCCTCTTTTGAAAAGTAAGATTTAGGGATGAAAAGCGGAAAATACACATTCTGATGCCCTGTATCCTTGAACATACCGTCAAGCGCTTGTTGCATTTTTTCCCAAATCGCGTACCCATAGGGCTTTATAACCATGCAACCACGTACTCCTGAGTTCTCGGCCAGATCAGCCTTAACCACGAGTTCATTGTACCATTTTGAATAATCCTCAGCTCTAGACGTTAAATTCTTGCTCATTTTAGTGATTTTGGCACGGAGATTGCCCTTTTAAAAATTGGGTAAAACTAAGTAAATTTATAGATATGAAGCAGGTAGTACAGAGAAATGATAGCCGCGGTTTAATCCGCATTTTTACACGTTTTTCAATCGCTCTTATTGCGGTTGGTTCACTCGCTTCATGCATTACTTATTATCCTGTGTCTTACAGTACCCATCAATTGCGTCAAGGTAATTATCGAGGGGTAGTCGTCAATGAGGATCGCAATGCGCCAATAGATCGAGAGGGAGCCGTTTTTTACGAAAATTACTTTGCAGAGAAGGCCGCGCAATTAGCACTTTCAAATGAAGATTCAACGTTTACTGATATCGATACGTATTCGAGCGGAGCAGAGAATACCTATGCTCAATTTGGCGAGAATGCACCTAAGACTCGGATTACTATTAATCAATTCAATTCTCCTTTCAGTTTAGGTTGGGGTAGCGCCTTTCAGCCTATGTGGTTTAACAATCCATGGGCGAACCCCTGGATGAATCCATGGGTTGATCCGTTCTTTAATCCATTTTATAGTCCGTTTTACAATCCGTTTTTCGGACCATCGACGGTTTGGAATAACCGCTGGTATTCGCGTCGCTTCAGAAACAATGCTTGGGGATACGGGTGGTTCGACCCGTACTGGGGTCGCCCTCTAGTTTACGGATACAATCCTAGAAGAGCGCTCACGCTATATTCTGTGCGTCCACGTACCACTCAGGGTTATAGATCTGGTCCGACTCGGTCAAATCCGTATTACGTTCGAGAAGTTGATCGCGGAAGATCGAATCTCTTACCCACGCGCTCGAGATCAAGTTATACCCCTCAAAATAATACGACTCGTAACACCTATTCGACTCAGCGCAACAGCAACTACCGCAATAGCTTACCAACAAGAGGTAGTAGAAGCATGCGGCAACCCTCTTACAACAGGTCGCGCAGCAGTGCACCGACTAGAATTTCAGCTCCTGTGCGTTCTTCAGGCACCTCTAGATCGGGTTCAACACGTTCTTCGTCATCACGCTCAAATTCGAGAGGGAACAACTAATTTTGCAGCATGAGAAGACAGCTTTTACTGCTGGCCCTTGGACTTAGCTTTCTAGGGGTTCAAGCGCAAACGACTGAAGATCTGTACCGGTATTTAGGATCTTACCAAGGAGGTTCTGCACGAATTATGGGCATGGGGCAAGCAGGTGGTGCACTAAAAGGTGACCTGTATGCAATTAGCATTAATCCAGCGGCTGCAGCGCTATTTGATTACGGTGCCTTCAGCCTCAGCACCGCCTTAAACAACACTTCAAACCGCTCACAAACTGGCGAATTCACAGATAGTGCCTCTTCGACCACTTTAAAGATCAATCAGGCCTCTGGATTACTCGTTTTTGTATCTGACAAGAGTGTTTGGAATAAAATCACCTTCGGATTCAGCTACGATCAGACTGCGGCTTATGACGCTCGAATTAAGGCCGGAGGTTTTGCTGAAGAGGGCTTGGATCGCTACTTTCTAGGCTTTGCAGAACAAAACAACTACATCGACGTATTGCCTTACGACAATGAATTCATTGAAGAGGCCTACCGAAGAATTGGAGCTGATTACGGTTATGCTGCACAACAAGGATTTTTAGGCGTCTACAGCGGTCTCATAGGTTATGACGAGCTTGGATATTTTTCAAGAGTGAACTACAACGGCCTGCTGCAACGCTACAATACCACCGAAAGAGGTGCAATGGGGAAATTCACCCTTCACTCCTCAATCTCCTTTAAAGACCGGATCTTACTTGGAGGATCAGTAGCGATTCAAGATTTAAAATACGAGCGCTTTAGCTATCTAAACGAGGAGGGCTACGATACGGGTTCAACCGCTTCAAAAAGTGCCTTCGACAACTATCTGTTCACCACAGGATTAGGAGTTTCGGCTCAACTAGGAATACTTGTTAAACTAAGTAAAGCGCTGGTTTTTGGTGCGAGTTATGCGACTCCAACGTGGTTTACCATGAACGATCAAACGGCACAACGCATTTCAACCGACGCGGCATTAGAAGATCTTTCGTACATCAATTTTGGCCTTCTTAACTTTTACGACGATTACAGGATGAAATTGCCTTCGTCATTGACGTTCAACCTCGCCCTGCATCCGTCTGAAGGGATGTCGCTTGTGGCAGATTACCGCAGAGAAAATTACGGGGATGCCCAGTATCTACCGAATTCAAACGCCTCCTTTGCTGCCGAAAACCAGGCGATGAAAAGTACCTATAGCACGGTTGAAAGACTAGGAGTTGGAGCTGAATTCACCAAAGGCAATCGCCTCGTACGTTTTGGATATAGCAGTCAAAGTGTTCCGGCAATTGGAGGAACGCTTGGTGGATCCACAGCTATAAGCACAGGAATCGGTTACCGCTATCAAAATGCGCAACTCGATTTTGGTTTACGTCATGTGACCCAAGAAGAGAACGTTTATTTCTTTGATGCGCTATTGCCCAACGCCGCTTTGGTAAAACGCTCAAACCTTAGATTTATCGCCACATACACACTTTCGCTATAGTGCCAACTCTGTCATAATGGCTATCTTTGCGCCCAATAGTTTTGAATCAATGAATAACGAAGAAAACGAGTTCGATCACCTGAGCGCCTCAGCTGAAACGCCCCTAAGAAATGATGCGTTTGATTTGAGTGACGAACAGAAGATAGAACGCATAACTTCAAGTGTAAAAGACATCCTAGATACACTTGGAATGGACCTCGAGGATGATAGCCTAAGGGGTACCCCTAAACGTGTAGCAAAAGCCTTTGTGAAAGAGCTTTTCGCGGGGTTAAATCCAGAAAATAAGCCGAGCTCGTCGACCTTCGAGAACAAATATCAGTACGGTGAGATGTTGGTGGAGAAAAACATCACCCTGTATTCGACTTGCGAACACCACCTACTTCCTATTGTCGGTAAAGCACATGTGGCTTATGTATCGAATGGAAGGGTTGTTGGGCTTTCGAAAATGAACCGCATCGTCGATTATTTTGCTAAAAGACCGCAAGTACAAGAGCGACTTACGATGCAGGTAGTGCAAGAGCTTCAGCGCATCTTGAAGACCGATGATGTGGCCTGTATTATCGATGCAAAACATTTATGTGTAAATTCAAGAGGAATCCGAGACATATCAAGTAGCACTGTTACTGCTGAATACCAAGGTATTTTCAAATCCGACGAAAAACTGCGTAACGAATTCGTTGCCTATGTCGGATTACAAACTGAATTTTAATACATGAGCAACCGTTACCTCAACAACGAACTCTTGGTTTTCAACTCTTTGAGTCGAAAAAAAGAACCCTTCAAACCGGTAGAATCCGGATATGTGGGCATGTATGTGTGCGGACCAACGGTATACTCTAACGTGCATTTAGGCAATTGTCGCACTTTCATGTCGTTTGACATGATCTATCGCTATCTTTTGCACTTAGGCTACAAAGTGCGTTATGTGCGTAACATCACAGACGCTGGGCACCTAGAGCACGATGAAGATGAAGGAGAAGATAAGATCGCAAAAAAGGCCAGACTCGAGCGAATAGAGCCCATGGAAGTGGTTCAACGCTACACCGTAGACTTTCATCAAACCTTAGAGCAATTCAATCTATTACCTCCTAGCATTGAGCCTACGGCTACTGGTCACATTATCGAGCAAATTGAAATCATACAGTCGATCATTGACAAAGGATATGCCTATGTCAAGAACGGATCGGTCTATTTCGATGTACTCAAGTTCAATAGCGATCATGCCTACGGAAAACTAAGTGGAAGAAAACTTGAAGATATGGTGGCCAACACAAGAGGGCTTCAAGGACATATCGAAAAGAAGAATCCACAAGATTTTGCCCTTTGGAAAAAGGCAGAACCTCAACATATCATGCGCTGGAGCTCTCCGTGGGGAGACGGCTTTCCGGGTTGGCATATAGAATGTACCGCGATGAGCACGAAGTATCTCGGTGCCAATTTTGATATTCACGGTGGTGGTATGGACCTCAAGTTTCCGCATCACGAATGTGAAATCGCACAGGCTGAAGCACACAGTGGTCATACCCCAGTGAACTATTGGCTACATGCCAACATGCTTACCCTGAACGGTAAGAAGATGTCGAAATCAACAGATAACAACATTTATCCGCACGAAATTTTCAGCGGAGAGAATCGCATATTCACAAGAGCATTTAGCCCTTCAGTAGTTCGTTTTTTTATGATGCAGGCGCATTATACTAGCATACTTGATTTGAGCCAAGAAGCGCTTGAAGCTGCTGAAAAAGGCTATCAGCGCCTTCTTGAAGGTCATAAACGTGCTCAAACACTAGAGGCACTCGGACAAACCTCTTCTTTCAATGTTACCGATTGGGTAGACCGCTGTTATGCGGCGATGAATGACGATTTTAATACACCTATTCTCATTGCGCAATTGTTTGAAGGCGTGAAGCAGATCAACTTACTCCATGATCACCCGAAAGGAATGACCGCAGAAGATCTGGAGCTTTTACGCACCACCTTGAGCACCTTCACCTTTGATGTTTTAGGACTCAAAGACGAAAGCCAACAAGACAGTGGTCATTTTGAGAAACTTTCAGGTGTCGTTGAACTACTTATTGCACAACGCAATCAGGCTCGAGAACGCAAAGACTTTGCTACTTCAGATCAAATTAGAGATGATCTTGCCCGTCTCGGGATACAACTGAAAGACTCTAAAGAAGGTACTACCTTTTCACTTTCATGAGAAAGGTAGCGATCAGAATACTTGTATTTTGGGTTCGCGCCTACCAATACCTTATTTCGCCCTACACCCCCTCAAGCTGTCGATTCGTACCAACCTGTTCAGAGTACGCCGTCGAGGCCCTCAAAAAACACGGACCACTTAAAGGAACAGTGCTTGCCGCAAAGCGCATTGCGCGATGTCATCCATGGGGAGAAAGCGGACACGATCCGGTTCCTTAAAGGATGGCTTTTAATTATCTTCGTCTAAAATCCTGACCTATGACAATTTTAGGAATCGTTTGGAATCCAAACGACACGTTACTGCACTTAGGACCCTTGCAGTTGAAATACTACAACTCTATGTGGATCGCCGCCTTTGTACTGGGCTGGTACATCATGAAACGCATCTTCAAAACTGAAGAAAAACCTGCAGATAAGATCGACTCGCTTTTTGTTTACAGTGTAGTATCCATCATTCTCGGTGCACGACTTGGCCACGTCATCTTCTACGACTGGGCCTACTATCAAAATCATATCATTGAGATATTGCTTCCTATAAGAGAAAACCCAAGATCTAGTTTATTTGGGCTTATCAATGGGTATCAATTCACCGGGTTTACCGGTTTAGCCAGCCATGGAGCTGCCCTTGCGGCTATCACGGGATTCTATTTATTCAGTCGTAAGCACAAAGAGTTTTCGTTTTTATGGATTGTAGACCGCATCGCCATCGTTTCAGCTATTGGTGGGGGATTTATTCGCGTCGGAAACTTTTTCAACTCTGAGATCAACGGTAAGGTTACAGAGGCCTCATTTGCCTTTGCCACCAAGTTTGTCCGAGATGCAGACGATTTATCAAGTTATGATGCAGTGAGTATCACGAAGATTCCAGATGTGAATCAGGCGTATAAAGCCATTGTCTCTGACCCGGCTTTCAGTGATACCTTGAATGCGATTCCGTATCGCCACCCTGTACAACTTTACGAAGCCTTTGCCTATTTCGCCATTTTCGGGTTGATGTATTTTGTCCTTTATCCAAAGATGCAATTGCGCAATAAGGCTGGATTCTTATTCGGCTTCTGGCTGGCCGCAGTGTTCGCCTCTCGCTTTGTGCTAGAATTCTTTAAAAAGAGTCAAGGAGGATTCGAGGAGTCACTTGGACTGCTCTCGACAGGTCAATGGCTCAGTATTCCATTGGTACTGGTAGGCCTAGTCCTTATGTTTAGGCCAGGCACAGCTGCTAAAGCATAAAAAAAGAGGGGCTATTGCCCCTCTTTTTCTTTTCCTAGTGTATCGTACATGACCGGTGTGGCGATGAAGAGTGAAGAGTAGGTTCCGACAAGAATACCTACAATCATCGCAAACATGAAGCCTCTTAGGCTCTCTCCACCGAAGATAAAGATGGCCAATAATACGATAAGCGTCGTTAACGAAGTATTCAAGGTACGGCTCAACGTACTGTTCAAGGCCTCGTTGACATTATCCCCTTTCTTCCATCCTTTGGCGTTTACTACCTCACGGATGCGGTCGAAAACGACTACCGTATCATTAAGTGAATAACCAATCACCGTAAGAATTGCGGCGATAAAGGCCTGATCAATTTCCATGTTAAATGGCATAAACGCACTTGTAATCGAGAATACCCCAAGTACGACAAGAACGTCATGGAATACGGCGGTAACCGCACCCAATGAGAACTGCCATTTTCTAAAGCGCATCAAGATATACAAGAACACAATGGTTAAGGAACCTAAAATAGCCAAGAAGGCATTTTTCTTGATATCATCGGCGATGGTTGGACCCACCTTAACCGACTGAAGGATTCCAACATTTTTATCGTCTGCAGGCGTTACAAAATCTTCAAGTGAAGTACCTGGTGCGAGGTATTTCTGAAGCACCTCAAACAACTTAGACTGAATTTCTTGATCTACCTCTAGCCCTTCAACATCTACCTTGTAAGAGGTAGTTACCTTAATTTGATTGGCTCCACCAAAGGTTTTGACGTTTGTTCCGCTCCCGAATACCTCGTTGAGCTCAGATGAGATCTCCGATGGACTCACTTCTTGCGCAAAGCGAATCTGATAGGTACGACCTCCAACAAAGTCTACCCCCTGCTGAAGTCCTTTAGTAGCTAAAGATCCGAGCGAAACCGCGATTAAAACACCTGAAATCACGTAAGCGACTTTGCGCGACTTAATAAATCCGAAGTTCACCTTCGTAAATAAATTCTTGGTTGCTGGAGTAGCGAATGTCAGTGAACGACCCTTTTTAGAAAGATACGCTTCGATGAACAAGCGCGTCACGAAGATGGCCGTAAACAGAGAAGTCAAAATACCAATCAAGAGCGTAGTTGCAAATCCTTTGATCGGACCTGATCCGAACATAAAGAGTACAATTGCTGTTAAACCTGTGGTAATATTGGCATCTAAGATCGAAGACAAGGCATTAGAGAAACCATCGCTAACCGATAAGGCGATTCCCTTCCCTTTATTTAATTCTTCTCGGATGCGCTCGAAAATAAGCACGTTCGCATCTACAGACATACCAATCGTCAATACGATACCCGCAATACCCGGAAGGGTAAGAACGGCACCAAGGCTCGTCAATACGCCGAAGATCAAAACGATGTTAAGGATAAGCGCGATATCCGCATACAATCCTCCGCGACCGTAATAGAAGATCATCCACAGTAGCACAAAAGCCATGGCAATCATGAACGACGTGAATCCGCTGTTGATCGCCTCTTGACCTAATGAAGGACCAACGATCTCAGATTGTACAATTTCTGCAGAAGCAGGAAGCTTACCTGCACGTAAAACGTTAGCAATATCTTTTGTTTCGTTGATGGTAAAGTCACCGGTGATCTCAGAGCGTCCACCTGAGATTGGTCCTGAAGAAACCCCAGGAGCGGTGTATACCTTATTGTCAAGCACAATAGCAATTCCCGTTTGGTTCTGATATACATCACCCGTCATGCGCTCCCATTCACGTGCCCCTTTGGTATTCATGGTCATACTCACCGCTGGCTTACCAAACTGATCAAAAGTATCTTGGGCATCTGAAACGACGTCTCCAGAGATACGCGGCAACCCTTCACGGTTTGACTTTAACGCATAAAGCTCTGCGATCTCAGCATCCGCTCCGACACGTTCCCAAGCGAACTTGGTGAACTTCACTGAAGCAGGCAATAGCGACTTCACTTGAGTCATTCTCAAATAAGCCCCAATTTCAGCAGTGTCTCTAACCGCAGCACGAACAAAAGCGTTAGACCCAGGAGCTGGGGCAATAAGTTTCGACAATAGTGGATTAGAATTCGATAGGCTATCGGCTTCATTCTCAAGTAAATCAGATAAATCGTCTGATTCATTATCCTGAGCATTCAGTTCAGCAATCTTGGCATCAGCAGCTACTAAAAACTGCGAAAGACCTTGCTCGTCTTGAGGAATGGTCTCCCAAAACTCCAGCTGTGCCGTAGAAGACAGTAATTCTTGTGCACGATTGATGTCTCTGGCGCCAGGCAATTCTACGAGTATACGCCCTGAACTTCCTACACGTTGAATATTAGGTTGCGTTACTCCAAAACCGTCAATACGTTCACGCAATACCTCGAAGGCTGAAACGATAGACTCATCAATTTTACGACGGATGATAGGCTTAACCTCATCATTTGTCATCTCAAAATTGATCTCGTCACTTAAATTCTTGTTAGCGAAAATATCAGGAGAAGCCAATTTGGCTTGTGCATCCTGTTCGAAGGCCTCAAAAAACAACTCTACATAATTCGCATCACTTTGCTTTGATGCTTCATCTGCCGCCAATAAAGCAGCATTAAAAGCAGGACTTTTGCTGTCAGAAGCTAATCCCTTTAAAATATCTTTTACCGAAATCTGAAGGGTAACGTTGATCCCTCCTTTAAGGTCTAAGCCTTTGTTGAGTTCCTTCTCTTTGGCGTCTCCGTATGACGTAAAACCCAGTACCGGTAAATCAGCAACTGAATCTAGATAGGCCGCAGCAACTCGCTCTCTCTGAGAAATATAATTCTCTGAACCCTCTTCAACCTCAACTTGCGCATAGCGCTCCGCATCTCCTTCAATTTTACTCGTAATGAAGGTAAATGAGAGTTGATAAATACTAACTAAGCCAAAAAGAATGGCAAATAATCGAATCAATCCTTTATTCTGCATGGATCGTAAGTGTTATATAAAACAATGTATAAATGCGTGCAAATATATCATTTCGTCTAAGATCTGACAATAATTGCCCTTCTAAAGCAAAAGCCCCGCGCTACAATGGCTGCGGGGCTTTCGCTTTATTTAATTCTTCTATCAATTAAACCGACAATAAGGCATTCGTAGCACGAACTCCCTTCGCCGATTCTTGCATCTTTTCTTTTGCTGAATCCGATAGCGGAATGTCAACAATACGCTCGATCCCGTTCTTTCCCAAAATCACAGGCACTCCGATGCAAATGTCTGACAACCCGTACTCTCCATCTAACAAGACTGAGCAAGGGAACATCTTCTGCTGATCGCAAGCAATGGCCTGAACCAATCCAGAAACCGCAGCCCCAGGAGCATACCATGCACTCGTTCCGAGCAATTTGGTAAGCGTTGCTCCTCCTACTTTAGTTTCTTCAACCACAGATTCCATCTGAGCATCAGATAAGAAGTTTGAAACCTTAATCGAGTTACGTGTAGCGTGGTCAATTAAAGGTACCATACCCGTATCACTGTGACCTCCAATCACCATTCCGTCAACATCTGAGATCGGTGCCTCAAGTGCTTCTGCTAAACGGTACTTAAAACGTGCACTATCTAGCGCTCCACCCATTCCAATGATACGGTTCTTTGGAAGACCAGAAATTTTATGAACGAGATACGTCATGGTATCCATCGGATTACTCACAACGATAACAATGGCATTTGGAGAAAATTTCAGGAGATTTTCGGTAACGGTCTGAACAATACCAGCGTTGATTCCGATAAGCTCTTCTCTAGTCATTCCTGGTTTACGAGGAATACCAGAGGTGATAACTACCACTGAACTATCAGCAGTTTTGGCATAATCGTTTGTCGATCCTGTAATCTTAGTATCGAATCCATTCAACGAAGCCGTCTGCATGAGATCCATAGCCTTTCCTTCAGCAAATCCTTCTTTAATATCAAGAAGTACTACCTCAGAGGCAAAATTTTTCATGGCAATATACTCTGCGCAACTTGCTCCTACTGCACCTGCGCCAACTACTGAAATTTTCATGTGAAAAAGTCGATTAAAAGGTTAAAAAACTGCTGCAAAAATAAGAACGCTAAGCGTCAATATTGGCATAAACAGCATTCTTTTCAATGAATTCTCTACGCGGCGGAACCTCATCCCCCATGAGCATCGCAAAAATGCGATCGCTTTCGGTAGCATTGTCGATCGTTACCTTTCTCAGTGTTCTGAACTCGGGATTCATGGTGGTGTCCCATAATTGTTCAGCATTCATTTCACCGAGACCTTTGTAACGCTGTATTGAGGCCCCTTGCCCGAAATCGGCCATCAGCTGATCACGTTCCTGATCGTTCCAGGCGTAGGCCTTTTTAGCTCCTTTTTTGACCAAATAAAGTGGAGGAGTGGCAATATATACAAAGCCTTGTTCGATCAGCTCACGCATGTACCTGAAGAAGAAGGTAAGAATCAAGGTTTCGATATGCGATCCATCGACATCGGCATCACACATGATCACCACTTTATGGTAACGGAGTTTTTCTAAGTTAAGTGCTTTTGAGTCTTCTTCTGTACCTACAGTCACCCCGAGGGCCGTATAGATGTTTCGGATTTCTTCGTTCTCGAACACCTTGTGCTGCATCGCCTTCTCAACATTTAGAATCTTTCCTCTCAAGGGCAGGATGGCTTGAAAATTACGGTCTCGACCTTGCTTAGCCGTACCGCCTGCAGAATCTCCCTCAACCAAGAAAACTTCACATTGTGCCGGATCTTGTTCTGAGCAATCCGAGAGCTTTCCTGGAAGCCCTCCACCACTCATCACATTCTTACGCTGAACAAGCTCTCTAGCCTTAGCGGCGGCGTGTCGCGCAGTGGCGGCGATCACTACCTTTTCTACAATGCGTTTAGCGTCGTCCGGATGCTCTTCGAGATAATCGGTTAGCATTTCAGAAACCGCTTGACTCACAGCAGCACTTACCTCTCGGTTACCCAATTTCGTTTTGGTCTGCCCTTCAAATTGCGGCTCAGCTACTTTTACTGAAATAATAGCAGTAAGCCCCTCTCTAAAGTCATCTCCCGAAATCTCAAACTTAAGTTTATCGAGAAGCCCTGAGGCATCGGCATACTTTTTAAGCGTGTGCGTTAGCCCGCGTCTAAATCCTGCTAAATGCGTACCTCCCTCATGCGTATTGATATTGTTCACATAAGAGTGCAAATTTTCAGAAAAGCCAGTATTGTATACCATGGCGATCTCAACCGGTATTCCGGCTTTTTCTCCTTCCATAGCAATTACCTTCTGAATCAAAGGTTCACGCGACTCATCTAAGAAAACGATGAACTCTTCTAGTCCGCGTTCAGAGAAGAACGTCTCAGAAACAAATTCTCCCTTATCGTCTGTCTTTCTCTTATCGGTGAGCGAAATAGTAATTCCTTTATTTAAGAACGCTAGCTCACGCATGCGATTGGCGAGCGTCTCGTAGCTATACTCTGTGGTTTGGTTGAAAATCTGATGGTCGGGCTTGAAGGTTACTTCTGTACCATTCTTGTCGCTTTCTCCAACACTTTTAACCGGATACAGCGCCTTTCCTCTTTCATACTCTTGTTGCCAGATCTTCCCTTCACGTTGCACCGTCGCCTTTAAGGATACCGATAGTGCGTTAACGCATGACACCCCTACACCGTGTAATCCTCCAGATACTTTATACGAATCTTTATCAAATTTACCCCCGGCCCCGATCTTGGTCATGACTACTTCAAGGGCAGAGACTCCTTCTTTTTTATGAAGACCCACCGGTATACCGCGACCGTTATCGGTAACAGTAATCGAATTGTCTTCATTAATTATAACTCCAATGGTATCACAGTGGCCTCCCATAGCCTCATCAATGGAGTTATCGACTACTTCATAAACTAGGTGATGAAGACCTCTTACACCGACGTCACCGATATACATAGAAGGGCGCATTCTAACATGCTCCATTCCTTCTAAGGCCTGTATACTATCTTCTGAATAATTTGGGTTTTTTGCTTCTTCGCTCATAGGTCAGATTTCATGGTAATGTATCCTAACAAATATAGCCGAAACAGCAGCAAAAATAAGGGCTCGAATAAGTTCGAGCCCTTCAAGTTATCAACACTTTAGTGTGAACAATATCACCTTTAGTAAGCGTCTGTATGCACCGATTTAATCGCCCTTCCAGAAGGCTCATTCATCGTTTTGAATGCCGCATCCCATTCAAGGGCTGTTTTCGTGCTACAAGCCACCGAAGGCTCTTGTGGCACACTCAAGGCAGCGGCGTCTGACGGAAAATGAGAAGCAAAGATGCTGCGGTAGTAATACTCCTCTTTCGTTTGAGGAGTTTGAATCGGATATTTAAAGGCTGCTTGCTCCATTTGAGCGTCGCTTACCTCTCCATTCACCTTCTCTTTAAGGGTGTCAATCCACGAGTACCCTACACCGTCTGAGAATTGCTCTTTTTGGCGCCATGCCACCTCAGCAGGAAGCATATCTTCAAAGGCCTTACGCAATACCCACTTCTCCATGCGCTCTCCGTTGATCATCTTGTCTTGAGGATTCAAACGCATCGCAACGTCTATGAATTCTTTGTCCAAGAAAGGAACCCTACCTTCAATTCCCCAAGCAGCAAGCGATTTATTGGCCCGGAGGCAATCATACATGTGTAACTTATCTAATTTTCGCACTGTTTCTTCGTGAAATTCCTGTGCATTCGGAGCCTTGTGAAAGTAGAGGTATCCTCCGAACAATTCATCCGACCCTTCGCCAGATAATACCATTTTAATGCCCATCGACTTGATGACACGCGCCATTAAATACATTGGCGTCGCAGCCCGTACAGTGGTGATGTCATAGGTTTCAAGATGGTAAATCACATCTTTAATCGCGTCAAGCCCTTCTTGAATGGTAAAAATCACCTCGTGGTGCACCGTATTTATAGATTCGGCCACTTTTCGGGCTGCCGCTAAATCTGGAGACCCTTCTAGGCCCACCGCAAAAGAGTGTAATTGTGGCCACCAGGCACTCTCTGTATTATCAGATTCAATGCGCTTTTCAGCATATTTCTTTGCAACCGCTGAGGTGATAGAAGAATCAAGCCCTCCAGACAATAGCACCCCATAAGGCACATCTGACATCAATTGACGCTTAACAGCCGCTTCAAGAGCCTCCTTTAGTTTCTCAATGGAGGTCTCATTCTCTTTAACAGCATCGTACGACTTCCAATCCCTGTCGTACCAGAGAACAGGCTCAGTAGTTTCACTAGTCATATAATGCCCGGGGGGAAACAGCTCGATACGGTTACAATACCCTTCTAAAGCTTTTAATTCAGAGGCCACATAAAAAACACCCTGTTCGTCCCAACCCATGTAAAGCGGAATAATACCCATGTGATCACGAGCAATCAAAAAGTCTTGTTTCTCTTTGTCGTAGAGCGCAAAGGCAAAAATCCCATTGAGTTGATCTAAGAACGATGCGCCATCACGCTGATAAAGCGGAAGCAGCACCTCACAATCTGATTGGGTCATGAATTTGTATGCTCCTTCAAAAGTGGAACGCAACTCTCTGTGGTTGTAGATCTCTCCATTTGCGGCGAGCACCAATGATTTAGACTCATTGAATAAGGGTTGCTTGCCTGATGCAGGATCGACAATGGCTAAACGCTCGTGAGCAAGTACACTAAAAGTATCGCTATATATACCGCTCCAATCTGGGCCGCGGTGTCTAATCTTCTTAGACATTTCAAGCAACTGGTCACGTTGCTGAGATTCTTCTTTCTGGTATCCAAAGCTGGCTACAATTCCACACATGATTCAAAATTTTAAACAAAAATGAATCAAATGTTTTTAATGGTATAGTTAAAATAGATAATTAATTAATTATTTTAACTAATAATAGGTTTTTGTAACTATTTCTTAACCAAATCACCTCCAATCACTACTCCCTGGATAGGAATTGTAGGTAAAGCCGAAAGAGGCACCTCTAAAATATCTTCCGTTAAAATCGTGAAGTCTGCGAAGTAGCCGGGGCGAATCATCCCTTTTTCACCCTCTTCAAAATTCGAATAGGCCGCCCATGTAGTCATCCCCTTTAAGGCCTGCATGCGGCTTAACCCTTCTTCAACAAAATATCCTCCTTCAGGATAGCCTTCTAAATCTTGGCGGGCTACAGCAGCATAATAGGTCAACAAGGGCGAAACTTGCTCAACCGGAAAATCGGTCCCCAAGGCTAACAGAGAAGCCTTCTTTAGTAGTGTTTGGTACGCATACGCTCCTTTGACACGGTCTGGACCTAAGCGCTCTTCTGCCCAATACATGTCGCTAGTGGCATGGGTAGGTTGCACAGAAGGAATGATTCCGTCGGCGAAACGATCGAAATCTGCGGGATCGACCACCTGGGCATGTTCAATCTTCCAACGCGCCTTCATTGGATTTGAAAGAACCCTTTGATACAGATCGAGAACAAAATAATTGGCTGAATCTCCTATCGCGTGCGTATTCATTTGAAATTCACTTTGTGCAAGTCGTTCTGCGATAGCCGTAATTTCATCTAATGGGGTTACCACTGCACCAAAGTGATCCGATTGATCGGTATAAGGTTTTTTAAGTACTGCACCTCTTGACCCGAGAGCCCCGTCGGCATAGACTTTAAACGATCGCACATTGAGTGAAGCTGTTTTTATAGGACCCTTTTCGAGATAATAGTCTAATTGTTCAGGAGATGCACTGATCATCGCATACACGCGAATTTTCAAATCGCCCGTGGTTTGCAGACTATCAATGAGTTCAATAACTGATCTCGAAAGCCCGGCATCATTTACCGTTGTCAATCCGTTTTTAAAGGCGATATCTTGCGCTGCCAATAAGGCGCGCACCTGAGAAGCACGATCAATTTCGGGTAACGAAGCATCAACCCACCCCATTGGTTCGTCGATTAAAACCCCAGTAGGTCTTTGATTTTCTTTTAATATAGCACCACCACTAACTTCGGTGCTAGACGTAATTCCCGCAAGATCTAAGGCATAATCGTTAACTAAATAAGCATGCCCATCGATACGGCGCAAGACCACAGGTCGGTCAGGAAACAATTCATTTAATAGTTCATTCGTCGGGAATTCTTTCACAGGCCAATCGTTCTGATCCCATCCCCAAGCATAGAGCACAGACGGATGGTATTCAGCATCAAAAGCCTTTATACGTTCTATGATCTCTTCAAAGCTCTGTGTTCCAAGCAAACTTAGCCTACTCTCATTCAAACCAAGTTGATAGAAGTGGCAATGGGCATCAATGAATCCAGGATAGACAAAAGCCCCATTGAGATCTACCTCTTCACGCGCAGAAAAACGGCCGCGCAACTCATCTTCTCCAACCGCAACAATACGACGGTTTTTGACCGCAACCACCGTAGCCTTGGGCTTCAGCGAGTCAACGGTATAAAAGTGGGCATTATAAAACACTGTATCTACTTGTTCGACACCCGTACAACTAAATGCGACCAGGATCAGCAGAAGTAAAGAAGCAATTCTAAGTTTCATAAGGTTGGGGATTATTTGCTTTAGTTCCGGCTACAGCGAGTGCAGCAATAAAAACCACTCCAAGATAAGCCATGTAACGGTAAGAGCCTAGCAGGGTATAAGAGAAGCTGAAAACACTTGGGGCAATTGCACTGGCAAAGATTAAAATTGACATCACACGGCCTGTGATGGCCCCAAGGTGTTGCCTTCCGAAAAATCTAGGCCAGGTTACCGAATTAAGCACTCCAAAAAAACCGCCCATCGAACCCATTCCACCAATTAACAGCACCCGCCCCCATGCCTCATTTAAGAAAAACATCCCTACACAGGCCAGTGAGCCGCCAAACATCATGATGTAAGCGAAGATTTTGAGCTTAGAGCGATCACTGAGGTAATTAAAAACGGTTGAAACAGTTACCGATACGAAAGAACCGGGTAGAAAAATCCGAACCGCTTCTTCTTTAGACAAGCCTGTGCTTTCAAAAATCGAGACAACATGAAAGGTAAGCCCTGTAATGAAGAAGCTATTGAACGCCAATAAAAAGGTGAATACCCAAAACGCGCGGGTCTCACGTGCCTCCTTTAAAGTGAATTGCTTTTTAGCCCTTGGCTGTTCAGTACCGACTAACACCTCATCACCCCCCTTAGCCCCATCAGGCAGCAACCCGTGATCTTCAGGACGCACTCTGTACAATTGAAGAATAAAAATCGCAAACACCGCTAAGGCCAGGGCCATCACCTGCCACGCACCTCTCCATCCAAAGTCATCGATCAAGGCACTGAGCCAGATTGGGGCAGAACTGAATCCAAACGAGAGCGAAATACTTGTTACCATATTGGCTCGTCCGCGGTACTTGTCCCACCACATCATGATCATATTTCTAGAAGCCATGGTAAGCACCCCTTGACCAAAGAACCTCAGCATAAAAAACAAAAGGGTTATAACCACGAATCCTGTATACACCCTGCTGATATTAATAGCTGCAGCTAATTTTTGAGCAAGTGAAGGAGAAAAAGAGGCCGTCAATAGGGTAAGTGAAATTCCAAGAGCAGCACCCAAAGCCACCCATCGGGCGCCATAACGATCGAACCAGCGACCGGCCCTACCTATGATTAAGGCGCTCATGATTGTACCCACCATATAGGCATTAGAAAATTGATTGCGACTTAAACCTAAGGCGTCTTTGACTGGATCGGTAAATACTGAGACCCCAATAGTTTGGCCCGGAATACTAAACCAAACGCCTATGGTTCCGACAATCAGTACTACAAAGCCGTAAAAAAACGGAAAAGACTCTGGACGAATGAACGAGCCCGTATTGGAATGTTTTGAGGTAGATTGGCTCAAAGCCTAGTGTTTATGGATTCAAAGATAAGAGCATTGAACGAATCATTACCTTTAAGGCTGAACTTTCAAATCTCTCTTAATGCAACCAGACACCGTCTTGTACCTTGAGAATGCCCAAATAAAGCAAGACACTAGCATTATACTCGACGCCCTCAATTTTAGCCTTCAGAAAGGGGATTACTATTTCTTAATCGGAAAAACCGGATCCGGAAAAAGCAGCCTGCTCAAAGCGCTTTATGGCGATGTTCCGTTTAGCGCCGGAACGGCCCGCATCAAAAACCTCGATCTCCGTTCCCTAAAGGAAGCCCAGCTCTCAACACTGAGACGCTCACTCGGCATCGTATTTCAAGATTTTAAACTATTGTCAGACCGCAATGTCTACGACAACCTCGAGTTTGTGCTGAAAGCGACAGGATGGAAAAAATCGAGCGAACGCAAAAGCCAAATCGAAACAGTATTAGATCGTGTTGGAATCAGTGGAAAGATGAAAAGCTTTCCACACCGGCTCTCAGGCGGAGAGCAACAGCGTGTGGCAATAGCCAGAGCACTATTGAACGACCCCGACCTTATAATTGCAGACGAGCCTACCGGAAACCTTGATCCTGAAACGAGTCTTGAGGTCATGCAGGTTTTCGAAGACATTCATAAAAACGGTAAGACACTCTTTGTCGCCACCCATAATCACCAATTGATTCGTCACTACGGTCATCCTGTCGTACGCTGTGAAAATCAGAGCTTGCATCAAGGCTAGATTTCAACTGGTAATTTTTCTGTTTATTTGTAGCTCATTCAACATTTATGGCAGTTTTAGGCATTGATATAGGGGGCACCGGTATGAAGGGTGGTTTAGTCGATATTGAATCTGGAGAATTAATCAGTGAACGCTTTCGACTACCCACGCCTAAAAAGAGAGACCCTGAAGCGATGGCCGATCGATTTAAAGAAATTGTAGACCATTTTGGTTATGAAGGGCCGATTGGAGTGGGATTTCCGACAATCATAAAGAATGGAATTTGCGGATCTCAAGGAAACCTGCATAAGAAATGGAAGGGGCTCAATGTATCCGATGTATTTGCTGAAAAGACCGGACAAGATGTTGTAGTAGTAAACGACGCTGATGCCGCTGCCTATGCCACGATGGAATACGGTGTCGGAAAGGGTGAAATGGGCCTAGTGCTCATGATTACTATTGGAACTGGAATCGGAAGTGGCGCCTTTTACAACGGTGCGCTTATTCCCAATTTTGAATTGGGTCAAATACCTTACAAGAAGCATAAAAAAATTGAAGAGTGGACATCGGCATCCGCCAAAGAACGCGAAAAGTTGAGCCTTGAAGAATGGGCTGTTCGCTTCAATAAATTCTTAAAAATCACCAACCTGCTTATCGCACCTGACCTCATCATTCTCGGAGGGGGCTTATCTAAAGAGTGGGACCACTATGCTCACCTCATTGATTCACCCGTGCGCATTAAGCCCGCTGCATTGCGTAATAATGCCGGAATAGTTGGGGCTGCCGCAGCAGCATTTAGATTGCTTTAGCGCGCTTTCTGTCCGTCTCCTTTAAGTGAATCTTGCGAAGTCGAATATGGTTCGGGGTTACCTCAACCAACTCGTCCTTTTGTATGTATTCTAAAGCTTGCTCAAGCGAAAACTTGATGGCCGGAACGATTTTCACCTTTTCGTCTGAACCAGACGCACGGACGTTTGAGAGCTTCTTTGTTTTAGTGACATTGACCGCCATATCATCGGCTCTAGAGTTTTCACCAATCACTTGACCTTCGTAAATATCCTCTCCCGGATCAATAAAGAATACGCCTCTTTCTTGGATCTTATCGATAGAATAAGGAATAGCAGTTCCATTCTCTAGCGAAACCAATGAACCATTAATTCGTCCCGGAATGGGTCCCTTTAAGGGTTGGTACTCAATAAAACGATGTGACATGATCGCCTCTCCTGCTGTGGCTGTAAGCAACTGATTTCTCAAACCAATAATACCTCTTGAAGGGATCACAAACTCGCAGATCATTCGGGTACCTTTGGTCTCCATACTAAGGAGTTCTCCCTTACGCATAGACACCATTTCAACAGCCTTACCCGAAACAGTTTCAGGTAGGTCAATGGTTAATTGCTCGACAGGCTCACACTTCACACCGTCAATCTCTTTGATGATAACTTGAGGCTGACCAATTTGTAGTTCGTAACCTTCTCGACGCATCGTTTCGATAAGTACTGACAAATGGAGTACTCCACGTCCGTATACCACAAAACGATCCGCGCTATCTGTGGGCTCAACGCGCAACGCCAAATTCTTTTCTAGCTCTTTCTCTAAACGCTCCTTTATGTGTCTAGAAGTCACAAATTTTCCGTCCTTACCGAAGAACGGACTATCGTTGATCGTAAAGAGCATACTCATGGTAGGTTCATCGATCGCAATAGACTTCAATCCCTCTGGAGCCTCGTGATCGGCTACCGTATCTCCAATCTCAAAATTTTCCATTCCGACGATGGCGCAGATATCTCCGGCTTTTACTTCTTGCACTTTCACGCGGCCTAATCCTTCAAAGGTGTATAGCTCCTTAATTCTTGATTTAGAAATTGAACCGTCACGCTTTACTAGGCTCACTTGCTGACCTTCTTTGAGTGATCCGCGTTGAAGACGTCCAATCGCAATACGTCCAGTAAACGAAGAGTAATCTAGAGAGGTAATTAAAAGCTGTGTGGAGCCCTCTTGAGGTTTAAACTCAGGGATTTCAGCGAGTACCATTTCTAAAAGGGGCTCTATTGAGTCAGTAGGCTGTTTGTGATCGGTACTCATCCATCCGTTCTTTGCTGAACCGTAAACCGTCGGGAAGTCAAGCTGCCACTCTTCAGCACCCAGTTCGAACATCAGATCGAATACCTTTTCGTGAACTTCATCAGGGGTACAGTTCTCTTTGTCCACCTTATTGATAACAAGACAGGGTTTCAATCCCATCGATATGGCCTTTTGAAGTACAAAACGTGTCTGAGGCATAGGCCCTTCAAAGGCATCAACCAACAACAACACACCGTCTGCCATATTCAATACACGCTCTACCTCTCCTCCGAAGTCGGCGTGACCCGGGGTGTCGATAATATTGATCTTGTGATCTTTGTATTGTACCGAAACATTCTTAGAAACAATGGTAATCCCACGCTCGCGCTCAAGATCGTTGTTGTCAAGAATGAGTTCTCCTTTGTTCTCATTCTCCCTAAAAAGTTGACAGTGGTAAAGAATTTTATCGACAAGTGTAGTCTTTCCGTGATCTACGTGAGCAATAATGGCAATGTTTTTGATGTGTTGCATCTAGAATGGTATTGAGCGCTACGGCGGCGCAAATATAGGTTGAAAACCGCCCCAGATGTGATAAAAAACTACCTTTGTGCCGAAAACCTTTGAAACCATGAATAGAGCAGCCTTAAAACAACTTCACCATAGCGATAGTCATCAATTCTTACTCATCGCCGGACCCTGTGCAATAGAATCAGAAGAGAGCGCTATGGCTGTGGCAGAAAAGGCTTTGGCGTTAAGCGATGCATTGAAAATTCCGTATGTATTCAAAGGAAGCTTTAAAAAAGCCAATCGCAGCCGTATCGATTCTTTTACCGGGATTGGAGATGAAAAGGCCCTTAAAATTTTAAGAAAAGTCGGAGAAACCTTCCACATACCCACCATTACTGACATTCACACCGAAGAAGATGCAGCAAGAGCCGCAGCTTATGTCGACATTTTACAGATTCCCGCCTTTTTGGTACGTCAAACCGACCTTGTGGTAGCGGCAGCAAAGACGCAAAAGGTGGTCAATCTCAAGAAAGGGCAGTTCATGAGTCCAGAAAGCATGCAGTTTGCAGTTCAAAAGGTAAAAGACAGTGGAAACCCCAATAGCCTTATTACCGAAAGAGGAACCACTTTCGGGTATCAAGACCTGGTAATTGACTATAGAGGAATTCCAGTAATGCAACAGTACGCTCCGGTAGTTTTAGACGTTACGCATTCCTTGCAACAGCCCAATCAGGCCTCAGGGGTAACAGGCGGAAGACCTGCTCTAATTGAAACTATGGCTAAGGCAGGAATTGCAGTCGGTGTAGATGGAATTTTTATCGAAACACATCCAGACCCTGCAACTGCGAAGAGTGACGGGGCAAACCAACTACCCCTCGAGCGACTCGAAAAACTCTTAAGTACCTTAGCCCGATTGAGAGATACCGTTGTGGGCCTCGATAACTAACCTTTTCTTAAACGTTAAGGCACTCATCCTATCGAGATAGGGTTTATCTTGTGAGAAAATAATTCTCGTGAAAACACTTTCTCTCTTTTCGGCTTTTTTGATGGTATTTACTGGGCTTCAAGCTCAAGATCACAGTCATGTTAGTGCGCGCCCTATTCACTTTCCGGATCTAGACAACTACCTTACCCTATCCACCGACCTGCATATACACAGTGTGTTCTCTGACGGATATGTGTGGCCTACGATTCGAGTTCAAGAGGCGTTAATGGACGGACTAGACGCCATTGCGATCACTGAGCATTTAGAATACCAACCGCACAGTGCAGACATTCCACATCCCGATAGAAACAGAGCGTACAACCTAGCACTAAACGAGGCAAAAGATCACGATCTTCTGATCATAAAAGGATCTGAAATTACTCGAGGTGCGCCTGTCGGACACAACAACGCAGTTTTTATTCAAGATGCAAATCCCCTCTTACAAGACGAAGCAGAGGACGCCTTTAAAGAGGCGCGAAAGCAGGGAGCATTTATCTTTTGGAATCATCCTGCATGGACCGCTCAAAACAGCCAAGGCAACCCTGTTCTCAGTGCATTTCAGAAAAAACGCATCCAATCAGACGAGCTTCACGGAATAGAAGTAGTGAATTTTGGCGCCTTTGCAGAAGAATCGCTCGCTCTAGCCCTTGATCAGAACCTCACCATTCTGGCTACCTCTGACGTTCACGGACTCATCGAGTGGGATTACAGCAATAAGGGACTGCAGAGACCCGTTACCTTAGTTTTTGCCAAAGAAAAAAGCCTTGCCGCGATCCATGAAGCCCTGATGGAGGGTAGAACGGTAGCCGCCTACAATGATTTGTTAATAGGTCGCAAATCGTATTTAGAGCCATTGCTATTAAAGAGTGTACGCATTGAAGGTGCCCATTACATGCCAAACACCGAGATTGTAGAATTAACCATTACCAATCAGACAAGTAGTGATTTACTCCTTGAGAACAAAAGCGCCTTTACTTTTTACGAGAGTTCTCCTGTTTTCGTCCTAAAAGCTCATGACAGCAAGGTACTGAAAGTCAAAACTTTAGAAAGACTCTCTGCATTCGACTTAACGTTTGAGGCGCTCGGAGCCTTTTATGCCCCTAAAAGCCATCCTGTACTGACCTGGAGGGTTAATGTCGACGACTAGTTTTCGTATCTTTGTCGGCTCTTTATGTTCTTTTATTTATCGGGGCCGATCTGGATTTGACAGCAAGATCAATGAGATCGTAAGCATGCCGAGCTATGATGTTAATGCTCGTAAATCTCTACTTCAACCATTTTAAATGGCGAAAACAATTACGCTTTAGCTGCCTAATAATCTGAATTATAGTAAGATTTGGCCTAGTCTCGCGAGGCGAGAGAGCTAAATGTCTCTAGAAAGCCCTTGTTGGCGGCGTTCTTCAAAGAGGCACCATTAAAGTCAACAACGAGTGACTTTTGCTTCGCAAGTCACTTTAAATTTAGAAGCTAAGAGAGTGAGTAGAGGGTCACTGATCAGCTCTTCTCTGACAATCACTCAGTGAATAAGCATGTAGAAAGCGTTTGAATTGCTTGTTTGGACGAGGGTTCGAACCCCTCCGGCTCCACTATCCCCTAATTAATTTAGTAATGGTCATGCGTACGGCTATGCGCGAAACCAACCAAAGCACCATAGCACTTAAGCCAAAGACCAAAGCATTGAGCAACACTACCTCAGAAACGTACAGTTTTACAGGTATATAAGTGATGTAGTATTCTTCAGGGTTTGAAAAGCTAAACCAATGGGTAAGATGCTGAAAGGTGTACAGCAAGAGTCCTATGGTGTTGCCGATGACCAATCCAAGACCTAGGTAATACGAACCCTGAATCCAAAACAATTTGCGCACACTGCGCTCATTAGCACCTAGTGCCCTGAACAAACCGATGGCATTTGAACGCTCAAAAACCACCGCCAACAAACTGGTGATGATGTTCATAGCTCCTACTATAGATAGCACCAAGCTAATGATGAGCAAATTCACATCGAAGAGTTCCATCCAATTGAACAAGACCGATTGCTCGTCTTTGGTTCTCACTATTTCAATATGAGCCGGAAATCGATCGAGCAAGGCCTGATAAACCGATGCTTCATCTTCTGAATCAGCCAAGAACACTTCAAGACCTTCAAATTGATTGGTCTCATACCCATTCAAACGACCCACCATTTCTCCAGAAACAAAAACGACAGATTGATCGAATTCAGCAAAGTAAGAATTGTAAATCCCTCGAACCATCATACGCCGTTGCTGTGGAGGCTTCTCATTATTCGGAAACAGCCCATACACCCTATCTCCTATCTCAAGTCCTAATTGGCGCGCCACCTCTTCAGAAACAACAACTTGGTCTTGGGTATCATTGTGAAGCCAATCGCCCTGAATCAAATAAGACTCCCAAACCGTAGCGTCAAAATCACTGTAAATCCCCTTAAAGAGTAATCCCGCATAATCATTTTCATTGCGAAGCACGCCTAGACGTTCTGAAATCTTATGGCTGCGAAACCCCCCTTCAATGGTGTTGAGCATTGCAGTATGACTACTATCAAGGGCTTGGCCTTTATCATAGGAGGCCAATTTGAACGTGCCCTGAAAGGACTCTAATTTCTTCTTAACCTCATATTGCAGTCCCCTTGCCGTTGCCATGGCAATAATCATTACCGCTAGGCCAATGGCCACAGCAATGACGCCAATTTTTGCGCTACCTTTAGGTAAGATCATATGATTCTTAAACAAGAATCTTTTTGCAACGAACCATTCGAACATATGCGTCTCTTAGACTTCTTCTTCAAAAATAGACTTTTAGCACTGATCCTAATGGGGATTAGTGTGCAGATCTCAACCGCTCAAATTGTTGTAGGGGCCAATCGAACCGAAACCTACCTTCCGATGCTTTCAGAGAAGTCAGTCGCTGTAGTAGCGAATGCCACTTCGGTCATTTTTCACCAAAGCGGACACACTCATCTTGTAGACAGCCTACTTTCGAGGGGAATTCAAGTAAAGAAAATTTTTACCCCAGAGCACGGATTTAGAGGGGAGGCAGACGCCGGAGCCTTAGTTGAAAGCGGTATCGACCCCAAGACTCAATTGCCTCTGGTTTCGCTCTACGGAAGTCAAAAAAAGCCTTCTTTAGAACATTTAGAAGGGGTAGACATTCTCCTTTTCGATATTCAAGATGTCGGGGTGCGCTTTTACACCTATATCGCTACGCTTCAACTGGTCATGGAAGCTGCAGCCGATGCCTCGGTACCTGTTATTGTACTAGATCGACCTAATCCCAATGGAAATCTGGTGGATGGTCCTGTCTTGCAGAAAGAAAACGCTAGCTTTTTAGGATATAATACCATACCACTGGCCTATGGCATGACGATTGGTGAATACGCATTGATGTTACAAGGAGAAGGCTGGATACGTTCTGAAAATTCCGTAGACCTTACCCTAATTTCTCTCTCGAATTATACACGGGATATGCCCTATCATTTACCGATAAAACCCTCTCCAAACCTTCCGAATGATCATGCGATCGCATGGTACCCCAGCTTGGGTTTATTCGAGGGTACAGAGATTAATGCAGGCCGCGGAACTCCAAATCCTTTTGAGCGTTTCGGTTCACCTCAGCTATCAGCAGCAGTTTTTGATTTTGAGTATACTCCTGTTTCTGTACCTGGAGCACGCTACCCGAAACACCTCAACACCCTTTGTTACGGACGAGATCTCAGTAAGGTAGAAGCACCGGATCATGTCTGTTTGAATCCACTCATCGAAAGTTATAAGGCACACGATGGCGCATTCTTTAGAGAAGATTCTTTCGCCAAACACAGCGGAAGAAGTGAACTTCAAGGTCAAATTGAATCGGGTATGAGCGAAGAAGAAATTCGAGCCAGTTGGAGAGCCGAACTCGAGGCCTTTAAAACTATCCGCTCAAAGTATTTGAGGTACCCTTGAAGCCCGTATCTTTGCCGCATGCAAAAGACTGAGGCATCAACGCTCCCTGTAATGGAGTCCTTTTTTACGATTCAAGGAGAAGGATTTCACCAAGGTACCGCTGCACATTTTATTCGTTTAGGAGGATGTGATGTAGGTTGCCATTGGTGCGACGTGAAGGAAAGTTGGAGCATCCGCCCCGAATGGGAGCAGGACATTGAAAGCATCGTTTCTCACGTTGATCATCGCGCTGAAATCGTAGTGATTACCGGAGGAGAACCCTTGATGCATCAGCTAGATGAACTAACCACAGCACTCAGAGCGAAGGGATTCAAAACACATATTGAGACCTCAGGAGCCCACCCGTTATCCGGAGAATGGGACTGGATTTGTCTGTCTCCGAAAAAATTCAAAAAACCCTTAGACGCCATATACGGACAAGCCGACGAACTCAAGTGTATCGTATACAACAAAAGTGATTTCGCCTTTGCCGAGGGTGAGGCGGCTCGGGTTAACCAAACATGTGTCCTATCACTACAACCAGAATGGGAAGTCAAAGAAAAAGTTATGCCTCTCATGAGCAACTACGTTTTAGACCACCCCAAATGGCGTTTAACCCTACAAACTCATAAATACATAGGCGTTCCTTAACGGCTTGTTTTGTCTATTTTTGCCCCATGAAAAAAATGCTTCTCGCAGCTCTCTTGCTGCCACTTTTCTACAGCTGTGCCCCTTCTACTGAGAACTTAATGAGTAAAGATCAGCTAGGCTCACTGCAATCTACTGACAGTATCGGGCGTGTGAACTCATTATTTCCTGAGGATTCGATTGCCTTTGAGAAGTTAAACACAGGGCAAATAGTAGGGTTGAGTGTACTAAAAGCCGATCAGAAAAAACGCTTTCAATTGAGAGCAAATCTCGAGGGCGCTATTGAGGTCGTTCAAGTATACGATAGTCTATATAAAACCAAAAAAGGTATAGGTGTCGGAAACACTATTGGCGATCTTGAAAAAGTTTACACCATAGACAGGGCGGTTCCGGCTATCAAAAGCGTCTCAGTTTACGTCAAAGAATCTCCTCTTTTATTTCTTTTCGACCGCAGTGAACTTCCTGAAAGTATTAAATACAGTTTTGATCCTATTGATCCGGTGCAACTTCCTTCTGAGGCCGTGATCAATCAAGTGATTATCAGCTGGTAAGATGAAGCGCATACTTCTCACTCTCATTCCGAAACTTCTAGGCTACTACTTCAATGCTATCGCGTTAGTTGCTCCAAAAAGAGCCGGAAAACTGGCCCTTTTGACTTTTGCCAAGGTCCGGAAGGGACAACTCGATGGCCAAAGAACACTTCCGCTATTAGAAGAAGCCAAAAGCGAGCGCTTTTCGATCGGCACACATGAGATCCAATCGTACCACTGGCCTGGAGAAAAAGAGGCGGTACTCCTGCTTCACGGTTGGGAGAGCAATACCCATCGATGGCGGAATTTGATCTCGCAGCTTAAAAAAGAAAAATATGAAATCTATGCCCTAGACGCACCTGCGCATGGGTACTCCACGGGGAACTATCATTTTTTGCCCGACTTCGTCGAGGCTGCCTACCATCTCGTTCAAAAACACAACATCAAAACACTCATCGGTCACTCTATGGGGGGGATGGCCATTTGCTATTTACTCTTCAAACACAAAGAGAATCCTGTGCAACGGTTCATTACCCTAGGTGCGCCTGTAGACTTTTCTTTAATTGTTGCCGGATACAACCGTCGTGTACCCTTCAATAAAAAAGTATACCAAGCGTTAGATCAAGAGATGTACCGATTGGTAAACATGAACATAGAAGCATTTTCGAGTCGTCGATTTGCGAAAGAGATTCATCAAAAAGCACTGCTAATGCACGATCGCTTCGACCCCACCATTCCGAGCAGTCAATCTGAGAAGCTGCACAAAGCACTTGAAAACAGCGAACTGGTAGTAACTGAAAATTTTGGTCATTCAATGCATCAAGACGAAGTTTGTGCTAAAATCATGTTATTTTTAAATAACAACTAAACGTATATGGAACTTCAACCCTTTCATTTAGCCATACCGGTCAACAACCTTGAGGCCGCTCGCGATTTTTATACCAACATCCTTGGATTTGAAGAAGGACGCAGCAGCGACCACTGGGTAGATTACAATTTTTTTGGTCACCAGCTGGTGATTCATTTAGACACCAACCACCAGGGTGTCTTGGTCTCAAACCCTGTTGACGGAAAGGACGTTCCCGTTCCTCATTTCGGAGTCGTTTTAGAATGGGAGGTCTTCGATGCGTTTGCCGATCGGATTAGAAGTAAAGGGATTCCCTTTATCATCGAACCTTATTTAAGGTTTGAAGGGCTACCAGGAGAGCAAAAAACCCTGTTTTTTAAAGATCCGTCAGACAATGCCCTTGAGTTCAAGAGCTTTAAGCATATCTCATCGCTCTTTGCTACTTAAGATTGAGCGCGGCGGCGGGCCAGTAAGGTATTTTTAAGAAGCATTGCAATAGTCATGGGTCCTACACCACCAGGGACAGGCGTGATATAAGAAGCTTTCTCAGCAACTTGCTCAAAATCTACGTCGCCCACTATCCGGTATCCCTTAGGTCGACTTGCATCTTCTACCCTGGTAATTCCGACATCGATCACTACAGCGCCAGGTTTTACCATATCTGCTTTGACAAAATTTGGAACTCCTAAAGCCGAAACAATAATATCCGCTTGATTGAGAAGTGCTTTTAGGTCCTTTGTACGCGAATGCGCTACGGTAACAGTAGCATTGGCAAAATCACCCTTCTGACTCAAAAGAATACTAATCGGTCTGCCTACAATATGAGAACGTCCGATAACAACGGCATGCTTCCCAGAGGTGTCGACCTTATAGCGTTCGAGCAACTGCATAATTCCAAACGGTGTTGCAGGAATGAACGACTCAAGTTCTAGGGCCATCCGTCCAAAATTCGTCGGATGAAATCCGTCAACATCTTTTTTAGGATCGATCGCTAATAACACCTCCTCTTCATCGAGATGGGCCGGTAAAGGTAACTGAACAATGTAGCCATCAATAGCCTCATTCGCATTCAAAGCGGCTACCTCTTTTAATAAGTCTTCTTGGGTGGTATCTTCGGGAAGTCTTACGAGTGTCGACTCAAAGCCTACCTGCTCGCAAGAGCGCACTTTACTTGAAACATACGTTAAGCTCGCTCCATCATTTCCGACAATCACGGCAGCTAGGTGCGGAACTTTCTGACCTTGTTGTCGCATCGCCGTAACCTCAGCGGCAATCTCTTCTTTGAGCTCTTGACTCGTTTTCTTTCCGTCTAGTAAAATCATTAGCGCATATTCATATTTTGCATCATCTGCATCATATTACGTCCTTTGGCCCCTTGCATCATCTTCATCATCTTACTCATTTGATCGAATTGCTTGATCAATTTATTCACCTCTTGAATCTCTCTACCGCTCCCAGCAGCGATACGTTTCTTTCTGCTTTGATCAATCACCTTAGGGTTACTGCGCTCCTTAGGTGTCATTGAATGTATAATGGCTTCAATATGTTTGAAGGCGTCGTCATCAATATCTAAGCCCTTGGTTGCCTTAGCCATTCCAGGAACCATAGACACGAGGTCTTTCATGGGTCCCATTTTTTTGATTTGCTGGATTTGAGTCAAGAAGTCATCAAAACCAAAAGTCTGTTTCGCGATTTTACGCTGTAGCTTGCGAGCCTCTTCTTCATTGAACTGCTCTTGAGCCTTTTCAACCAGCGAGACCACATCACCCATCCCCAAAATACGATCGGCCATTCGATCAGGGTGAAAAATATCTAAGGCATCCAGCTTCTCTCCGGTTCCGATGAATTTAATGGGCTTGTCTACCACCTCTCGGATGGTTAGTGCGGCACCCCCTCGAGTATCACCATCTAACTTAGTGAGCACTACCCCATCAAAATCTAGCACGTCATTAAAGGCCTTGGCTGTATTAACCGCATCTTGACCTGTCATCGCATCTACCACAAAAAGCGTTTCATCCGGACGAATAGCGGTATGAATCGCCTTGATTTCTTTCATCATGGCTTCATCTAAGGCCAAACGACCTGCGGTATCAATAATCACCACATTATAGCCTTCGGTTTTAGCCTTTTCAAGACCGGCATTAGCAATGACTACTGGATCTTTTTGTTCGCGATCAGAATAAACTTCAACCCCCAATTGTTCTCCAACAATATGGAGCTGATCAATGGCGGCCGGACGGTACACATCACAAGCGACTAAAAGGGGTTTCTTGGATTTCTTTGTTTTGAGGTAGTTTGCGAGCTTTCCTGAAAAGGTGGTTTTACCCGAACCTTGAAGCCCCGCCATAAGAACCACGCTAAGCTTTGAACCGATTTGTAGCTCGGAGGCATTAGACCCCATTAAACTGGCCAATTCGTCTCGGACGATCTTGACCATGAGCTGTCCGGGCTGAAGGGACTGCAACACATGCTGGCCCATAGCCTTTTCTTTCACCGTATTGGTAAAGTCCTTGGCTATTTTATAGTTAACGTCGGCATCGAGAAGGGCCTTTCGGATCTCCTTCATCGATTCGGCAATATTGAGCTCGTTTATTTTACCCTTACCTCTGAGCTTATGAAGAGCTCCTTCAATTTTGGTACTTAACTGATCAAACATAAACGCTGCCTCGGTTGATTTTGAAGAAAAAACAAAAATACTAAGATTCTTTAGCTTTCAAGTGCCTTTTCAACCCTGCTCATAACAATAACATGAGGAAAAGTAATAGCTGCTAGGAAATACACCAAGAGTTCAAGCACATCCAAAGCGTTAAATCCGACCAGGAATAGGATAAGCCCAAATCCAACCACTGATATCCCCCAATAAAGCCACGCCGCCTTGGCATAAGACTTTAAACCACTACTTAAAGACTTTGGGTAAAGCAGCTCAATCTGATCTCTAATCGAGGGTGCCGCATGCCAAAGTGAAAAATAGAGCGCAAACGAGAGTAATAAACTGGTATACCGAAAAACGATAAATAGAAACACCAACGCTCCAACTTCAATCAAGAGGAATCGGAAAGGTATTCTAGGTGTTGCGATTAACGTCAAAACCGTCAGTCCAAAAGCAACTACCGATAACACCCTAAAATGATTCGCTGTAAGCGACACTGAAGTTATGGCTTCGATAACAAGAGACGATTGCTCGGCATGGGTCCAAAATAAGAGTCCAAAAATGAGCAGTCCATAACTCGTGTAGAACACATAGCGAATCCAATGCGCTCCTTTTATAAGCCTGTGCCAATGCTGTTGGCCAAAATGAAACGAACTGATGAGTACAAAGAACAACAGTGCAAATTGCCGCTGGGTTGAGAACAAAATCAATACAATTAAGATCAAACCTATGTACGCTAACAGGGTTTTTAGGCGTGTTAGCCCACTTATTTGTTCATAAGAGGCCAATCTTTGGATGACCATCAAATCATTCGACCCGTGTAAGAGACCCACGGAAAGAATGAGAAAAAGGGCTAAAATACCTTCCAATGCCGCAGAAACACTGATGCCCGCAATAGCCAGGATAAGCGTCAGAAAATACCTGTTTTTGATAATATTCATGAAAAAGCCTAGAAATTCAAAGTTAGTTGATAAAATTATAGTTAAAATGTTAAAGAATTGTGTTTAGAATTATTTACATTTGATTAAACAAAAACTAAACTATTGTTCTTATGAAAAGTTTACTACTCCAACTACCGTTGGTAGCAGATGTTTCAAAAATTGCTACTGACGATTACGTAGGCTTCACCTTCTTCGTAGGGTGTATGGCTATGATGGCAGCTTCTGCCTTCTTCTTTTTATCGATGAACAGTTTCGATTCTAAATGGCGTACATCAATCTTAGTTTCAGGATTGATCACATTTATCGCTGCTGTTCACTATTGGTACATGAGAGATTATTGGGCTTCAAACGGAGAATCTCCAACGTTTTTCCGTTATGTAGACTGGGTTCTCACCGTGCCGCTGATGTGTGTTGAATTCTACCTCATCTTAAAGGCTGCAGGTGCCAAGAAGGCGCTCATGTGGAGACTCATTGTACTATCGGTCATTATGCTGGTAACAGGATACTGGGGTGAAGCGGTGAATCGCGATCAGGCTGCCTTCTGGGGATTAGTATCTGGTATAGCGTATTTTGTGATTGTGTACGATATCTGGTTCGGACAGGCCAAGAAATTGGCAGTGGCCGCTGGAGGATCGGTATTACAGGCGCACAAAACACTAAGCTGGTTCGTTTTAGTAGGATGGGCAATCTATCCAATCGGTTATATGGCCGGAACACCAGGTTGGTATGAAGGTATATTTGGTGGCTTAGCGATGGATGTGATTTACAATATCGGTGATGCTGTCAATAAAATCGGATTCGGTCTTGTAGTTTACGGCGCTGCTGTTGCTGCGAAAGAAGCGAAATAAGAATTGTTCAAGTAAATACCTTAAAAAGCCGCTGAAATCAGCGGCTTTTTTTATTACATCTGTTCAGGAACCTCAATTCCTAATAAAGATGATGCATGCTTAATGACCTCTCCTACTTTCAATGTAAGAGCCACCCTGAACGAACGCACACTAGAATCATCAACACCTAGAATTGGAAGTTGTTGGTAGAGTGAATTGAATTGCTTCACTAATTCATACAAGTAGTTGGCTACAATAGCCGGAGAAAGCATCTCAGCGGCC
Organism: uncultured Bacteroidota bacterium; assembly: GCA_913060705.1. Lineage (GTDB taxonomy): Bacteria > Bacteroidota > Bacteroidia > Flavobacteriales > Flavobacteriaceae > UBA3478. The sequence goes on along the minus strand of CAJXTX010000008.1, from coordinate 10,794 downwards.
TGTTCAATCACCGAAGGATATTGCGTGAGTGCAAGTATCAGATCTCTCTCCTTCGCCTCTAACGGGATAGAAGGAGCAGCGAACTCATTTTCATTTGCTTTACGGGCAATAGAACGGATACGGGCGTAAGTGTATTGAATAAAAGGACCTGTATTTCCTTGGAAATCTACAGACGCCTCAGGATCAAACAAGATTCGTTTTTTCGGATCTACTTTTAAGATGAAGTATTTCAAGGCGCCTAGGCCAATTTGGTGAAAGAGGACTTGCTTTTCTTCTTCACTAAATCCATCCAATTTACCGAGCTCTGAAGCAATCTTTCCGGCCGTTTCAGCCATCTCGCTCATCAAATCGTCTGCGTCAACCACTGTTCCTTCACGGCTCTTCATCTTTCCTGATGGTAAATCAACCATTCCATAAGACAAGTGGTGCAAATTTGAGGCCCATGGATAGCCCAAGTGCTGAAGCAATAAAAAGAGAACCTTAAAGTGATAATCTTGCTCATTTCCTACAGTATAGACCATTCCGTCAATCTCAGGAAAGTCTACCACACGTTGCACTGCCGTTCCGAGGTCTTGAGTCATATAAACGGCTGTCTGATCACTTCTCAAAACTAATTTCTCATCAAGACCGTCAGCAGTCAGATCAGCCCACACGCTTTGGTCAGGCTTTCTAAAGAAGACCTTTTTATCAAGCCCCTCATCGATAATATCTCGACCCAAGAGATAGGTGTCACTTTCGTAATACAATTGATCGAAGTCGACTCCCAATTTGCGATAGGTCTCATTGAAACCTTCATAGACCCATGCATTCATCTCACTCCATAGAGCTCTGGTTTCTGGGTCTTGACCCTCCCACTTACGCAACATCTCTTGAGCTTCTATAAAAATAGGCGCCTGTTTTGCCGCCTCTTCGGCTGAGAGTCCTTGGGCCATAAGATCGGCCTGCTCTTCTTTATACACCTTATCGAAATGCACATAGTACTTTCCGGCTAAATGATCTCCCTTAAGGCCTGATGACTGAGGTGTTTCTCCATTTCCGTAACGCTTCCAAGCGACCATACTTTTACAAATATGAATCCCTCTATCGTTTATGATTTGCGTCTTGATCACCTTGTTTCCTGCGGCCTCTAAAATCTGGGCTACAGAATATCCTAATACATTATTACGGATATGCCCCAAATGTAAAGGCTTATTGGTGTTAGGAGACGAGTATTCGACCATATAGGTCTTGCCATTGGGTTCAATCGATCCCCATGATGCACGCTTATAAAGGGCTTCAAATTGGCCTAATAAATAGGCATCTGTGAAGGACAAATTCAAAAAGCCTTTCACCACCGAATAGGTCTTCACCTCTTCACACTCTTGCTGCAGGTAATCTCCAATGGTTTTAGCCAAATCAGGCAGACTCGCCTTAACTTCTTTTAGCAGTGAGAACAGCACAATAGTCAAGTCACCTTCAAACTCTTTTTTGGTTGGAGTGAAATCAACCTTAGAAATACGAACACCGAATTGTTCGTGAACAACATGCTCAACAAGAGCACTAAGTTGGGATTGAAGGTCTTTCATAGGTTCTTCTCAATTTGGCCGTAAAACTAAGTAATTTTGCAGGGTTATGGTATGGAATACATCGCACAATGACCAAAAGGTAGAACGAGAAATCATTACCGCCGTCGGATCGCCCTATTCGCTATTAGATCGGATCATAAAGGGAGGAATTGGTTCTCCTAAGCTGAACATTATTTCGGCTTCAGAAGAGCTCTCACGACTTATTTACATCAATCAAGATCGACATCAGTGTTCTATTGAACTGCGACCTAAGGGAATCATCGTTCATCTAAAGTCGCGCCTAGATACGTATGCCCTACCGATACCCTATTACAAACTCACTATTTACAAGGGAGATAAAGATGTGTTTACGCTATTCAAAGACCAACACAACATAAAAGTAGAGGCAAAAGACGCTCGCGTTAAAGCATTCTTTAGACGCATTTTAGACGAAAAGTCAGAGCAATCATCCCTTCCTTAAACGAAAAGATCCGAATAGACTCTAGCGGTTGAGTGGACGCAATGTTTCGCCAGTAAAGATTTGACGCGGACGACCGATCGGCTCATTGTTCAATCGCATTTCTCTCCATTGAGCGATCCATCCTGGGATACGTCCTAAAGCAAATAGCACGGTGAACATTTCAACAGGTATACCCATAGCTCTATAAATGATACCCGAATAGAAGTCTACGTTTGGATACAGCTTTCGGTCTACGAAGTACTGATCTTCAAGCGCTTCTTTCTCGAGGCCTTTAGCAACATCAAGTATAGGGTCGTGCACTCCTAAATCAGCCAACACTTGATCGGCTGCAACCTTAATGATCTTAGCTCTAGGATCAAAGTTCTTGTAAACACGGTGGCCAAAGCCCATCAGCCTAAAAGCATCGCTCTTATCCTTTGCCTTTGCCATGTATTTCTTGGTGTCTCCTCCGTCCTTTTCAATGGCTTCTAACATTTCTAAAACCGCTTGATTGGCTCCACCGTGCAAAGGTCCCCATAGCGCAGAGATTCCGGCAGAGATAGAGGCATATAATCCGGCATGTGATGATCCTACTATACGAACGGTTGAAGTAGAACAGTTCTGTTCGTGATCCGCATGTAAAATGAGCAACTTATTAAGGGCATCTAGAATGATCGGGTTGGCATTATAATCAGTACCCTCCTTGCTGAACATCATCTTACAGAAATTCTGCATATAGTCGAGTGATGCATCAGGACCTACATAGGGCTGCCCGGTAAGCTTACGCTGCGCATAAGCCACTAAGATTGGGAATTTACCCATGATCTTGACAATGGCATTATACATGTCTTCTTCTGAAGAAACATTAACAGAAGACGGATTGAATGCAATCAAGGCACTGGTTGCCGAGGCCAAAACTCCCATAGGGTGAGCCGAACTCGGAAACGAATCTATGATTTGAACCAGCTTATCATCTAGTTTCGACTCTTTCTGAATGTCTGATTCAAATTGCTGAATTTGAGCGGCTGTAGGGAACTCTCCAAAAATCAATAAATAAGCTACCTCAAGAAAAGAAGCCTTTTCTGCAAGCTCATCAATAGAATATCCTCTATAGCGCAACTCTCCTTTTTCTCCATTGAGGAATGTGATGGAGCTTTGGCAAGCACCTGTATTCTTATAGCCCGGATCGAGTGTTACGGCTCCAGTTTGCGCTCTCAAGGTCTTGATATCGATACCCACTTCTCCTTCAGATCCTTTCACTAATGGAAATTCGTATCGCTTACCTTCTAATTCTAAGAACGCTTTATCGGCCATGATTTATTGAATTTTAGTGGAATTGCAAATATACTAAACAGCCAAGCTTTTTTCATAAAAAAAGCGCCACTCTCGTGACGCTTTTCATTGAGTTTAACACTTTTTAGCGCTTTACTTTAAAGGCTTTGTCTTGCGGATAAAATGCGGTACTTCCTAAGTCCTCCTCTATACGCAACAACTGATTGTATTTTGCCATACGATCAGAACGCGAAGCAGATCCTGTTTTGATCTGTCCAGTTCCTAACCCTACAGCTAAGTCTGAAATCGTGGTATCTTCTGTTTCTCCAGAACGGTGAGACATCACTGAAGTATAACCTGCATTCTTTGCCATATTAACAGCATCAATGGTCTCGGTAAGCGTACCAATTTGATTGACCTTAATAAGGATTGAGTTTGCAATGTTCTCTTTAATCCCTCTAGAAAGACGCTCAACATTGGTTACGAAAAGGTCGTCACCCACGAGCTGAACTCGATCACCTACCATCTCGGTAAGGTACTTCCAGCCTTCCCAATCGTTCTCATCCATTCCATCCTCAATACTGATGATCGGATAGTTTTCACATAACGAAGCCAAGTACTCTGCCTGCTCTTTAGAAGATCTTACCTTTCCGGTTGAGCCCTCAAATTTGGTGTAGTCGTACTTACCGTCTACAAAGAATTCAGCAGCAGCACAGTCTAAAGCAATCATCACGTCCTTACCAAGCGTGTATCCCGCATTCGAAACTGCTTTTCCGATCGTTTCTAATGCATCTTCAGTGCCGTCTAAACCTGGAGCAAATCCTCCTTCATCACCAACCGCAGTCGTCAGTCCGCGATCTTTAAGCACCTTCTTGAGGTGGTGGAAGATTTCACTTCCCATCTTCATTGCATGAGTGAAAGACTCTGCCATCACCGGCATAATCATAAACTCCTGAAAGGCAATAGGCGCATCAGAATGCGATCCGCCGTTGATGATATTCATCATAGGTACTGGAAGGGTGTTGGCACTTACACCACCCACGTAGCGGTATAAAGGCATCTCTAGTTCTTCTGCAGCAGCCTTAGCCACCGCGAGAGAAACACCCAAGATAGCATTGGCACCTAAGCGCGACTTATTTGGTGTTCCGTCTAGATCGATCATCGTTTGATCAATCAGGTTTTGCTCAAATACAGACATTCCGATCAGCTCATCAGCAATCTCTCCATTCACATGGTCAATGGCTTTTTGAACCCCCTTACCCATATAATCAGATCCGCCATCGCGCAATTCGACAGCTTCATGTTCTCCTGTTGAAGCACCCGAAGGTACTGCTGCACGACCAAGGATTCCATTCTCAGTAATCACGTCTACTTCGACGGTTGGGTTTCCTCGCGAATCAAAAATTTGTCGCGCGAAAATGTCAACGATAATACTCATAGTAATTGATTTAGATGATTAAATATACTGGCCTTTTTTGTTATGCCTCAGCCAGAGAGGTTATGAATTCGTCAAATAAGTAACGTGAATCATGCGGCCCAGGACTCGCCTCAGGATGATACTGAACAGAGAATGCTGGCTTATCCTTTAAACGAATACCTGCAACAGTTTGATCATTAAGATGCTCGTGAGTAATCTCAAGGGCTTCATGCGCGAGTACTTCTTCTTTTGAAACGGCAAACCCGTGATTCTGTGAGGTAATCTCTCCGCGTTTTGAAATGAGGTTTAAAACCGGATGGTTAATCCCTCTGTGTCCATTGTGCATCTTAAAGGTTGAAACTCCATTCGCTAAAGCCAAAACTTGGTGACCTAAGCAAATACCAAACAAAGGCTTGCCAGAGGCTAAGATCTCTTTCGTTGTTTCAATGGCTTCTACCAAAGGTTCGGGATCGCCAGGTCCATTAGAAAGAAAATATCCGTCAGGATTCCAGGCTTTCATTTCGCTGAAAGGAGTGTTGTAAGGAAAAACCTTTAAGTAAGCCCCACGCTCTGCCAAGCAGCGCAGAATATTCTTTTTAACTCCTATATCTAAAACCGCCACCTTATATGGGGCGTCTGCATCCCCAAAGAAATAGGGCTCAGTAGTAGAAACCTTTGAAGAAAGCTCTAACCCAGCCATAGACGGTACAGCCTTTAATTCATTCTTCAAAGCCTCAATCTCATCTACACGTGTTGATATAACCGCATTTTGAGCACCGTACTCTCGAATATGACTCACTAAAGCTCTGGTATCAACATCAGATATTGCGAACGTTTCGTTGCGCTCTAAGAACATTTCTAAACTCTCATTCGCATGAGGACGAGAATAGGTGTAACTGAAATTCTTACATACCAGACCTGCAATTTTTACACTGTCTGATTCAACCTCATCAAGAGCGGCACCATAATTTCCGATGTGAGCGTTGGTCAAAACCATTATTTGACCGAAATAGCTAGGATCAGTGAATATCTCTTGATATCCCGTCATTCCCGTATTAAAACAAATTTCACCGAAAGCAGTATGCTCTTTATTTGCGACAGCTTTACCATAAAAAATGGTGCCGTCTTCGAGCATCAAAAGGGCCTTTTTTCTTTTCTGATATTTCATGTAAAACGTTTAGACAAAAAAACATAAAAAAAGGATACTCTTTTGGAGTATCCTTTAAGGTTCTATTCGAAAGTAATCAACATCGTCATTTACTCTGCTGCGTCTTTCTTCGTATCATCATCTGCTTCCGAAGAAGGCTCCTCAGTTGACTCTTCAGCCTTTGGCTCTTCAGCAACAGACTCTTCAGTGGCTACTTCTACTTCTGGGGCTGCATCGGCCTCAGGAGCGGCAACCTCTTCAGTAGCAGCTACCTCTTCTACTGGAGCTTCTTCTTTAGTGGCTGCAGGTTGAGCTGGAGCATCAGCAGTTTTCTTTCTTCTACGTGTAGATTTCTTTTTGGCTCCTGTGTCATAGGTTTCATTAAAATCTACAAGCTCGATAAGTGCCATGTCAGCGTTATCTCCTAAACGATTACCCAGCTTAATGATACGCGTGTATCCACCTGGGCGATCAGCAACCTTTTCAGCAACCTCAGCAAAAAGTTGTGAAACTGCTTCCTTATTTCGTAGGTAACTGAAAACAATACGTCTGTTATGCGTATTGCGCTCAACATTATCGTTATTCTCTGCTTTTGCCTTTGTAATGATAGGCTCAACAAAACGCTTTAGCGCTTTTGCTTTTGCAGTAGTGGTTTGAATGCGTTTATGCTCAATCAAAGAACACGCCATATTGGCAAGCATCGCGCTTCTATGAGAAGCCGTGCGGCTCAAGTGATTTATTTTCTTTCCGTGTCTCATAATCTCTTAGTCTCTGTCTAATTTATACTTGGCTAAGTCCATACCGAACTCAAGTCCCTTAGTTTGTACTAGCTCTTCTAATTCAGTTAGCGACTTCTTACCAAAGTTTCTAAACTTCATAAGGTCATTCTTGTTGAATGAAACTAAATCTCCAAGGGTATCAACCTCTGCCGCCTTAAGACAATTCAATGCACGAACAGAAAGGTCCATATCTACGAGTTTAGTCTTCAACAATTGACGCATGTGAAGAGACTCTTCGTCATAAGTTTCAGTACGCTCAAGTTCTTCTGCTTCAAGCGTAATACGCTCGTCAGAGAACAACATAAAGTGGTGAATCAAGATCTTCGCTGCTTCAGTTAAGGCATCTTTAGGAGCGATTGAGCCATCGGTATTGATTTCAAAAACTAACTTCTCAAAGTCAGTCTTTTGCTCAACTCTAAAGTTTTCAATGCTGTACTTAACGTTTTTGATCGGCGTGAAAACAGAATCGATAGCGATAGTCCCCATTGGAGCATTCGCTTTCTTGTTTTCATCAGCTGCGACATACCCTCTACCCTTCTCAATAAACAATTGGAAGTTGAGTGATACTTTCTTGTCAAGGTTACAGATCACTAGATCAGGATTCAACACTTGAAATCCTGAGATGAACTTTTGAAAATCACCAGCGGTGATTTGATCTGCATTATTTAATGAAATCGCAACAGTTTCGTTTTCTACGTCTTCGATTTGACGCTTGAAACGAACTTGCTTGAGATTTAAGATGATCTCCGTAACGTCTTCTACAACACCAGGTATTACAGAAAACTCGTGATCTACACCCTCAATGCGAATTGAAGTAATTGCAAAGCCCTCAAGAGATGAAAGTAGCACGCGTCGAAGCGCATTACCCACCGTAAGGCCATAACCCGGTTCTAACGGACGAAATTCGAATTTACCGTCAAAATCGGTAGATTCAACCATTATAACTTTATCAGGTTTTTGAAAATTAAGTAACGCCATAGAAATAATTATTGAAGGGTGTAATTATTTAGAATACAATTCGACGATAAGCTGCTCTTTAATCGCCTCAGGAATTTGATCGCGAGTAGGCACAGAAACAAATGTTCCTTCCATCTTTGCGTCATTCCAGTTTAACCAATCGTACGAAGCCGAGCGAGATGCTAAGGCATCAGCAATCGATTGTACAGATTTTGACTTTTCGCGTACCCCAACTACTTGGCCAGGTTTAACCTGAAAAGAAGGGATGTTCACGATTTCGCCGTCAACAGTGATGTGTCTGTGAGACACCAACTGTCTTGCAGCTCTTCTTGAAGAAGTAATTCCGAAACGGTAAACCACATTATCAAGACGTGATTCACATAATTGAAGAAGCACCTCACCGGTAACTCCTTTGCTGCGGTTCGCTTTAGAAAACAGGTTTCTAAACTGACGCTCGAGGATACCATAGGTATATTTCGCCTTCTGCTTCTCCATGAGCTGAACAGCGTATTCTGATTTCTTACCACGACGACGGTTTTGACCGTGCTGTCCTGGAGGGTAATTCTTTTTTTCGAATGATTTATCGTCTCCGAAGATGGCCTCGCCAAACTTTCGTGCGATTTTAGTAGAAGGTCCTGTGTATCTTGCCATAACTAAAAATTAACTGAGCGGTTATGAATTAAGGCTTATCCTTCGATAACCATAGCCCAAGTTGGTTGATTAAAAATTATACTCTTCTTCTTTTTGGAGGTCTACAACCGTTGTGTGGTAATGGAGTAACATCAATAATTTCCGTTACCTCAATACCTGAATTGTGTAATGAGCGGATAGCTGACTCTCTTCCGTTACCTGGTCCTTTAACAAAGACTTTCACCTTTCTTAGACCTGATTCATGTGCAACCTTAGCACACTCTTCAGCCGCTACTTGAGCAGCGTAAGGGGTGTTTTTCTTTGAGCCTCTAAAACCCATTTTACCAGCAGAAGACCATGAAATAACATCTCCATTCTTGTTGGTTAATGAGATTATAATGTTGTTAAAAGAAGAAACGATATGCGCTTCACCGTTCGATTCAACGACAACCTTTCTCTTTTTTGCTGTCTTAGTATTTGTTCCTTTTGCCATACGTACTAGCTATTAACTCAAAGATTATTTAGTTGCCTTTTTCTTATTAGCAACTGTTTTACGTTTACCCTTACGTGTACGCGAATTATTCTTAGTGCGCTGTCCACGTAAAGGCAGACCTAGTCTGTGACGAATTCCTCGCTGACATCCGATATCCATAAGACGCTTGATGTTCAATTGAACCTCAGATCTCAACTCACCTTCAATGGTGAACTGAGAAACGGCCTCACGAATTTTACTGATATCATCGTCATCCCAATCAGATACTTTTTTGTCTTCAGAGACACCAGCTTGATCGAGAATTTCTTTAGCTCTACTCTTTCCGATTCCGAAAATGTAGGTAAGTGCAATTACACCGCGCTTCTGTTTTGGTATATCTACCCCAGCGATTCTTGCCATAACTATCCTTGTCTTTGTTTAAATTTTGGATTCTTCTTGTTGATCACATATAAGCGACCTTTACGACGCACAATCTTACAATCTGCGCTTCTTTTCTTAATGGATGCCCTAACTTTCATATTAGTATCTGTATGTAATTCTTGCTTTCGTTAAATCATAGGGGCTCATCTCAAGCTTGACCTTATCTCCTGGAAGAAGTTTGATGTAGTGCATCCTCATCTTCCCTGAAATATGGGCAGTAACCACATGGCCGTTATCAAGCTCAACTCTAAACATAGCGTTTGAGAGTGCTTCAATAATAGCTCCATCTTGTTCTATTGCAGCCTGCTTCGCCATAATTAAGCCACTTTTCTGTTTTTCCCTGTTTTCATGAGACCGTCGTAATGACGATTCAACAGGTATGCGTTTACTTGTTGTACGGTGTCAATAGCAACCCCAACCATAATCAGAAGAGAAGTACCACCATAGAACAAGGCCCAACCCGATTGAACGTCAAGAACTTTAACCACAACCGCAGGTAAAACTGCAAGAAGGGCCAAGAACAAAGCTCCTGGGAAGGTGATCAATGACATAATACGATCTAAGAAATCGCCCGTTTCTGCTCCAGGACGTACTCCAGGAACAAAACCGCCACTTCGCTTTAAATCATCTGCCATTTTAGAAGTCGGAATGGTAATCGCCGTGTACAAGAATGTAAACAATACGATCAAGAAGGCAAACAATACGTTATATGCCAATCCGAAAATATCTTGGAAATTCACCTCTAACCACTGCCCTGCAGCAGTACTGTTAAATGATCTACCAATTAAAGCTGGCGCAAACATAATAGCTTGAGCAAAAATAATAGGCATAACACCAGAGGCGTTTACTTTCAATGGAATGTACTGACGGGCACCCATAGTAGAGCTATCTACAGCTCCTGAGGCAGAACGTCTAGCGTATTGTACCGGTACTTGTCGAACCGCCATTACAATAAGTACAGAAGCAAGAATTACTAAGAACCAAAGAATTACTTCTAATAGAACGATCATTAAACCACCATTATTAGTAGAGGTTCTTGAGATAAATTCTTGTACAAAAGATTGAGGCAATGTGGCGATGATACCGATCATGATCAATAAAGAGATACCATTACCGATACCTTTATCCGTAATACGCTCTCCTAACCACATCGCGAAGATGGTACCTGTTAATAGGATAACAACGGCAGGAATCATAAAGTCAAGTCCCTTTCCTAAAACAAAGGCTGAATCTGGAACTCCTAGCGCACTTAAGCCAAATAAATAAGCGGGAGCTTGAACAATACAGATCACAATGGTTAACCAACGCGTAATTTGCGTCTTGGTCTTACGTCCACTTTCTCCCTCTTTATCTAGCTTTTGCAAATAAGGAATAGCGATCCCCATCAGCTGTACTACAATCGAAGCAGAGATGTAAGGCATAATCCCTAATGCAAAAATCGAGGCGTTTGCGAATGCACCACCGGTAAAGGCATTAAGAATACCCAAGATTCCTTGTTCTGTATTCTGATTCAACTGTACAAGTTGTTCAGTATCAATACCAGGCAATACCACTTGGGCTCCGAAACGATACACCAACAAAAGCCCCAGAGTCAATAATACGCGTTCACGTAGCTCTTGAATCTTCCAGATATTCGTTAGTGTTTCTATAAATTTCTTCATGCAACTAAGCGATT
>CAJXTX010000007.1 GCA_913060705.1 uncultured Bacteroidota bacterium | reverse complement strand
CCCAACGCTGGGCCATTTCTAGATAGGCACGATCGTATTTGAGTTGTTTTTCCATCGACAAGTACCAAAGATAAATCTATTGACAAGATTCGTCATAATTCAACTCATATCATTAATGATAGAAAGACGCCTCTCTTCAAACAAGACTATTAAAACCACCCCTCAGGGGCGGCTTCAAGGGCGATGCTGAAAGACAAGAGCAGAATGGCGGCTGAGATGAGGCGAACCGCTATTGGGCGCTTTTCACGAAGGGTGAGTGCCAAGAGGGCCGAGAGTCCAAGGGTAATCGAGATGACAATAAGCTGAGCGACTTCGATGCCAAGGGTAAATCCGAGTAAAGCAGTCGCTTTTTCGTCCTCTCCTCCCATGATCATTTTGAAGTAGTTCGAAAATCCAAATCCGTGGATGAGTCCAAAAAATACGGTGGCTATGAGCGGGATACTAACCCCGCTTTTTCCGTTCGAGGATTCGCCTAGTACGAGGTTGTAAAGTGCCGTAAGCGCAATGGTAACCGGAATCAGAAATTCGATGAGCCCGGCGTCGATTTTAAAGATGTTGAAGGCCGCGAGCGCAAGCGAAGTGGTGTGTGCGACAGTGAATGCCGTGGCTAAAAGTAACAAGCGCAAAAAAGATTTGAAGGCATAAGGGATCGCCAGTGCAATCATAAATAGCACGTGATCGTATCCGTCGAGATCGAGCACATGAAAAATGCCTAGTTCTAGGTAAAAGCGTATGGTCTCCATTTCGATCTAAAAATTACGCTCTTTTTGAATAGTCTCGTAGGCTTTTTGCACTTGTTTGAATTTTTCTTCTGCCCCCGCTTTGAGCGCCGCATCATCGGTAATGACCTTATCAGGATGGTACTTCTTAACCAGGTCACGGTAGGCCTTTTTAATCTCACCGACCTCAGCATCTTTAGAAACTCCGAGTACCTTATAAGCCTGATCGCTACTCTCTTCAAATAAGGCTCTTAAGCGCTGCCAGTTTTGAATGCGGAGGTAGCCCGCGATCTCTGAAAGCTTTTGGATTTCAGAGTCAGTGATATATCCGTCGGCCTTGGCGAGGTCAATTAAAAAATAGATGATTTGTTCGCGCGTCGCATACGAGGTGTATTGGGTGAACTCTTGACAGATGCTTCGGAGGTCAACGCTTGATTTATTAATCTCTTGATTGAATTGCTTGAAGAGGTCTTGGGCACGCTGTTGTCCGTAATTACGGATAAAAAACTGTCGTACGTAGTCGAGTTCTTTCTGTTCAACCTTTCCGTCGGCTTTGATCACCGCAGAGGCCAAGGTGATCAGATTCAGACCAAAATTCATCGAGGCTGGCTGAGCACTTCGATATACGGTTTTAACGGTGGTTCCGCCGAGCATCCGCCCAATAAAATAGCCAATGAGAGCGCCCGGAAAGCGCAAAACCATATAGCCTAAAACAGCTCCAATGAATGGTGCAAATCGACCCATGAGTGCAAAGATACACTTTTGAAAAGCCTATCTTTGTAGCCTAAATATTTCTTGCTTTATGTACCCAGAAGAACTCGTAATACCCATGAAAGAAGAGCTCACCGTGGTAGGTTTTAAAGAGCTCACCTCAGCTCAAGCGGTTGAAGAAGCCCTTGGTGCTGACGGTACTACTTTGTTGGTCATCAATTCTGTGTGCGGATGTGCTGCCGGAAGTGCACGCCCTGCCGCTCGATTGAGTCTTACTCACGATAAAACGCCAGATCATTTGGCAACTGCTTTTGCCGGATTCGATCTAGATGCCGTTCAAAAAGCACGCGAACTGATGATTCCATTTCCTCCTTCGTCGCCATGTATGGCCCTCTTTAAGGACGGAGAATTGGTACACATGATTGAACGCCATCATATCGAAGGCCGTTCAGCAGAAATGATCGCCGACAACCTAAAAATGGCTTTCGACGAATACTGCTAGAAAGATTTTTGCCCACATCACAACCACCTTTGCTAAAAAGGTGGTTTTTTTATGCCATGAAAACAGTACTCAGTTACCTTCTTACTCCTATTTCTTACGTGTGCTTTGGGCTCGTGTTGGTCGTCTTTGATCCCATCCAGCGTATCACGCTCAATCTATTTGGACACAATGCACACGACAAGGTGATCTCAGTTATCAATTTCTTTCTAGTTGGGTGTATGCGCATTCTAGGGGCCTCTATTAAAATTGAAGGATGCTTTGATGAATTACCCTCAGACCGACCTCTCATTTTCGCGGCCAATCACCAGAGCATGTATGACCTTCCGCCCATCTTTTGGTATCTGAGAAAGGTGCACCCCAAGTTTGTGGTTAAAAAAGAACTGGGTAAAGGTATTCCCACCATCTCGTACAACATCCGTCGCGGAGGATCTGTAATGATTGACCGTAAAAACCCAAAACAAGCAGTCACAGAAATAAAGAAGTTAGGGCAATTGGTTCAAGAGAAAAAGTTTGGAGCTTTTATCTTCCCTGAAGGAACGCGCAGTCGCAGTGGTGCCATGAAGCCGTTTAAGGCGGCAGGACTTGAGGCCTTGCTTCAATCCGCGCCCGACGCACTTTTAGTGCCGCTCACGATTAATCACACCTATAAATTCACTGAAAAAGGGGCCTTTCCATTAGCTATTGGGGTGAGCGTTTCGTATTACGTACACGATCCACTCGAAAACAAAGGCGATCACACTGCGTTAATTGCAGCAGCAGAAGAAGCCGTTCGTTCTAAGTTGAGGGCCTAAAAAACGAAAGCCCCGCAACATCTAATGATGCGCGAGACTTTCTGACTTAATGAAAAAAAGTGTAGTGGTTAGGCTACAGGTTGGCCAATTGCCATCCATCTCTATACTTCTTGGTCACGAACTGATTCGCGTCGTCGAAGTTAGTCACCTTCATGTTATCTCCATCCCAATACAGTTTGGTACGACCGTAGTAATCGAAACGACCACTTTCGGTCTTACGTCTCAACTGATTTGAGCGGATCGCTAGATTACCCATAAGCACCGTTTCAGTGAACGGACCAGCGTAATCAAACGATGAGGTTAGTGCCATGTGCTCTTTAGAACCAAATCCGGCCTTCACTGCTTCTGTCCAGAAGGTGTTGTGGGTAAGGTCTAGATTTTTTTGAACACTGGTATCAAAATGTACTTGTTCTTGTCCAGGAATGAAAAGACGTGGATTTCCGCCGTAATCTTCGTGTGCGATAACACCTTTCGTACCGATTAAGAGGGCTCCACTAGAGCTCGCTCTATATCCTCTTTCTACAAGAAGATCTGGTAAGGCAGGCTGAATTCCTCCATCTGTCCACTCAAAGGTTACGCCCTCTGGGTTGAACTCATCTGCAGGGAAGTCAATCGTTACACGGCTTGAAAGCGGACATGCCTCTGGCGTATAATCTGGTGTCCACATCTGAGAATACACATCTGCTACTGTGGCCTGAACCCCTGTTGGATATCCTAGGCGCAGGGCCTTGAATGGCGCATCCATAAGGTGACATCCCATGTCACCAAGCGCTCCAGTCCCGTAGTCCCAGAAACCTCTCCAATCAAATGGATGAAGTCCTGGGGTGTAATCACGCTGTGGCGCAGTTCCTAACCAAAGATCCCAGTTCAACGACTCTGGCTTCTCTGTTGGAGCCTCTTTTGAAAGGGCTACTCCTTGTGGCCAAACCGGACGGTTGGTCCAAATCTTCACCTCTTTGATGGTTCCGATACGGCGCTCGTTTACCCATTCGATGATCTTCTGAACTCCGATGTTTGAACCCCCTTGGTTACCCATCTGAGTCACTACTTTCTGAGCACGTGCCGTTTCAGTTAACAAACGCGCCTCAGCTATGGTGTGTGTCAATGGCTTTTGTACATAAACCGCCTTACCTCTAAGCATGGCCTCGTAGGCAATCTTAGCGTGGTTGTGATCGGGTGTACTTATAGTAGCCGCGTCAAATCGCTTCTCGTTGTCGAGTAATTCTCTATAATCGTAATAAAATTTTGCCTTTGGATGTTCTTTAATGGCGCGCTCTGCACGTTTCGGATCTACATCGCAAATCGCTACGATACGGTTAACTCCACCATTGTAGGCATTGGTCATATCAGAATATCCCTTACCTCCTGCACCAAAAGCAACCACATCTAATTGGTCACTAGGAGCAACAAATCCAGGGCCTCCTAATACGTTGCGCGGAACAATAAAAAAGCCCACTCCTGCAGCAGAAGACTTCTTTAAAAAGTCACGACGACTGTTATTCGACTTTGACATTTTGTTTGATTTTTTTGATTTCAGCAGAGAAAATACTGAAAAATTTAAAAGAATGATAAAATTTAACGCTTTAGCTGCTAAATCGAAGCTTGAAGAGACTGCCTTCATTCAGTGTAGAGTGGCATTCGATGGTGCCGCCGTTCTCTTCGACCAAGGTCTTGACCACTGCCAAGCCTAACCCCATACCGCTATTCTTAGTAGTAAATCGCGGTTCGAACATGCGTGATAACACCTCTTCGCTCATGCCTTTTCCATTGTCTTCTACCTCGAGTACAACCGCTTTTTTATCTTGAAATAAGCGGACCTCAACGGTTGCATTTTCAACTCCTTCTACGGCCTCTAAGGCATTCTTCACCAGGTTGTTCACGAGCTGCACCAAATGGTTTCGATCGATTTTCAGGTTGATGGTTTCGGCTTCGGCCTTCAGCGATACGCGGTCGTCTGAAAACAACTGAACTGCCCATTGGACCACTTCGGTGGCATTGAGCAGCACCTTATTCGTTTCGGGCATCTTGGCAAAGTCAGAGAAGGTCGAAGCAATCGCACTCAGGGTATCGATTTGTTGCAACATGCCCTGTGTAAATTCTTTGAGTTGTGCTTTGCGCTCGCCTTCGTCAACCGCAAAACTTCGCTCAAATTGCTGCACGCTAAGACGCATTGGGGTGAGTGGGTTTTTTATTTCATGAGCGACCTGTTTGGCCATTTCTTTCCAGGCCGTTTCGCGCTCTGACTGGGCCAATTTGCGGGCGCTGTCTCCTAAGGCATCTACCATGCCATTGTAGGCTTTGATCAAGGTCTCTAGTTCAGCACTCTGAGAACTCAATTGAATCTTTTCGTTCGTGTCAAGCGCCGTATGTGCCAAACGGTCGGCAATCGTATTCATCGGACGACTGATATAGATCGATACGAGGTATCCCAATGCCAGCGCCAAAACTAAGATCAAGACATACACCATGCTTAAACGAATAAGAAACTCGCGAAGCTCAAAGTCGTTAAAGCTATTGTCTTCAAAATAAGGGAGGTTTACAATGGCTACTGGCTCGCCGTTTCTTTCTTTTAAAAAGAAGAACGAGCTCATCACCGACCGACCCTCATTCACCTCCTCTACCACAAAGCGCTCATTGTCCATCACTCTGCGCAACAGCCCTCCAAACATTCGCTCAGGAGCTTCTGGTAAAGAAGATTTAATAAGTGTGCCGTCTAAGGCATACAAGCTGAAATCTACATCTTGAATATTAGAGATCTCGTAGATGGGCTCGTTAAAAATCCGTGCTAAATTGTTTTGAGTGAGGGCCAAATAGGTGCTGAACATCTCGTTTTCGAGACTCTTAAGCACTTGCTGTTCTTTGCGTTCTAACCGATCAGAGTGATAGTCTTTTGATTGTTCTTGGTACTGATACCATGTGATGACACCTGTGAATACCAGTGCTAGGACTACGATGAGCGTCATCGCGGCGAAAATTCTAAAACGTAAACTTTGAAAGTACATCAGGCTTCAGGATTCTTGTCTCGTATACGCTTATACAGGCGTATCCCTAACATCAGCAAGATAGCAAGCAAGAATAGTGCCAAGACCCCAAAAATCCAATTGAGCGCATTCTTGACAATGACCAAAAACACCACTGAGAACAAGATCAAGGTGCTTCCTTCGTTATAGATGCGCATAAACCGCGCAGAGTACTTCACTTCATCACGTTGCAGTTGAAGAAAAATACGATGGGTGTATCCGTGATACACAAAAAGCAACAGCACAAAAAATAATTTCACATGCATCCAAGGTTGCGCTAACCATCCGGGCATTTGAATCAACAGCCAGACCGCGAAAAAAGTGCAGAGGAGGGCAGAGGGCCACGTAATGATGAACCACAGACGCTTGCTCATGAGTTTCAATTGTCTCGAGAGTATCGCCCTAGCAGGCTCGTCTTCTTCTTGGGCTTCAATGTGATACACAAAAAGTCGAGGCATATAAAAAAGCCCTGCAAACCAGGTCACCACGAAGATGAGATGCAGGGCTTTGATATAAGGATAGAGTTCCATGTTAAGCACAAAGGTCTTAAAAACTCAAAGACAGGCCTTAGTCGAGTTGTAAGAACTTCAATTGCTTTTCATTGAACGCTTGATTGAACGTTGCAATTTCTTGATCGACTAACGTATTGAACTCCTTCAGTTGTACCTCGATGGCCGCGGTTAACTCTTGTTGTACCGCTCTATCTTGTTCGGTTGGTCCGAAGTCATCTATTGATACTAAACGGTTCAAGTGTGATAGCTTGTTCGTCAATCGAATCGGAAAGTTCAGCGGGTCTTGCCCACTTCGGTTCTGCGTCTGATACAAGGCCTTCTCAACGGTAGAGAAGCGCTCTCTTAAGGCTTTCGACTGCGCTACAAGATCAGCAACCGAAGCGTCGTCTTTGTACTGCGCTTCAAAGGCGCTTAGCTTCTCGTTGATCGATCTGATTTTCTTGATCGCAGTGTGTGCCTCATTTACAGTTGCATTAATAGCTGTGATAAAATCGTATTGCTCTTGCATCTCAGCAACGCTGACCTCAGCTCGAGGATCAGGTAGAATCTCAAACGACTGAGATTGTGAGGTGCCGTTATAATTCAAGTGAACCATATAGCTTCCCGGAACGGCCTTTGGTCCACTTAGACTAGCAGCCCAAAGAATCATTCCTTTAAGGCGCTCTGCACCCTCGCCGCGGGTATCCCAAACGTGGGTGTTTCCGCCGGTTTTCACGGCTAACTTTTCTTTAGGGTCTTTGGCGTCTGAGCTAAAGTGTGCCAAAGTATCTCCTGCTTTTGAGGTGTAGGTCAAGTGTACCTTATCTGACTCTTTCAAGTCTTTAAAGTACATGTGTGTCACGACTCCTGCAGGCATATTCTCACCGGCAGTCAGAGAAGGTCTTCCTTTATTCCCTTTAGTACGGTATGCGTCTTTTGGCTTGAATAATACAGCGTCTTTTGAGGCGGTGTTGGCGTCAAGTTGATGCAGTACGGTCAAATCGTCTATCATCCATAAACTGCGTCCTTGAGTCGCCACAATCAAGCTGTTTTCTTTTACCGCTAGATCGGTGATCGGAACGATTGGTAAGTTCAACTGGAAGGGATCCCACGATTTACCGTCGTTGAACGAAATGTACATTCCTGTCTCAGTACCGGCATACAACAAGCCTTTTTGGGCGGGATCTTCGCGAAGCACTCGCGTAAAGTGCTCGCTCGGAATTCCTTTAGTAATGAGCTTCCATGTCTTACCGTAGTCTTCTGTCTTGTAGAGGTAGGGGGTGAAGTCTCCGAGTTTGTAACGTGTTGCTGCCACATAGCAGGTTCCTTCGTCAAAGGCAGAAGGCTCGATACTGTTGATCATATTCCACTCAGGCATATTCTTTGGCGTCACATTCTCCCAATTTGCGCCTCCGTCTTTGCTCACATGAATGAGTCCGTCGTCACTACCTACCCACAGTAATCCTTCTTTGATAGGACTCTCACCTGCAGCGAAAATAGTCGCATAGTATTCTACCCCTGTGTTGTCTTGAGTGATAGGTCCTCCACTCGAAACGAGTTTTGTCGGGTCGTTACGCGTAAGATCAGGGCTCATGAGCTCCCAGCTCTGTCCTTCGTTGGTCGATAGGTGAACGTGATTTGAGAAGGTATACAGCTTCTTCGGATCGTGCTTCGAGAAGATGATCGGAAAGTTCCACTGAAAGCGATACTTCATTCCTTCAGCCCCATAGCCCATTGGGTTGTCTGGCCATACATTGATGGCGCGAACCGTATTGTTGGCATGGTTGACACGCGTCAAGAATCCGCCGTAGCTACCCCCATAAACGATGTCGTTGTTGTTCGGATCAACGGCAATGTGCGCTGATTCACCACCTGCCGTCTCTTCCCAGTCGTCTTCGGTGATGCTGTTTCCGTCTGAACGGTGGCGTATACGAATCGTTGAGTTGTCTTGCTGTGCTACGTATATGCGATAGGGAAACGCATTGTCAGTGGTGACGCGGTAAAACTGCGCCGTAGGTTGGTTGTAATAGGTTGACCAGTTTTCACCGGCATCAAAAGAAACCTGAGCACCTCCATCGTCTGCAATAATCATACGCTGGTTATTTTCAGGTGCGATCCATAAATCGTGGTGGTCACCGTGCGGAGCGTTATAGGTCGAGAACGTTGACCCTCCATCTGTTGAACGGTGATACCGTACGTTCATCACATAAACGATGTCGGCGTCTTGAGTGTCGGCATAAACGCGTGAATAGTACCATGCGCGTTGACGCAATTTGCGTTCGTCGTTGACCTGCTTCCAGGTCGCGCCACCGTCTTCTGAGCGGTACAACCCGCCTTTTTCTTTATGTTCAACAATGGCCCAAACACGGTCTTTTTGTACCGGTGAAACGGTAACACCCATGATACCAAGCGTTCCGGTCGGAAAGCCCTCGTTCGATGAGATCTCTGTCCAGGTTTCTCCTGAATCTGTACTCTTCCATAGCTTAGAACCCGGTCCTCCACTACTTAAACTATAGGGGGTGCGTTGCACGCGCCAGGTTGAAGCGTATAACACACGTGAGTTGGTAGGATCGATGATCAGATCAACGGCTCCTGCCATATCGTTTACGTATAATACTTTGCGCCAGGTCGTACCTCCGTCTGTTGACTTGTAGACACCTCGCTCTGTGCTTGCTTTGTAAATATTACCCAAGACTGCGGCGTATACCACGTCTGGATTGTCAGGGTGAATACGCATGCGCGGAATGTGTCGGCTATCAGGAAGGCCTTTTGATTCCCAGGTCTTTCCGCCGTCAACTGACTTCCATACGCCGTATCCCGAAGAAACATTACCGCGAACAGTAACCTCTCCGCCTCCTACATAAATGACGTTTGGATCGCTTTGGGCTACTTCAACCGAGCCAATGCTCCCGCCGAAATATCCGTCTGAAATGTTTTTCCAGGTGTTTCCGGCGTCGTCTGACTTCCACACTCCTCCTCCGGTAGCTCCGAAATAATAGGTATTGGGTTGTCCAGGAACTCCTGTGACTGCCGCTGAACGTCCTCCTCGAAAGGGGCCAATCAAACGGTAATCTAAACTTGAATAGGCGTCAGCAGCTTGCTGCGCTACCAGTGAAGTAAATGCTGAAAGTGCAAAAAAGAAGGCTAGAAAACTAGCCGAACGCAACTGTTTCATAAGGTCTTATTTTGTTTAAGGCCTTACAAATTAGAAAATATCGCGAAACGCTGATACCTAAAGTGCTAAAATTTAAACGACTTGGATCGCGGCCTTACACAGGTAGATTGCCGCTCTCCTCCCAGTGATGAATCCAGCTCGACATGAGTGCAACCCAGTTGTCATCGTCGTTCAGACACGCAATGTGTTTGAAGGTCGATCCGCCTGCTTCGATGAATTCTTCTTCACCCTCCATCGCAATTTCTTCTAGGGTCTCGAGGCAATCAGCCACGAAAGCGGGCGTAATCACCGCAAGGCGTTTTTTACCTTCTTTGGCAAAGCGTTCGAATTCATAGTCCGTGTAGGGGCGAAGCCATTGGTCCCCGGCCAAACGCGACTGAAAAGAACTACTCACCTTCTCGGCGTCAAGACCTAGATAATGCCGTACTGCTTCGGTAGTGGCAAAACACTGATGGCGGTAACAGGTGTGGTGAGCAACGGAGTTCACGCTGCAGCACTGACCGTCAATTTTACAGTGAAACTTGGTCGGATCTGATTTGCGAATATGACGCTCTGGAATACCGTGGTACGAAAACAAAATATGGTCGTATTCGTAATCTTTCAATTGTTCTTTGATGCTATCCCCGAGCACCTTGATGTAGTCAGGACTTTTATAAAAGGCACCGAGCGTCGAAACCTTCATGTGTTTGAAATGCTTTTGCTGTTCTTCAAGCGCCTTTACTACCACAGTTTCGTAGCTACTCATAGCGTAATGCGGATAAAGCGGCACCAACAAGACCTCTTCAACACCCTTGGCATCAAGCTCAGCAAGGGCCTTGTGAATACTCATGCTCCCATAACGCATCCCCAATGCGACCGGTATTTCAGTGTGCTCCTGCACTTTCTTCTGAAAGCGTTCTGAAATCACAATGAGCGGAGAACCCTCTTTCCACCAAATCTTAGCATAGGCCTTTGCCGAACGTTTCGGACGGACATTTAGAATGATCCCTCTCACCAACAGCGCCCTAAGGGCAGACGGCACATCAATAACGCGCTTGTCCATCAAAAACTCGTCGAGGTAAGGTTTTACCGCTTTTTTGGTCGGTGCGTCTGGCGAACCCAGATTTACAAGTAGTACTCCTTTCTTCACAATCACAATTTTTTAATGGTACAAAAATACGGCCTATCGCTTGAAGTCGGCTAGGTACTTCTTAGGAGTCGTCCCGAATTTCTTTTTAAAGGCCGCAATGAAATGGCTTGCCGTACTGTATCCTACCCGGGCCCCCACATCGGCCACGCTATAGGTGTTTGTCAACAGCAATTTGCGGGCATAATCTAATTTGTAGTCAAGCAAAAACGCAAAAACGGAGTCACCGTAGACCTCTTTAAAGCCCTCTTTTAATCTTCCGATCGGGAGGTCAACTTGCTCAGCAAGGGCCTCTAAACTAGGCGGCTCTGCCATAGAGGCAATGAGCAAATCTTTGGCCTTACGAATCTTTCGCATGTTTTCGTCATCGGCCAGATAAGGGCATTTTTCAAGATCGGCGTCGTCGACCCTGTTGAAAAAAAGCGCCATGATCTCGAGCACCTTCGCTTTAAAATACAAACGCTGCACAGACGCGTGCAAGCTGTAATACATCAATTGATTGAGCGGAATAGCCATGGCCGGACGAATCTCGTCTTGACTGTAGTACTTCTTTTCAGGCGCATTACCGTTAAAAAAAGGTATCACCTTGCTCTCTTCTGAAAACCACGTATGGAGCTGTTCAAGATCAATTACAATGGATAAAACCGCGCCACCCGCACCTAGTTCAAGATCTATCGGCAAGGCCTTTTGTGTATTGAACAGCAATAGCATTTGATCTTCTTGCGCCTCAAGTTGGTAACTGCGGTTGTTGTACCAAAACTGAGCGTGGCCCTTAAGCACAAAATGAAATTGAACGGCCTCAAGGGAGAGGTCGTCGTACTCATAGCTGTTACTTTCATTCTCGTTTTCAAAACGGTATACCGAACAGCGCTCATTAATTTGAAAAACAGAAGGCTTCATCTAGCGTTATTTTTTTGAGAAACAAAGATACTTCAATTCAAAAAAGTCTAATTTAAAAAGAGTCTAAATAGAAATATACAGTCTCAAAATGCTGTTATAGTGGCTATTACAAAAAATACCGCAATCTTAATCCGTCATTTAACTGCATATAACGCGCTGAAGACGTTTAGCGTTATTTTAAGCTAAGTTCTGCACTTAATTTTGTGTTGCTTTTCAAGCAAGCAACCTACAGATGCTCGAGAACTTTTACGCCATAGGCGTTAGCTATATCAAAACAGACGCAGAGACGCGCGGCAAATTCAGTATTGACGGTGCCCGTGGCGAATCGCTTAGCCATGACGCGCACGACTTGGGCATTGAGGCCCTGATCGTGATTTCAACATGTAACCGCACAGAGCTCTACGGATTTGCCTCTTCACCCGACCAACTCATTGACCTGCTCTGTAAACACACCAAAGGAGATGCTGACCTTTTCAAGACAGAAGGATATGTCTTTCAAAACGAACAAGCCGTCAATCACCTTTTCAGAGTGGGGACAGGCCTTGACAGTCAGATCTTAGGGGACTTCGAAATCATCTCACAAATCAAACAGGCCTTCAGAAGATCAAAGGCCTTACAACTGAATAACGTCTTTCTTGAACGCCTTGTGAACGCTGTCATTCAGGCTTCAAAACGGATCAAGAATCAAACAGAAATATCAAGCGGAGCCACTTCAGTTTCGTTCGCCTCAGTGCGCTATCTGCTTGAGAATATTCCCAACATCAGCGAGAAAAACTTGCTGCTCTTCGGGACCGGAAAAATCGGTCGTAACACTTGCGAAAACCTAGTCAAGCACACGAGCAATAAGCATATCACCTTGATTAATCGAACGCGCTCAACTGCCGAAGAGATCGCAGGAAAGTTCGAACTCAATGTCAAAGGATACGAAGAACTTCAAACCGAAATCCGCAAGGCCGATGTGCTGATTGTCGCCACCGGCGCGCAGAAACCGACGGTGACCAAGGCGCTGCTTTACCTCAAAAAGCCGCTCACTATTCTCGATCTTTCTGTTCCTAAAAATGTCGCCTCAGAGGTAGGAACACTCGATCAAGTGAATGTAGTCGATATTGACGATTTATCTAAGATCACAGACGACACGCTTGAGCGCAGAAAATCTCAAGTGCCTTTGGCAGAAGAAATCATAGACGAAATCAAAGGGGAGTTTCTGACCTGGGTCGACAACCGAAAGTTTGCAGCGACCATTTCGGCTCTCAAAGAACGTCTCAGTCAATTCAAAGAAGAAGAACGTGCCTATCTTCTGAAAAAATCAAAAAGCAGTTCGGGGGCGAAACACAGTGAAGTAATCGACGACTTCGGAGACCGCCTGGTTCAGAAAATCACCAAGCAATTTGCCAACTTCTTGCGCGCAAGCGACGACGATCTCGAGCAAAAAATGCAGCTTATTGAGGCCCTGTTCGAACTTGAAAAAGAGGGTGAATGAGCACAGCACTTCGCATAGGAACACGAGATAGCGCGCTGGCCCTTTGGCAAGCCGAAAAGGTGAAGAGCGCACTAGAACAATCGGGTACCGCCTGCGAAATCGTTCCGATCAAATCAGAAGGAGACCTCAACCTAACCACTCCAATCTATCAAATGGGGCTCACAGGTGTGTTCACAAAGACCCTAGACGCAGCGCTTTTGAGCAATCATATCGACTTAGCGGTGCATTCGCTCAAAGATGTTCCTACACTTTTGGCCGAGGGGTTGACCCTTTCAGCCATCCTTAAACGGGCGAATCCGCAAGACGTGCTCGTAAAAGGCAATGACGCCCACTCCAACACCATTGCCACCGGAAGCTTACGGCGCAAGGCGCAATGGCTCAATCGTTATCCTAAAGATCAGGTGATAGGCTTGAGAGGTAATGTTCAGACCCGATTGAACAAAGTGGCCGAACAGCCTGTAAAAGGTGGAGTTTTCGCGGCCGCAGGGCTCGAGCGCCTCGGCCTTGACGCCCTGCAGATTGAACCTCTACCCTGGATGATTCCCGCTCCGGCACAGGGAGCGATTGCAGTCGCCACGCGCATGCAAGACGAAAAAGCAATTACCACAAGTAAAAGCTTGAACGACGATGAAACCGCGCTCGCAGTAACCATAGAGCGTGAATTCTTAAGAAGACTTGAAGGAGGGTGTAGCTCTCCCATAGGGGCCTATGCCTACCTTGAAAACGAAGTCCTATTTTTTAAGGGCGGACTCTTCAGCCTCGACGGATCTAAAGCCGTTGTTGTAGAACGACGTCTTTCGCAAGATGAGGCCCTAGAGCACATTGACAGCTTAGTGAACGAAGTGCTCGAGAATGGCGGAAGTGCAATTTTAAAATCTATTCGCGATGGCCAGCATTCTTAGCACCAAAATTCTTGAGGATGCCATCTACGAGCGCCTATTAGGGGCAGGCCACGCGTTGACCCATTACAACGCGCTCGAAGCAGAGTGCTTTCCGTTCAGTGCGGCCCCCTATCCGGTCTATGTGTGTAGCAGTCAGAACGCCGTGGCAGCACTGAAAGAATACTGGCATCGCCAAGACGAAAAAACCTTGCTAAACGCCCAATGGTTTTGTGTGGGCGAGCAAACCGCCAATGCCCTGGCCGACCTTGGAATAAAGGTAACGGCACAAGCAGAAAACGCCGCTGCGCTGATCGAAGATCACTTGAAGCCGCTTCAAACCAAGCCGCTCTGGTTCACGGGGGTTCGCAAGACCACTGCTCTTGAACATTTCATTCGTGAAAAAGGATGCGATTATATGGATTGTTACATGACGCGGGCCGTTGAAAAAACGTTCTCAAATACTTTCGACGCCGTTCTGTTTTTTAGCCCCAGTGGTATCGATAGCTACCTGAAATACAATGCCCTAAGCGATAGCACACTGGCCTGCTGCATCGGAGAAACCACTGCTGAGGCCGTAAAAGCACACAGCTCAAATTTGCTTGTTTCGAAGAAGGCAGGCGCCATGCACCTCGCTGTTGAGGTGATCAACCACTTTAAAAAAGAACTATGACGACTCCTAAAAACGACCTTTACCTCAAAGCCCTTCGTGGAGAAACCGTAAATCGGCCACCCGTTTGGATGATGCGCCAAGCAGGGCGCTACTTGCCTGAATTCATAGAACTTCGTGAGAAGTACGACTTCTTCACCCGCTGTCAAACCCCTGAACTGGCCTCTGAGATTACGGTTCAGCCTTTGAGAAGGTTTGGGATGGATGCGGCCATCTTGTTCAGTGATATTTTGGTGGTACCCCAGGCGATGAACATCGATGTAGAGATGCGTCCTGGTTTCGGACCCTATCTGCCCAACCCTGTTCGAACCAAAGAAGACCTTGACCGCGTCATTGTACCAGACGTGCACGAGACCTTAGGATATGTCTTTGAGGCCGTAAAAATGACCCTTGAAAAGCTCGACAACAGTGTTCCGCTGATCGGATTTGCTGGTTCGCCATGGACGATCTTATGCTACAGTGTTCAAGGGCAAGGCAGTAAAAACTTTGACCTGGCGAAATCACTCTGCTTCTCTCAACCCGAAGTGGCGCATGCCCTGTTGCAAAAAATTACCGACACCACCATTGCCTACCTCAAGGCTAAAGTAGCAGCTGGTGTTCATGCATTGCAAATCTTCGACTCGTGGGGAGGAATGCTCGGCCCTGAAGACTACAATGAATTTTCACTGCAATACATGCGTCAGATTGTTGATGCGCTTAAAGACCTTGCTCCGGTAACCCTCTTCGGTAAAGGATGTTGGTTTGCGCTCTCAGATATGGCAGAAACCGGTGCGTCTGCCCTCGGGGTCGACTGGACCTGTTCGCCGCGTAACGCGCGTTACCTCAGCAAAGGCAAAATCACCCTTCAGGGAAATTACGACCCAGCACGACTGCTATCGCCTGTTTCGCGCATCAAAGCCGATGTGCGTCAAATGATCGACGGATTCGGTAAAGACCGCTATATCGTCAACCTAGGTCACGGCATTCTACCCAACATTCCTGTCGAACATGCAAAAGCCTTTATTGACGCCGTAAAGAATTACCACTAACTACCACTTGCCCTATGAACAGCCTAAAAGACACCTTCTACGCCTACATTCAAACCCTTCAAGATCAGATTTGTGCCGCCCTTGAGGCCGAAGACGGCGGGGCCACTTTTCAAGAAGATCTTTGGGAGCGGCCTGGAGGCGGGGGCGGACGCACCCGCGTCATCGAAAACGGTAACGTTTTTGAAAAGGGCGGGGTGAACATTTCGGCGGTGCACGGCGAGCTTCCCGATACGATGAAAGCCTATTTCAAGGTTGAAGAAGGAGATTTTTTCGCTTGCGGATTGTCACTAGTCATTCACCCTAAGAGTCCGATGGTGCCCACGGTCCATGCCAATTGGCGGTATTTTGAAATGTACAACAAACAGGGAGAAATTGTCGACGCTTGGTTTGGAGGCGGACAAGACCTGACTCCGTATTATCTTTTTGAAGAAGATGCCACGCACTTTCACCAGGTATGCAAACGCGCCTGTGACGCGCACGACCCTGCCTTTTATCCGAAATACAAGAAGCAGTGTGACGCCTATTTCTGGAACGCCCACCGCAATGAGGCGCGAGGCGTAGGTGGACTGTTTTTTGATTACCTGAAAGCCCTCCCCGAGCGGAGTATGCAACAGTGGTATGATTTTGTAACCGAGGTCGGAAACAGCTTTGTAGAGGCCTATGTGCCCATTGTGAACCGTCGCAAAACACTTTCATATACCACGGAGCAACGCGATTGGCAAGAAATTCGAAGAGGGCGTTATGTAGAATTCAACTTAGTGCACGACAAAGGCACCTTGTTTGGATTGAAAACTAACGGCCGTATCGAAAGTATCTTAATGAGCCTTCCGGCTCATGTGCAGTGGCGTTACAATCACCAACCCGAAAAAGGCTCAGAAGAGGCGCGTCTCGTTGAAGTGCTTGAAAATCCAAAAGCATGGGTGTGACCGAATTATTGAAAATACCAATGTATCAGGTAGACGCCTTCACTGCGAAGGTGTTCTCAGGAAACCCTGCGGCAGTCTGTCTGCTCGATGCGCCCATGGATGAGGCCGTCATGCAGGCCATCGCCGCCGAAAACAATCTTGCAGAAACCGCATTTGTACGCATCGACCTAAAACCCTTCGAGTTGCGCTGGTTCACACCAACTACAGAGGTGGCCCTTTGCGGACACGCTACACTGGCCGCAGCTCATGTGTTATTCTCAGAAGGCATCGCCCAAAATGATTCCATAGCGTTTCAAAGCCTTCAGTCGGGTATACTGTCGGTAAGTCGTGCAGAATCGAATACCTATACGCTCGATTTTCCTGCAGATCAATTAGAGCCTTATGCCCTTTCAAGCCATCTTATTGAAGTGGTAGGGGCCCCCGTTCTAGATGGACAAAAAGGAGCCTCGGATTTGATCTTGAGGCTTGATTCAGCAGAAAGCGTCCGCCTAGCTACCCCAGACTTGCAACGGATTCGAACGATGCCCTTTCGCGGAGTGATTCTTACCGCAAAAGGCGAGGGAGAAATCGATTTTGTTTCTCGGTTTTTTGGCCCTGCGGTGGGGGTCGATGAAGACCCTGTAACTGGTTCGGCCCATACCTCATTGGCCGTTTATTGGTCTAAAAGACTGGGCAAAACTAAAATGACTGCTTACCAAGCCTCTCAGAGAGGCGGTACCTTACTATGTGAACTCAAAGAGGATCGTGTGCTGCTCAGCGGTGACGCATCCCTCTATTTAAAAGGAGAAATTTATGTACCCCATCATTAGAAACCGTCGCTTGCGACAAAATGCCGCCATCAGAGCGCTCGTCCAAGAAACCCAACTCAGTGTAAATGATTTCTTGGTCCCTCTTTTTGTGGTCGAAGGACAGGGTGTCAAAGAAGAAATTCTATCTATGCCTGGTCAGTATAGAATGAGTCTCGACCAGTTGCAGCAAGAAATCAAAGAGCTTCATGCCTTGCACCTAAAAGGAGTGCTCTTGTTCGCAAAGGCAGATCAAAAGTTCAAAGACAATGCAGGAACCGAGGCGTTCAATGAGAATGGGCTTATGCAGCGGGCGATCAAGACGGTCAAACAGGTGTGTCCAGAAATGTTAGTATTCACAGATGTGGCTTTAGACCCCTACTCTATATACGGCCATGACGGCATCGTGGCCGCAGGCAAGGTGCTCAACGACCCTACGGTTGAGGCGCTTTGTAAAATGAGTGTTTCTCATGCACGTGCTGGTGCCGATTTTGTAGCTCCTAGTGATATGATGGACGGACGTGTCATCCAAATCAGGCAAGCGCTCGATGCTGCCGGATATGAAGACGTGGGCATCCTTTCGTATGCAGCTAAATACGCAAGCGCGCATTACGGACCATTTCGAGACGCCTTAGATTCTGCCCCAGTGGCAGGTGAAGAAATACCACGCGATAAGAAGACCTATCAAATGGATCCCGCAAATCGCAAGGAGGCCCTAAAAGAAGCCCTCATGGACCAAGAAGAAGGAGCGGATATTTTGATGGTGAAACCAGGACTCGCTTATCTCGACATCGTTCGTGATCTTAAAAACGAAATCGTGCTTCCGATTGCCGTATACCAGGTCTCAGGTGAATATGCCATGATCAAGGCCGCTGCCGAAAAGGGCTGGGTAGAATACGAGCCCATTGTACTCGAACAGTTACTCTCGTTCAAGCGGGCAGGGGCGGATATCATCGCCACTTATTTTGCAAAAGAAGTCGCTTCTTTACTTTGATTTTCTTTTTAATCGTCCGAAGAAGTCAACGGTTTTAAGCTTATCGTTTTTAATACGAATCACTTTAACACGTTTATCCTCACGCCCCTTCTCAATTTCAAAAATTGAATTGCGTTTGCGTCCTATAATGTTTTGAACAACCTCGTCAATCTCCTTGATTGAAGCGCGCAACTTTTTGATTCGGCTTTCGTAAGAGAGGTCTTTTTGGTAAGAATTTTGCAATTCTGGATACTCAACACTACCCGGATAGGCCTCAGTAATAAGTTGAAGAATATTGAAATCTTCAGAAGAAAGCCGCTGTTGTATGCGTCGCTCATTTCGCTTAATGGTATCATTTAAAGCCACATAACTTTTTGTCCTAAATAAAGGAAGTAGGAATAGAACGGCTAACCCCCCTAATAAGTACACCCAATTAGGAATACTGGTATAACCTAGAGGGTACTCTTCATATTCTAGCCCTAACAAGTCTAACTCATTTACAACATGGTATCTAGGGCTCGTAGTCTCATAGTTAGCAGCTAACAAGAACCTCCCCGTATAATCGTTATAAGCTAAAATCTGGGTGTACTGCTGCAACCTTACAAGATCTGGGTTGATATGATGTATGGCTTTTTTATGAATTAAGTCTATAGACCATATCCCTTCATTTGAATATAGAAGCGGCTGCCGGTAATGATGAAACTGTTTATAGGTATACAGTCCTCGTGTAAATTTTTTGGTTGTCTCTATGAGCGATTCAAAACTGCCTGCTTCTATAGCCTTATTGTTCTTATCAAACCTGTAGATAAATGGGATTTCTCTAATTCGTTCAACGCCATCTTTGAAAAAAGACTGATCACCAAATCCAATGTAAATGTTATCTGAAAGCGTGTCGTATTGAATAAAATGTTTGCGCGAAGGGATCGGAAGAGGGTCTTCAATAGGTTCAACATTCCATTCTCTAAAGTTTTGCTTGAAAGAAATTAATTTGTCCGAATAATTAAACTCTCCATACCCGCCAAAAGTGTAGATAGTATCTTTTCGAGACACTCTGGCTTCGCCAAACCGGCTCATAAACAAGTAAGAATTGTCTAGTCGTACCAAGGTGTCAACCACCTCATCATAACGATAAACCATTCCACCTCCGCTCGATACCATAAAGGTCTTTGTATTCTTTTCGGCCTTAGGGACTGGCTGCATACGGTACATATCCAGACCAAAATTGTGCTTTCTCGATTCAAAATCTACCCCATCAATCGTGTAATAGAGGCTGTCGTTAGAAACTAACACAAAGCCCTCTCTTGCCCCAAAAACGACAAGATTTCTACCGTCAATTTGAGGGGGGATAGAAAAAAGCGAAAGCAGGTATAATATAAGAAACATACAAGTCCGGTACTGTAAAGATATCGGACAAGTATAAGAATTAATTTTTGAAAATTGCAGTCAAGAGCTGATCAAAAGAGACTATCTTGAAATTCTGGTTTAACCCATCATTGACACCATCCTGGGCTATAAAAACCCTTGTTCTTGGATGGGTGCTCACGTCTATTCCGTCCGTTTCTTCGACACCACCTAATGTGTTATTATAGGACGCCTTAATAGTAAAAGTACCCATAAACTCATCTGAGGCTAAATCGAGCAGCGCATATGCATTAGACCCTTGCACTGAAACAAAAACCAAACCTGAGGAGGCGTCTAGCCTCGCAATAGCAACACCTTCTAAATCCGCCTTTATATTCTCTTTATCTACTGAGAGCAGAAGTTTGCGATTTTTTCTACTCGTATCGCTCTTTAAGTCCACTTTCCATAAGCCTTTGTTTTCTTCAGCCGCATAAAGTGCTGCGTTATGAAGATCAACGTCCATCCCTTCTACAACAGAAGAGAATTTGAAGGTGCGGTTTAATGTAGCAGTGATCGAAGCACTTTTCATTTCTAGGGTGTATTCTTGAACCCTACCCTTTTTGTCGCTTACGAAAACCATATATCCATAGTCTGGATGAAAATCGGCGCTTAATCCATAGACGTCCTTTAACCCGGTAGGTTTGCGATACAGCAATTGCAACGATCCGTCTGCGAATAAGCGATAGAAATCTACACTGTTAAACGTACGATTTGACCCAATTATAATAGGATACGCGCCGTTTATCAAATCCACATTATTCAGACGTCCAAAGGAATAGGAATGCAGTCTTTCTCCTCTTAGACTGTAGGTGTCTAATCCCTTTTTCTTATTGGTCCCGACTATTAGTACCGATTCTGTGACTGATGTTGGCACGTAAATACAAACATCGTCCGCAGCATCTTCTGGAGATTCAACGGGTGTGGTTTCAGCAATTGGGCTAATCTCAAAATGAAGCAAGGAACGAGAGTCTCGTTCCTTGCCAATATGTTGAGCCTGGCCCTGCACTACCATCATGGCACATGCAAGGGTAAGTAATCTCATTTTATCTAATATCTATCTTGATACCGAAGTTCCAGTTAATATCGTAATATTCCAATTGCATTGTGCGATCAGCTAAACCTTGATAATAACGCAATGGCTGATTTGTAAGGTTTTTGGCTTCAGCAAAAAGACGCACACGGTTATTAATTGAATACGTTGCATTCAGATCAACAAAAGTCTGTGCATCGTACCAGCGATCTTCAAAGCTATTTCCGCCAACCTCATCAAGGTTTTCTCCTTGATAATTCAAAGAAGCTCTCAAGAAAAAGTTTTTAGTCTCATAGGCTAGAGAAGCGTTGAACATATTTTCTGTGGCGCCTACAAGTGGAACGTCCTCTCTACCTTCTACTCCGTCAGTGCTAGAGTTGGTGTAGGTATAGTTTCCGTAGAAAGTGGTATTTCCTAAGAAACCAGGTAGAAAATCAAGTCGAGATTGCACTCCAATCTCAAAACCTGTTACAGAAGCCGAACTCCCGTTTCTAACTTGCTCGTAATCGAACCCAGCATATTCACCAGAAAACCCTTCAAAATTGTCATCGCTAAAGGTATAAAGCCAGTTGTCAATACTCTTAGTGAAAACACCTGCAGAGACAAGACCAACCGCACCAAAATAGTACTCTGCCATAGCATCAAAGTTATTTGAAACCGTCGCTTCTAAGTCAGGATTACCAAGAGCTATCTCTTCGTCCTCTGAGTTTACCTCACGATAAGGAACCAAATCGAAATAGGCAGGTCTAGCAAGAGAAACCGTATAAGCTGCATTCAGGACAAGATTATTTGCGCTATGCTGCAGCGTAACGTTTGGTAAAATATTGGTGTAATTATTACTTCCGCTAACCTGTCGTAAATCGGCCAGAGATTCATCGACAGTCTCATCGTATTCAAACCCG
Organism: uncultured Bacteroidota bacterium; assembly: GCA_913060705.1. Classification (GTDB taxonomy): domain Bacteria; phylum Bacteroidota; class Bacteroidia; order Flavobacteriales; family Flavobacteriaceae; genus UBA3478. The sequence goes on along the minus strand of CAJXTX010000007.1, from coordinate 26,657 downwards.
GTGTAATCGATAGCTGTCGCCTCTAATCGAGCACCTACTATAGCCTTGGTCTTTGGGCCGAGTTGATCAGTAACCATAACATAAGCGGCATTTACGGTCTCATTTGCGTTATAATTCTCAGCAGCGAACTCACCTAAAGCTATCTCTTGGTCAAACCCAAGCATATTTAGCTCTCCTAAAAACTCAGGGGTAGCAAATAAACCGTGTTTGTATGCTCCAGCTAGATAACCGTCAATGTCGTAATTGTCTGTCATGGCATCGGCCATGGTTGGGTACGCATCCTCTGCGTCGTACTCGTACCAGATGTTATCACGAAGCTTTGTTTTGTCGTTCATTTTATAACCAAATTTCAAGACGTCGTTTTTGCCGTATGGCAATTCAAAGTTGACTCTGAACGTGGTATTGTCCTCTTCAGTAAATCCATCTCCTTCTAAAACCTCTTTGTACTCGAAGTCGTTTACAGCATTTAAGACGTTTTCGTTTACAACAAACCCTGGCAGTGTAGAGTTCGATAAGTTCACACCTGTGTAAACGGCTCCCTTTTGATCAAATCGAACGTAACGCTCGTTGGGACGTGACTCAGAAGCATTCGATACCGATCCCTTCCAATCCACGGCCAACTTACCCCATTGGTGCTCACCACCTAGGGCAAAACGAGACGTACGCTGATCTTCTAAACGGCGATTGTCAACGCGATCGTTTCCAATTCCACCTTTAGTTTGTTTTCTAATACGTAAGGTTCCATCTTCTTCATCATCAATGTCGTCAAAACGTACACGATAACGGTTTTCCCAATCGTCTCTTGAATTGTACATTGACTTGAAATAGAGCGCATTATTTGCGTCGATTGTATAATCCAAGTTCAACGAAGCCGAACGACGTGTTCTTTTCACGTCATAGCGACGAATGTCTTGCTCTTTGATTTCATCCTCATCAGAATCATCCCATTCAAACTCGACATTATCTGAACCATAGTCTACAGTATTATGGCTTGAAGAAAGTGTATAGGCAAATTTGTCACTTACCTTATCAGCAACGATAAGACCTAAGCTGCGATTGAATCCGCCTTCGCGAATCGGATTTGCGCCTCCAGAAACAGTTGAAGAAAATCTAAATCCGTTCGGATTTGAACGCGTTACCAAGTTTACAGAACCTCCTATCGCATCACCCTCCATATCAGGAGTTAGAGTTTTGCTTACCTCTATCAATTGAATCATGTCAGAAGGAATAAGGTCCATCTGTACACGGCGGTTGTCACCCTCTGCAGAAGGAATTCTTTCTCCGTTCAAGGTAACCGAGTTAAGGCCAGGAGCGAATCCTCGAATAATAATGTCTCGGGCCTCTCCTTGATCGTATTGCATGGCGATACCGCTCACACGCTTAAGAGCGTCTCCGATGTTGGCGTCTGGGAATTTACCCACCTGATCTGAAGAAACTACATTCGTCACATTGACATCATTTCTTTGCTTATTCAAAGACTTTACGACTCCTCCTTGAAATCCTGAAACCACAACCTCGTCTAATTGATTCACTTTGGGTTGAAGTACAACAATTAAAATGTCTGAAGAAGGTTTTAATGTAATAGTTTGAGCATCAAAACCAATGTAAGAGATAACGGCAGTATTTTCTTGATCTGATGATACGATAAAGTACCCGTCGAAATCAGTAATTACGGTTTGGCCGTTGTCAAGCGCCACTACGGCACCAGGTAATGGAAAGTTGTTTTCGTCTAGAACTCTTCCTTTTACAGTGCTTTGAGCAACGGCAAAGGTCGATACTAAAACCAATAAAAGATTCAATAAGGTTTTCATAAAATTTACGTTTGCGCCAAAAGTAAGAGGCCCACTCAGGTTGTATTTGATGTAAGTTTTAAGAATGCCGCTTCAAGTGTTATCGTGGCGTAAAGTCCGTTAAGAAAACCTTAACAACATGGGCGCTTGGTGCTTGTAAACGCTTAATTTTGAGCCTCAGATATGATAGAAAAAATATCCTCAAGTTACGAGAGCAGTATCCTCATCGGGGCCATTCGACGCGAACAGCCCATTGAAAAGGTAGAAGAGTACCTCGATGAATTAGAGTTTTTGACCTACACCGCTGGAGGCGAAGTGAAAAAACGTTTTGTACAGCGCATCGACATCCCTAACCCAAAAACCTATTTAGGTTCAGGAAAAATAGAAGAGATTGCACAATACGTAGAGGAAGAAGAAATAGGGTCGGTCATATTCGACGACGAACTCACTCCTGCCCAGCAGAACAATATCGAAAAACTGTTGCGCTGCAAAATTCTAGATCGCACTGGGCTTATTCTCGACATCTTTGCGCAACGTGCTCAAACCAGTTATGCGCGTACTCAAGTAGAGCTCGCACAATACGAATACCTTTTACCACGCCTAACCGGGCTATGGACACACCTTGAAAGGCAACGAGGGGGTATCGGAATGCGTGGACCAGGAGAAACCGAAATAGAAACGGACCGACGAATCGTTCGCGACCGTATTGCGTTGCTCAAGAAGAAGCTTCAGAAAATCGATCGGCAGATGGAAACGCAGAGGGGGAATCGCGGAGCTTTGGTTCGAGTCGCTTTGGTTGGATACACCAATGTGGGAAAATCCACCCTGATGAACGTCATCGCGAAGAGTGAAGTTTTTGCTGAAAACAAGTTGTTCGCCACCCTTGATACCACCGTCCGAAAAGTGGTGTTAGGAAACCTGCCCTTTTTGTTGAGTGATACAGTAGGTTTCATTCGAAAACTCCCCACACAACTGGTTGAAAGCTTTAAGAGTACCCTTGACGAGGTACGTGAAGCTGACCTTTTACTGCATGTCGTTGACATTTCACACGGTCAATTCATGGAGCATATAGAAGCCGTTAATCAAATTCTGCGAGAGATAAATTGCGAAGGAAAACCAACGGTAATGGTTTTCAATAAAATTGATCAGTACAGCCCAGAAGACTTCGATGAAGACGATCTTATGGTAGAACGCGACGCGCGCCATTACAGCCTTGAACAGTGGCAGAGCACTTGGTACAATAAAATAGGTGACAAGGCTGTTTTTATTTCGGCTATCAATAAAGAAAACCTAGAACACTTCAAGAAAAGCGTTTACAAAGCGATTCGAGAAATACATATTACGCGCTTCCCCTACAACAACTTCTTGTATCCCGAAAATTTAGACGAATACGGAGATCTAGACTCCTAAAGCGGAACTGCCGAACAAGCTTCTCCGTACATGAGTTTCTTGGCGACTTTCTTTAAAGCCATTGCCGCACTCACGTAGGCCTGATCAGGCACAGGTTTGTTCGAACACCCCTTGAGTATGACGGGAACATCTTGATAAATCGAGAAATCAAAAGTCGCAAGTGCACGCTCGTATAAAACCACCTCAAGCTGCGTTAAATCTCCGACAATCACGGTCTCAGCAATTGGCGCGAGAGCGGTCGTAACCAAGGAGTAGGTCCATTGGGGAAGAATGGTGTCGCTGCTGCAATGCAGGGCCACATGTGCTCCTTTGTATCCTTCAAGATCGGCAGCTTTGAGCGCATTGCGAAAAGCTGATTCTCTTAGAATTTCTCCGTCTTCGAACCATTGGGAGATATCTAAAGTTATTCTAGGGCCTTCGGTATAGAGTGTCTCTAAATCAAAGGTTTTTAATGGGCTGTTGGCGACCCGGTTTACGATGGGCTCATCGGTACGCGACATGGCTATAGAAGTCCTAGCTCAAGTTTGGCCTCTTCGCTCATCAAATCTTGTGTCCAGGGCGGATCAAAGGTGATTTCAACCTCAACATCCTTAATCTCGTCGATCGATTTGACCTTCTCTTCAACTTCAACGGGCAAGGTTTCTGCGACCGGACAGTTCGGTGAAGTAAGAGTCATCAAAATTCTAACTTCATTGTCTTCATTGACCAAGACATCGTAAATCAAGCCTAGCTCGTAGATATCTACCGGAATTTCTGGGTCAAAAATGGTTTTTAAAACCTTGACAATTTTCTCTCCTAATGCTGATGTATCTGGTGTTTCGCTCATGACTACTCTTCAATTTGGGTTTGATAGGCTACGGCATAAAGCCTGATTTGTTTGATCATGCTCACAAGCCCATTGGCACGGGTCGGGGACAAGTGTTCTTTTAGTCCAATTTGGTCAATAAAATAGAGCTCTGCATCAATGATGTCTTTGGGGTGTTGGCCGCTAAAGACCCGGAGTAAAAGGGCAATGATTCCCTTGGTGATAATGGCATCACTATCTGCTGTAAACTCAATCGTTTTTTCTTTAAGCGCTGCGAACACCCACACCTTGCTCTGGCATCCCTTGATGGTGTATTCATCTGTCTTGTACTGCTCGTCTATCAGCTGTAACGACTTACCAAGTTCGATCATGTATTCATAGCGCTGCATCCAATCGTCGAACATGCTGAATTCGTCTATGATCTCGTCTTGTATGTCGTTTATAGATTTGTTTGCGCTCATATGTTCTCTATTTTACTGCAGCATGCCGACCGCCTTTTTCACTGCTTCAACTAAGCTATCAATTTCTTCTTTGGTGTTGTAAAACGCAAAGCTTGCCCTTACCGTTCCGGGCACTTGAAAATGATGCATCACGGGCTGAGCACAATGATGGCCTGTTCGAACCGCTACTCCGAGTTTATCCAAAATAGCTCCAATATCATACGGATGAATGCTGCCAACATTGAATGAGATTACTGAAGCCTTATTCTCGGCCTCTCCGATTATCCGAAGCCCTTCAATCTGTTTCAGTTGCTCGGTGGCATAGACCAATAGCTCGTGTTCGTATGCAGCAATCTGCTCGAAACCTATAGCGTTCATATAGTCAATGGCAGCACCGAAGGCGATACCCCCTGCAATATTAGGAGTGCCCGCTTCAAACTTGTGAGGAAGTCCGGCATAGGTGGTCTTCTCAAAGCTGACTTCGGCGATCATCTCTCCTCCGCCTTGGTATGGCGGTAGCTTTTCAAGCCAATCGCGCTTTCCGTAGAGCAATCCGACTCCGGTTGGTCCGCACACTTTGTGGGCTGAGATGGTATAAAAGTCAACATCTAGCTGTTGAACATCGGCCTTAAAGTGAGGCGCCGCTTGGGCACCGTCAATCAACACAGCAGCACCAACGGCATGTGCTTTATTGATAATCTCTTCAATCGGGTTTATCGAACCTAAAGCGTTTGAAACGTGGTTGCAAAAGACAAGTTTGGTCTGCGGATTTAAGAGCTTGTCGAACGCTTCCATGTTGAGCTCTCCGCGCTCGTTCATCGGAACAACCTGTAAAGTAGAGCCCGTTTTCTCGCACAGCATTTGCCAAGGGACAATGTTCGAATGATGCTCCATTTCAGAAACCAAGAGTTCGTCTCCTGGGCCTAACAACGCCTGAAAACCATTCGCAACAAGGTTGATGGAATGCGTGGTGCCTGAGGTAAAAATGATTTCTGAAGCCTCTTTCGCATTCAAGTGTGCTCTCAAGGTTTCTCTAGCCTTTTCATAGGCGTCAGTCGCTTCTTGAGACAGCGTATGAACTCCACGATGAATATTCGCGTTGTAACGCGAATAATAGTCTACAATAACGTCGATGACTTGCTTTGGCGTCTGAGAGGTAGCGGCGTTGTCAAAATAAACCAACGGTCTTCCGTTGACCTCTCGATTCAGAATCGGAAAGTCTTTGCGGATGGCCTGAACGTCAAACGTCGTGTTGGTCATGTGAAAGTATTAAAGGTCGAATCCTAATCGAACGCCCAACTTATCAGCGATCACTTGCTTCACGCGACGCTCTAAGGCATTGTTCTTAACCGATTCGAGTACGTTATTGGCAAACGCATACATCAGTAATGCGCGGGACTCCTTCTCTGGGATCCCTCTTGATCTTAAGTAAAACAAAGCGTCTTCGTCAAGCTGACCGATGGTACATCCGTGCGAACAGCGCACATCGTCTGCAAAAATTTCAAGCTGAGGCTTAGTGTTGACCGTTGCCTTGTCGTTGATTAATAGATTATTGTTCTGCTGAAAAGCGTTGATTTTCTGGGCAATCTGATCGACAATAATCTTTCCGTTGAATACCCCCACCGAACGATCGTCGTATACGCCCTTGTAATCTTGGTGGCTCTCGCAATTTGGTTGCGCGTGGTGTACAAGGGTGTAATGGTCGATGTGCTGGCGCTCTGAAGCCAAGGTAACCCCTTTCAATACAGAGTTACAATGCTCTCCGTTTTGATAGAAGTTCAGGTTGTTTCGCACCAACTTATTACCAAAAGACAAGGTGTGCACACGCACTTCACTGCCTTCTTTTTGGTCGATATAGGTATTGTCAACCAGCGATGCCGTGAGTTGGTCGTTTTGAAACTTGTAATAGTCTAGAATGGCGTTCTTAGCGGCATAAATCTCGGTCACCGAATTAGTGAAAGCTTCTATCGGTGACAATGCCTGATGGCGCTCAATAATTTGAGCTTCTGCTCCTTCTTCTAAGACAATCAAATTTCGGGGCTGCAACAAAATTTGCGGTGTGTTTCCGGTAGCAAAGTGAATGATCTCAATAGGCTTTAAAGGCGCCTTCCCTTTCGGAATAAAGATGTAGGCTCCTTCGTTTGCAAATGAAGTATTGAGATTCGTAAGTGCATCTTTTTGATTGGCCACTTTGTTGAAATACGCGTCTACTACATGCTTGTATTTTGGCTTTTCAATCGCAGCACTGAAAAGGCACACGTCAACTCCATCGTGGGTTGTTTCTGACAAGAAAGAACTGTACTGTCCGTCAACAAAAACGATCTTAAAGGTTTCTATTTCATGCAAGAAATACTGGCGAACGTTGGCGTATTCTAATGCACATTTAGACTTCGGAAAAATACTGTAGTCCGTTGTCAAAAGGTCTTGCAAAGAGGTGTACTTCCACGCCTCAAGTTTCTTGTTAGGAAACCCTTGCTTTTCAAAACGCTTCAATGCCTCAGTGCGAATTTCGTGCACCGGATCATTCACGTTGACCTGATCTTCAAAGGCAATAAAAGACGATAAGAGCTTGTCTGTAAGATCCATAATTAGTCGTTTTCTGCTTTGATCCAGTCGTAACCTTTTTCTTCGAGCTCTTTGGCGAGCTCTTTAGTTCCTGACTTCACGATACGGCCATTGTACAATACGTGCACGTGATCTGGAACGATATAGTCTAATAGGCGTTGGTAGTGGGTAATGACAACAATGGCGTTGTCTTTGTTTCTGAGCTTGTTTACCCCATTTGCCACGATGCGTAAGGCGTCAATATCAAGTCCTGAATCGGTCTCATCCAAAATCGCCAGCTTCGGCTCAAGCATTGCCATCTGAAAGATTTCGTTACGCTTTTTTTCTCCTCCAGAAAACCCTTCGTTCAGAGAGCGTGATAAAAACTTTCGATCGATTTCAAGGAGCGCTGATTTTTCACGAATCTTAGAAAGCATTTCGTTCGCTGGCATCTCTTCTAGGCCGCGTGCTTTTCTAGACTCGTTGATAGAGGCCTTGATAAAATTGGTTACGGTAACTCCAGGTATTTCTACTGGGTATTGGAAGGACAAGAACACCCCCGCATGTGCGCGTTCTTCAGGGTCTAAATCCAATAAGTCTTGTTGATCAAGACTCACCTTTCCGTCAGTTACCTCGAAGTCTTCGCGTCCTGCAATTACAGAAGCCAAGGTACTTTTTCCTGATCCGTTAGGACCCATAATGGCATGAACCTCTCCGGGTTTGACGTCTAGGCTAATCCCTTTTAATATTTCTTTTTCTTCAACTCTTGCGTGAAGGTTTTCAATGTGCAACATGGTCAATCTTTTTTATCCTACTGAGCCTTCAAGGCTGATTTCTAACAATTTTTGCGCCTCTACGGCAAACTCCATCGGCAACTTGTTCAGCACCTCTTTGCTGAATCCGTTTACAATCAAGGCAATGGCCTTTTCGGTGTCTATTCCGCGCTGATTGCAATAGAAGATCTGATCTTCTCCGATTTTACTCGTGGTAGCTTCGTGCTCGATTTGAGCAGATTTATTCTTGGCCTCGATATAAGGAAAGGTGTGTGCCCCACACTGATTTCCCATGAGCAACGAGTCACACTGCGAGAAGTTTCTGGCGTTCTCTGCTCTCGCTTGGACCTGAACCAAACCACGGTAACTGTTTTGAGAGCGTCCAGCTGAAATTCCTTTTGAAATAATGGTGCTCTTCGTATTCTTTCCGAGGTGAACCATTTTGGTTCCGGTATCGGCTTGCTGGAAGTTGTTGGTAACCGCTATCGAATAAAACTCTCCGATCGAGTTGTCGCCTTTCAGAATACAAGACGGATACTTCCAGGTAACAGCAGAACCTGTTTCAACCTGTGTCCAAGAAATTTTGGCGTTGCGTTCGCAAAGCCCTCTCTTAGTTACAAAATTATAAACCCCACCTTTTCCTTCTTTGTCTCCTGGGAACCAGTTTTGAACCGTAGAGTATTTAATTTCGGCATCGTCTAGTGCTATAAGCTCAACCACCGCTGCGTGCAGTTGATTCTCATCACGAGAAGGAGCCGTACACCCCTCTAAATAGCTCACGTAACTGCCTTGATCAGCAATCACCAAAGTGCGCTCAAATTGGCCTGTTCCGGCCTGATTGATTCTAAAGTAGGTTGAAAGCTCCATGGGGCATTTCACCCCTTTCGGAATATAACAGAAACTTCCGTCTGAGAACACCGCAGAGTTTAAGGCGGCATAGAAATTATCTCGTGGCGGAACTACTGAACCGATATATTTTTTTACCAGTTCTGGGTGCTCTTTAATAGCCTCTGAAATCGAACAGAAGATGATTCCTTTCTCTGCCAAGGTCTTTTTAAAAGTGGTAGCTACCGAGACCGAATCCATCACTACGTCTACGGCCACACCCGCCAATTTCTTTTGCTCATCAAGCGAAATACCTAGGCGTTTGAAGGTATCAAGGAGTTCGGGGTCAACCTCGTCTAAGCTTTCGTATTTCGGCTTCTTGTTTGGTGCAGAATAATACGATATGTCTTGAAAATCTGGCTTTGCATAATGCACGTTAGCCCATTCAGGCTCTGCCATTTTTTGCCATTGTTTGAAGGCCTCAAGACGCCATTCGGTCATCCATTGTGGCTCTTCTTTCTTCTCAGAAATCGCGCGAACAATTTCTTCATTGAGACCCTTTGGAAAGGTTTCAGATTCTATATCGGTGTAAAATCCATACGCGTATTCCTTGGTCTCTAACTCTTTCTTTAATTCTTCTTCTGTATAGGCCATAGCGTTCTTTTTAATGGGGTGTGGTTACAGCGAAAAGCTCTCGCCACATCCGCAGGTTCGTTGTGCGTTTGGGTTGTTGAACACAAAACCCTTGCCGTTCAATCCGCCCGAATACTCTAGGGTGGTACCTACCAAATAGAGAAAACTCTTTTTGTCAACGGCAATGCGCACATCGTTATCTTCGAATACTTTATCGCTCTCATCGAGCGAGTTATCAAACTTGAGTTCGTAAGTAAGGCCGCTGCATCCGCCGCTTTTCACCCCAACTCTCACAAAGTCAGTAGCGGCATCAAACCCTTCTTCAGTCATTAGGGTTCGAACTTTATCGCGAGCCGAAGTAGCAACTTTGATCATAAAATTTGATTTTTTCGACACTGCAAAGATAAACCAAAGCCCTGTTTTTTCACAGGTTTTGAACAAAACGGCTGCATTATTTAATGTGGTATTTTTGCGTCAAGTATTGCCCTCATGATTGAAGAGAAAAACCAACCGCTTAGATCCATCGAAGAATTAGGCGAATTTGCCTTAATCGACCATCTTACTAAAGCTTTTAAAACCACCCGAAACGAGACCTTGAAAGGGATCGGAGACGACGCAGCCCTCCTTGAGATGGGAGATCAAAAAACAGTAATCAGCACTGATATGCTCGTTGAAGGCATCCACTTCAATCTCAGTTACATGCCTATGAGGCATTTAGGCTACAAGGCAGTGGTCGTAAATCTATCGGATATCTGCGCAATGAATGCACGACCGACCCATGTCACCGTCTCGATTTCGGTCTCAAACCGTTTCACACTTGAAGCACTAGAGGCCTTCTATAAAGGCGTCCAAGATGCCTGTGAGGCCTACAAAGTTGACTTGGTAGGAGGCGATACCACCGCATCACTCAAAGGCATGACCATTTCGGTCACCGCAATCGGAAAGGTAAATGAAGACAAAGTGGTCTATCGCAATGGGGCCAAAGAAAACGATTTGCTTGTAGTAAGTGGCGATTTAGGTGGTGCCTACCTAGGGTTTCAGGTTTTGGAGCGCGAGCGTCAGGTATTTGAGGCCAACCCCAAACACCAGCCCGACTTAGAGCCTTACCATTATATTGTTCAGCGTCAGCTCAAACCTGAGGCCCGCCTAGACATCGTGGAGCTTCTTGAGGCGCTCGAAGTAACGCCCTCAGCCATGATCGATATCAGTGACGGTCTTTCTTCAGAAGCCCTTCACCTGCATAAAGAGTCTGAAGTTGGCGTGGTGATTTATGAAGAAAAGCTTCCGATCGACCCTACGGTCATAACGGTAAGCGACGAGTTCGGACTCAATCCTACCACTACGGTCTTGAATGGCGGTGAAGATTACGAACTTCTCTTCAGCATCAGTCAAGAAGACTACCCAAAGATCAAAGCAAACCCCAATTTGACCGTGATTGGTCACATTGCCGAAAAAGCCAAGGGGGCGCAGCTCGTTTTACGCTCTGGAGAACAGTCAGAATTGAAGGCCCAGGGGTGGACTTCATTTTAGTAAAAATAAGTATATATGGTTAAATATACCGATCGGTATTATACCGTTCGTTTGTTCATGAGCTCTTCTATTTCTTCAGCCTCAATCGGAATAGATTTCATGAGGTTTTTAGGCGCTCCTTGCTCTTGAACCACCACGTTGTCCTCTAAGCGCACACCAAAGCCTTCTTCTGGAATGTATATGCCCGGCTCAACAGTGAATACCATATTGGCCTTAATCGGCGTCTTAAGCGCGCCGTAGTCGTGCGTGTTCAACCCCAAATGATGACATGTTCCGTGCATGAAATACTTTTTATACGCAGGTCTGTCTTCTGACTGTCCTTGAACATCTGCCTTGTCTAAGAGGCCTAATTCTAGGAGTTCTGCCGTCATGATCTTTCCGACCTCTTTGTGATGCTCCGCCCAAAGAATACCAGGGCGCAACAGTTCGGTGGCCTCATTTTTTACGCGTAGTACGGCGTCATAAACTTGGCGCTGCCTTTCGCTGAATTTGCCGCTGACCGGAATCGTACGCGTCATATCGCTCGAATAATTGGCATATTCTGCCGCAACATCCATCAGCAGCAGCTCGCCTGCTTCGCACTGCTTGTTGTTCTCGATGTAATGCAAAATGTTTGCGGCATATCCAGAGGCGATAATCGGGGTATAGGCAAATCCTTTCGAGCGGTTACGGACAAACTCATGCAAGAACTCTGCCTCAATCTCGTACTCCCAGACACCGGGCTGAACAAAACCCAAGACGCGTCTAAATCCTTTTTCAGTGATGCCGCATGCGTGGGCAATCAGATCTATCTCTTCAGGCTCCTTAACTCCGCGTATCTCATTTAAAATAGGAAAGCTCTTTGCTACAGTATGTGCAGGATACTGCTTCTTTACCTTTTTGATAAAACGTTCTTCACGCGTCTCAGTCTCAACCGCCTGCCGGTAATGCTCGTTCGTGTTGAAGTAGACCGTGTCTGCCTCACTCATAAGGTCAGCAAAAACACTTTCAAATTGATGCGTCCAATAGACCGTCTCTATGCCCGAAACGGCTGTGGCTTGATCTTTGTCGAGCTTAGGCCCTTCCCAAACCGCAATATGTGCGTTGGTTTCTCGAACAAACAAAATTTCTCTGTGTTTTGGGTTGACCGCACCCGGAAAAAGCACTAGAACACTTTCTTCTTGGTCTACCCCCGTGAGGTAAAACAAGTCGCGCTGCTGTTCAAACGGAAAGGTGGCGTCCGCCCCAATAGGATACATGTCGTTTGAGTTGAAGACGGCCAAGCTCTTGCCCTTCATTTGGGCAACAAACTTGGCGCGGTTCTTTACAAAGAGCGCCTGGGGTAAATGGTGGTATTTCATTAGTCGTTCAATTGATAAACGCGTACGTAATCGATTTCCATTTGATCTGACTCAAAGCTAGCAGGAACCTCTCCTCCGAGACTCCCCCCCATTGCGACGTTTAACAACAGGTAGTGCGGATTGTCAAAAGGAACGTTCTGCGCGTTGTTCATGCGAACCACTAATTTGTCGTCGACATAAATATCCATACGATCGGCGTCCCAAATCAAGATATAATCGTGAAACGAGGTGGTAGAGGTAGGTACCGAAGTTTTCAAGCCATAGGTGCCATAGGCGTTGGTGCCTGTGTCGTGCCAGTGAAAGGTGCCCAAGGTTTCGTTCTTATTTGAGCCCAATTGCTCCATGATGTCCATCTCTCCGGCATGGGGCCAGCCCACGCTTCCACGTGTATTGCCAAAATAGTTTCCTTTCTCGTCGATGTTAGAGCCTAGCGTCCAAATGGCTGGCCAGGTTCCGGCAGAGGAAGGAAGTTTTGCACGGACCTCAACTTTTCCGTATTGAAAATCAAACTTAGAGTTCAATCGTGCAGAGGTGTATTCTTTTGACAGTCCGGCATATTCATAGGTCTCACGCTTTGCTACGATCTTCAATGTTCCGTCACTGACGTAAGCGTTCTCTGTTCTAGCGGTATAGTGCTGAAGTTCGTTGTTGGCCCATCCGGTATCGGTGATGGGTTCTACTTGAAAGTGCCATTTTTCTGCATCTGGCAAGCCTTCGTAGTCAAATTCATCTCCCCAAACCAGTTCGTACTCTGGGGCCTTGGGCGCTTCATTCGCTGAGGTGTCAGGAGTGCTCGTATCCGCATTCGCCGGTTGGTCTGAAGAAGAACAAGAAGCCATAGCCCCGATCAAAAGCAGTGTGAGTGTAAAAGTTGAAGATTTCATAGCTATCTTTAGTTGTTTTTCAATTCAAATTTCAACGTTCTCGTAAAGGTATTATAAAATGATCCGAACTCGCATTCTCTCTACCCTGCTTTCTATTAGCCTTAGTTTTTGTGCATTTGCTCAACATCAGTTTGAAGCCATAGACTTCAATCTCATCGGTCCTAGCGTCATGAGTGGGAGAGTGGTTGACCTTGAAGTGAATCCTGAAGACCCTACAGAATTTTACGTAGCCTATGCCTCTGGAGGCCTGTGGCACACTACAGACAACGGCACCTCGTTTACCCCCATTTTCGACAATGCACCTACTCAAAATCTCGGTGACATCGCGATGCACTGGCCCAGCAGAACCCTTTATGTCGGAACAGGCGAAAACAATTCGTCTCGCTCTTCATACGCGGGGATGGGGCTATTCAAAACCACCGACAATGGTGCGTCGTGGACACCTATTGGCTTAGAAGACAGCCATCACATTGGGCGCATTGTGGTTGACCCTTCGAATCCTGACCACGTGGTGGTTGGGGTTATCGGACACCTTTACACACCGAATCAAGAGCGCGGCGTGTTTCGCTCAACCGACGGTGGTGCTAACTGGAGCAAAACGCTCTTCATAAACGAAGACACAGGTGTTATTGATCTTGCACAGGATCCTTCAGACTTCAATACCCTTTATGCAGCGGCTTGGGAACGTGAACGCAAGGCCTGGAACTTCAACGGAAGCGGATCCGGATCTGGAATTTATAAAAGCACCGACGCAGGACAAACTTGGATCAAAATCAGCACTACAGAAAGCGGATTTCCGCAAGGAGAAGGGGTCGGCCGTATTGGGTTAAGCGTTTATGATTCAAACACGCTTTACGCGGTGCTCGACAATCAGGCTAGACGTCCGAACAAACCCAAGAAAACCAATGAAGGATTGGTCAAGGACGACTTTAAAAGCATGAGCAAAGAAGCGCTGCTCGCTCTTGACAACAAGAGACTTAATGACTTTTTAAAGACCAATGGCTTTCAAGAAAAATACCGTGCTGAAAACGTAAAACAATTGGTGCGTGACGGCATGGTCGTTCCTAAAGATCTGGCCACCTACCTCGAAGATGCCAACGCCATGTTGTTTGACACTCCGGTGATCGGCGCAGAGGTCTATCGCAGTGACGATGGAGGAGTAAGCTGGACACGAACACACGAAGAATTTATAGACGGGCTGTTCTACAGTTACGGCTATTACTTCGCCCAAGTGCGTGTCGATCCGAACAACAAAGACATCATTTATCTCGCTGGGGTTCCCCTGATTCAATCGAAGGATGGCGGAAAAACCTTCGCCAACATTGACAAAGGAAACGTGCACGCAGACCACCACGCGTTATGGATTAACCCCAAACGTCCAGGACACTTAGTCAACGGAAACGACGGCGGTATCAATATCTCCTATGACGATGGCGCGCATTGGACGAAAAACAACAGCCCTGCAGTTGGACAGTTTTATGCCATTCAGGTAGACCACCAGAAACCCTATAACGTTTATGGTGGCCTTCAAGACAATGGGGTGTGGAAGGCCGTGCACACTACTGAAAACGACACGGATTGGTTGGCATCAGGTCTCAACCCTTGGCAAGAGCTCATTGGCGGTGATGGAATGCAGGTAGAGGTTGATCCCCGCGGTGCCTCGAAAGTCTTCACAGGATATCAATTCGGAAACTATTTCAGAATCGACCAGAAATCAGGCAAACGTACCTATATCACTCCGAAACACACCTTAGGAGAAGCTCCTTATCGCTTCAATTGGCAAACCCCTATTCTGTTATCAAAACACCATCCGGATGTGTTGTACATGGGAAGCAACAAACTGCACCGCTCCCTTAATCAAGGTGACGATTGGGAGACGCTTTCAGACGATCTCACCCAGGGCGGCAAAAAAGGAAATGTGGCCTACGGCACCCTTACTACGCTCAGCGAATCTAGCTTTCAATTCGGTATGCTGTACGCGGGGAGCGATGACGGGCTTATCCACTTGACTCAAGACGGAGGTCACAGTTTTCAGCGTATTTCAGACGCCCTTCCGCAAAACCTTTGGGTCAGCCGTGTCGCTGCTTCAACCCACAAAAAGGCACGTGTATACGCGACACTAAACGCCTATAGAAACGACGACTTCACGCCTCACGTCTACGTCAGTGAGAACTACGGTGAAACCTGGAAAAACATAAGTGCCAACCTGCCTCAATCGCCGGTGAACGTCATCGTAGAAGATCCGGTCAACGAAAACTTGCTTTTCGTAGGGTTAGACAATGGCCTTTACGTCAGTCTCGATCGCGGAGATTCTTGGAGCCTGCTCGACCAAGGCCTTGTACCTGTGGCCGTTCACGACCTCAAAATTCAGGCAGAAGCTTCTCATCTCGTTGCCGGAACACACGGGCGAAGCATTTATGTAGCCGACATTTCGGCCCTTCAAAAGGCAACACCTGAGGTGCTCGCAGGAGTGCTTCATCTGTTTGAAGTTCAGCCGGTGAAAAAATCAAGCCGATGGGGAAGCGCGCGCTTTTTATTCGCCGAAGCCTATACGCCGAGCTTGTCAATCACGTTTTTCAGCGCTAAAGACACCACTATTACGCTGGGTGTAAGCAATGACAATAGCGAATTGTACAGTGTCACAGTTGAGGCTAAAAAAGGCTTTAATAGCGTTTCTTATCCGCTAGAAGTTCAAGAATCAAAACGTGCCCGCCTTTCTAAAAAAGACAGGGCCCTATTCAGCGCCGCAGCAAACGGCTCTTATTACCTTCCGAAAGGCACCTACAGCTTGACCTTGAGCTCATCTGATGGCAAAAGCACTCAAACCTTGAAAGTAGAGTAATCAAGAATTGATTTAAATAAGAAGGCCTTGTTTTATTGAACCGCTCTTCTTTGCAGAATAAGCGTTCGAGGCTTAATTTTGTGCCGTTAAATCACTATAGGTAAACAACATTCACATGTTTAGTTCTTCGCTGTTGCGTAAGTTGGTTATGGCCCTGTCTGGGCTGTTCCTTATCTCTTTTTTGGCGCTTCACCTCGCCATCAATTTAGCCTCAGTATTTTCGGTTGAGTTGTACAACGAGTGGTCACACTTCATGGGGTATAACAAGATCGTTCAGCTCTTGCTTCAGCCCATTCTCGTCGGGGGTGTCATCGTACACTTCGTGATGGGGTTTGTGCTAGAAATTCAAAACCGCAAGGCGAGAGGCGCTCAAGGTTATGCTGTTAAAGGCGGAGGCACCAACAGCAGTTGGCTTTCGAGAAACATGATCCTATCGGGAGCTGTTGTTTTAGCATTCATCGGTTTGCACATGTACGACTTCTGGTTGCACGAAATGACCTACAAATACGTAGAGCAGTTACCCGTTGACACCGAGCGCTACCACGAATTCACCGTAGCGAAATTTAGCACCATCGGAAGGACAGCCATCTACAGCTTGTCTTTCATTTTGCTCGCCATGCACCTCTATCATGGCTTTGCTTCGTCTATGCAGACCATCGGATTAGACAACAAATACGGTAAAGCCATCCAGGCCTTTGCAAAGGTGTTCGCCATTGCTGTTCCGGCCGGCTTTATTTTCATCGCATTATACCACCATTTAAATCCTCTTCAATAACATGGCTGTACTCGATTCAAAAGTTCCTCAGGGCCCATTAGCCGAGAAGTGGAGCAAACACAAAAACGATATTCGTCTGGTCAATCCAGCAAACAAAAGAAATATTGACGTTATTGTTGTGGGAACCGGACTCGCCGGGGCCTCTGCTTCAGCTACACTAGCAGAACTTGGATACAATGTCAAGACGTTTTGTTACCAAGACTCTCCGCGTCGTGCACACTCTATTGCCGCACAAGGGGGAGTGAATGCCGCAAAAAACTATCAAGGTGATGGAGATTCGGTTTACCGACTGTTCTACGACACCATTAAAGGAGGAGATTACCGCTCAAGAGAGGCCAATGTTCACCGTTTGGCTGAGGTCTCGACAAATATCATTGACCAATGTGTGGCCCAAGGGGTGCCGTTCGCACGTGAATACGGAGGTCTTTTAGACAACCGCTCTTTCGGAGGGGTTCAAGTATCACGCACCTTTTACGCTAAAGGACAAACCGGTCAGCAACTTTTGCTAGGAGCTTATTCTGCAATGAACCGACAGATTCAGCGCGGAAAAATCAAGTCTTACACCCGTCACGAGATGATGGATCTTGTCTTGGTTGACGGAAAGGCAAGGGGGATTATCGCTCGCAACCTCGTTACAGGAGAAATCGAAAGACACGGTGCTCACGCAGTGGTTCTGGCCACAGGAGGATACGGAAACGTGTTCTTCTTATCGACTTATTGTATGGGTGCGAATGTCATGGCGGCTTGGAGAGCGCATCGACGAGGAGCGCTTTTTGCAAATCCATGCTTCACACAGATTCACCCTACCTGCATTCCGGTATCTGGAGACCATCAATCGAAACTCACCCTTATGTCAGAGTCGCTCAGAAACGACGGACGTATTTGGGTGCCTAAAAAACTAGAAGACGCTCAAGCGATTCGTGAAGGCAAATTGAAGCCTACTCAAATTGCAGAAGAAGATCGGGATTACTATCTCGAGCGTCGCTATCCTGCATTCGGAAACCTCGTTCCTCGTGACGTTGCTTCAAGAGCGGCAAAAGAGCGCTGCGATGCCGGATATGGAGTCAATAAAACAGGAGAGGCTGTATACCTCGACTTCGATTCAGCCATCATGCGTTATGGCCGCGAGAAGGCAAATACTATGGGGCTTAAAGATGCTGATGACAAAACAGTTCGCGAGCTCGGAGAGAAGATCGTAGAGGCCAAATACGGAAACCTCTTTCAGATGTACGAGAAAATCGTAGACGAGAATCCGTACAAGACACCGATGAAGATCTATCCGGCCGTTCACTATGCGATGGGAGGTCTTTGGGTAGATTACAACTTGATGACCACCATTCCGGGTTGTTATGCGGCTGGAGAGGCCAACTTTAGCGATCACGGAGCCAACCGCCTAGGAGCCTCTGCCCTCATGCAGGGTCTTGCAGATGGGTATTTCGTGTTGCCTTACACCATTGGCGACTACTTGGCAGACGACATTCAAACCGGCGCGATCGACACCAACAATGCTGCCTTTGATGAGGCAGAGAAGGCTGTCAAAGAAAAACTAGAGCGTCTCATGAAAGGTTCTGGACAGCACTCGGTAGATTACTACCACAAGAAGCTCGGAAAGATCATGTGGAATAAATGCGGTATGTCGCGCAACGCCAAAGAGCTACAAGAAGCCATCGAAGAAATCGCAGCATTGCGCAAAGATTTCTATGAAAATGTTCGGGTAACCGGCTCTGCTGACGGCAAGAATCAAGAACTAGAAAAAGCCGGCCGCGTGGCCGACTTCTTAGAGCTAGGAGAGCTTTTCGCTCTTGATGCGTTGAACAGAAACGAATCATGCGGTGGTCACTTTAGAGAAGAGTACCAAACCGAAGACGGGGAGGCGCTCAGAGACGATGAAAACTTCCGCTATGTGGCTGCCTGGGAATACAAAGGCGAGCCAAAAGACGCTGTTCTTCATAAAGAAGAATTGGAGTATGAAAACATTGAACTGAAAACAAGATCTTACAAATAAGGCTATGAAAATTCATCTTAAAGTTTGGCGCCAAAAGGACGCGAATTCTAAAGGACATTTTGAGTCGTATGACCTTGACCATATCGAGGCCGACATGTCTTTTCTAGAGATGTTAGACGTCCTCAACGAGTCTCTGATCAATCAAGGAAAAGAGCCTGTTGAATTTGACCACGATTGTAGAGAAGGAATCTGCGGAACCTGTTCTATGGTCATTAACGGAAAACCTCATGGCCCACAAAAACGAACTACTACCTGTCAGCTTCACATGAGAAGTTTCAAGGACGGAGACAGCATTACCATTGAGCCATTTAGAGCGCAAGCCTTTCCGGTAATCAAAGACCTTATCGTAGACCGTTCTGCCTTTGATCGAATTCAACAAGCGGGCGGATACATCTCTGTAAACACCTCAGGACGTCCCGTCGACGCAAATGCTATTCCTATTGAAAAAGACTATGCTGATGCCTCGTTCAATGCGGCAACCTGTATAGGGTGTGGTGCTTGTGTCGCGGCATGTAAGAATGCGAGTGCTATGCTCTTTACTTCTGCGAAGGTGTCACAATACGCACTTCTTCCTCAAGGAAGAGTAGAGGCAACGACTCGTGTATTGAACATGGTAAAGCAAATGGACGCAGAAGGGTTTGGTAACTGTACCAATACCGGAGCATGCGAGGTAGAGTGTCCTAAAGGAATTTCTCTTGAGAACATCGCAAGAATGAATCGCGAGTACCTAGGAGCGGTAGTTAAAGGCTAAGCCTAAACCGACAACCTCCTTTCATTAAAAAAGCCCGGGAAACCGGGCTTTTTTAGTTAGTTCTCAATGGGTTTCATTTCAAACCCCTCCATGAACTTGGTGGTATAGTTCCCCGAAATATAATCAGGGTGATCCATCAATTGTCGGTGGAAAGGAATAGTCGTTTGAACTCCCTCAATGACAAACTCGTCTAAGGCGCGTTTCATTTTGTTAATAGCCTCTTCTCTTGTGCGCGCCGTGGTGATCAATTTTGCGATCATCGAGTCGTAGTTCGGCGGAATAACATAACCGCTATATACGTGTGTGTCGAGCCGGACCCCGTGACCTCCTGGCATGTGCAAGGTAGTAATGCGACCCGGTGAGGGTCTAAAACCATTATAAGGATCCTCAGCATTGATTCTACATTCGATAGAGTGCATTTGTGGCTCGTAATTCTTTCCTGAGATCTTCTCTCCAGCAGCAACTAAAATCTGCTCTCTGATCAAATCAAAATCTATAACCTCTTCTGTAATTGGATGTTCTACCTGAATTCTGGTATTCATCTCCATGAAGTAGAAGTTGGCGTCTTTGTCGACCAAGAACTCAACCGTTCCGGCACCCTCGTATCCAATAAACTCTGCAGCTTTTATAGCAGCTTCTCCCATCTTCTTACGAAGCTTAGGCGTCATAAACGGTGAAGGGGTTTCTTCGGTTAACTTTTGATGGCGACGCTGTACAGAACAGTCGCGTTCTGACAAATGACATGCACGACCGTATTGATCTCCCACCACCTGAATCTCAATGTGACGAGGCTCAAGGATAAGTTTTTCCATGTACATTCCGCCGTTGCCAAAAGAAGCGGTTGCCTCTTGAACTGCTCCTGCAAATTGCGCCTCCATTTCTTCTTCATTGAAAATGGCACGCATACCTTTTCCTCCACCTCCTGCAGTAGCCTTAATCATCACAGGGTAGCCCATTTTTTTAGCCACTTTTTTGGCATCAGCTAAATCTTTCAATAGTCCGTCTGAGCCCGGAACGGTAGGGACCCCGGCTTCGATCATTGTTCTTTTAGCGCTGGCCTTGTCTCCCATGCGCTCAATGTGTTCTGGAGAGGCGCCTATAAACTTAATATCGTGCTCCGCACAGATTTTAGAGAACTTAGCGTTTTCTGACAAAAACCCGTAACCAGGATGAATGGCATCAGCATTCGTTATTTCAGCGGCTGCAATGATATTAGGAATCTTGAGGTACGATTCGCTGCTCAGAGCTGGGCCTATACACACAGCTTCGTCGGCAAACCGCACGTGAAGGCTCTCTTCATCAGCCTTTGAATATACGGCGACGGTCTTAATGCCCATCTCTTTACACGTTCGAATGACTCGAAGCGCTATTTCTCCGCGGTTAGCGATGAGTATCTTTTTAAACATACCAAAAGGTTTAAGAAGGATCTACCAAGAAGAGCGGCTGATCGAATTCTACAGGGCTAGAATCTTCAACTAAGATCTTTACTATCTTACCTGAAACCTCTGATTCGATGTCATTGAAAAGCTTCATCGCTTCAATGACACATAGTGTGTCTCCGGTATTGACCTGAGACCCAACCTCAACAAAATTCGGCTTGTCTGGAGCTGGCTTTCTATAGAAGGTACCAATGATCGGAGATTTGATCACCGTGTATTTGCTCTCATCTGTTTCAGCAGCAGGTGCTTCAGCGGCAGGTGCGGCAGGAGCAGCGGCTTGCGCTGGTGGTGCTGCCACAGGCGGAGCCATTACGGTATGACCCGCTACAGGCATCTGATGCACTACAGCAACCTCAGAAGAGGCGGTGCTTTCAGGAGTAGTTTTAATGGTGATTTTAACATCCTCCATTTCAAGGCTAACTTCGCTAGCCCCGGACTTTGCAACGAATCGTATGAGACTCTGAATTTCTTTAATGTCCATGTATGTGTTGTTTTAGTCTTTCGAATTGTAGGCCCATTTCAACAGTGCAGCGCCCCATGTAAAGCCTGCCCCGAAGGCTGAAACTACGATATTATCCCCTTTTTTGAAAAGGTCTTCGTAATCATTTAATAACAAAGGTATGGTAGCGGCTGTTGTATTGCCATAGCGTTCTATGTTCATTAATACTTTTTCTTCAACAATTCCCATACGTCTTGCAGTGGCATCAATGATCCGCTTATTCGCTTGATGCGAGACCAGGTATTGAACATCTTTATTAGTCAATTCGTTGCGCAACATGATTTGTTCCGCAGCATCGGCCATATGCGTTACTGCAAACTTGAAAACGACCTGCCCGTCTTGATAAATATAGTGCTTCTTTTCTGCGACGGTTTGTGCAGTAGGGGGCATGACAGACCCACCGGCCTCAATGCCGAGATGGTTTTTGCCAACTCCATCGCTTCGCAAATACTCGTCTAAATATCCGTTGCCGTCGTTGTTAGGTTCTAAGAGTACAGCACCTGCGCCGTCTCCGAAAAGGACACAGGTGGTGCGGTCTTCGTAATTCACGATCGACGACATCATGTCCGCCCCTATGAGTAACACTTTAGTATATCGTCCACTCTCTATGTAGGCCGATGCAGTCGACAGACCGTATAAAAATCCTGAGCAAGCTGCCTCAAGGTCGTAACCAAAGGCTTTGGTGGCCCCGATAGCCGTGATGACCTGAGCCGCGGTAGCAACAACAGGCATGTCTGGAGTGGCAGTGGCCACAATGATTAAATCAATTTCTTTGGGGTCTAAGCCTGTTTTATGAAGTAAATTTTCTGCTGCCTTTGTCGCCATAAAGGCGGTGGCTTTGTTCGGCTCTTTTAAAATCCGGCGCTCTTTAATTCCCGTGCGGGTTACAATCCATTCGTCATTGGTATCGACCATCGTTTCGAGCGTCTTGTTGTCGAGGATGGTCTCTGGGAGGTAAGCTCCAACAGCCGTAATCGCTGCACGTGTTTTTAGCATGACATTAAATTAGGCGCATAAAAAAACTCTTGTTTAAGAAAACAAGAGTTCAATAAAGTCTTTCCATTAAAGGCTATGCCTCTTCAGCTACGGCGTCGATAAGCACTTTACCTCTGTAGTAAAGCTTGCCTTCATGCCAGTGCGCGCGGTGCATAAGATGCACTTCTCCGGTAGTAGCGTCTTTTGCTAAAGTTGGAGCTACCGCTTTGTAATGCGTGCGGCGTTTGTCTCTGCGCGTTTTAGATATTTTTCTTTTAGGATGTGCCATTTCTATTTGTTTTTGTAACCCTTATAATAATTTCTTCAGGGCGTCCCATCTCGGGTCGCCTTCTTCTTTGTCTGGTTCTTCTGTATTCGAGTCTTTGAGGCTTAGTTCTTCTAAACGCGAAAGCGCTTTTGAAGTTGACGTGCCGGCAATAACATCAGGATGAATTCTTTTCTTAGGAGCGCCTAACACTACCATTTCATAAATGTATTGGGCAATGTTAAACATATACTCTCCGTGGGGAAGAATTAACAACTCGTCGTCTTCGTCGTTAAAGGTTTCGCCGAACTTGATTAACAATTCAAGCTCACCATCAACCTCCATGTCAAAGGGCTCATTGCTCAGATCACAATCGACCTTAACAGTGCCTTTTGACTTCAACGAGAGCTCCATCGTAGTGCTATTTTTCATCAGCGAGGCGTTAACCTCTATCGCTACATTGGTAAACTCTTTATAGTCAAACCATTCAAAGAACGTGTCGTCGAGCGTATACTCAAACGCATGTTTTCCTTGTTTCAGACCCTTAAAGGATATATCAAACTCCTTTAACTTCATGATTTTCTGAATCGTACAGCCTTCATCAAGGGCTGCAAATATACTGCTAAATTAGAAAATTCAAAGCCTCAATGTTAGGCGTTGCGTTCTTTAGGCGCTTTTTTTTGACTGGGCTTCAATTTATTGGCTTCATACTCTAAATGCGAGCTTCTTCTTTTCACGATATCAATGGCGGCATATATCGCCTGAGTAAAAGATGTAGGATCTGCTTCTCCCTTTCCGGCAATGCCATAGGCTGTACCGTGATCAGGTGAGGTTCTCACTTTAGAAAGACCCGCCGTGTAGTTCACCCCCTGACCGAAAGAAAGCGTTTTAAACGCCACTAATCCTTGATCGTGATAGGCTGCAATAACGCCATCAAAGTTGGCATAGGCAGAAGAACCAAAAAACCCGTCCGCTGCATATGGACCGAATGCCATGATGCCTTCGTCAAACAGCGATTGAATCGCAGGGCGCATGATCTTATCGTCTTCGCTCCCGATGGTGCCGTCGTCTCCGCTGTGTGGATTGATGCCAAGCAGGGCTATTCGTGGGCGGACAATACCAAAGTCTTGTATGAGCGACTGGTTCATGATTTTCACCTTGTCTCTAATGCGCTTTGTGGTGATGGCGTTCGCCACCTCTGAAACGGCAATGTGATCTGTGAGTAAGCCTACCCTCAACCCTTCTGATATCATAAACATTAAGGCTTCTCCTCCGAGCTCTTTGGCTAGGTAATCGGTATGGCCAGGAAAACTAAACCGCTCAGACTGCACGTTGCTCTTGTTGATGGGCGCAGTGACCAACGCGTCAATCTCCCCGTCCTTGAGGGCCTTGGTCGCCGCTTCCAACGAGGCTACGGCAAGCTTGCCCGCTTCTGGTGTGCTCGTTCCGAATGCCACCTCAAAATCGTCTTTAAAAACGGATAAGACATTGACCTTTCCGTGCTCTACTTTATCAAGGCTTCTGATACCATGAAACTTCAGATCAATATTGAAGGTCTGCTTTTGAAAAGCGATGGTTTTATTCGAGGCGAAAAATATGGGGGTACAACTCGTTAAAATACGAGCGTCTTGCAAGCTTTTAAGGGCAACTTCGCATCCAACTCCATTTAGATCCCCGACAGAAATACCTAATTTTACGGGATGTTGTTGCTTCATAATCGTCTTTATTAACGCGGGTACTAAGGTACTGAAAATTCATCCCTTTAATGTTCACCGGAATCATAGAAACAGTAGGTCGCGTTCACCGCTTAGAGCGTGAACAAACCAATCTTCACCTTGAAATCGAATCGCCTTTAGCGGCCTCTCTGAAAATAGATCAAAGCCTTGCACACAACGGAGTCTGTCTAACCGTTGTGGACTGTAATGAGACCCATTACACCGTTACCGCCATTGACGAAACGCTTCAAAAAACAAACCTCAACGACCTTAAAGAGGGAGATCCGGTAAATCTAGAGCGTGCTATGCAATTGGGTGCAAGACTTGACGGACACCTCGTGCAAGGACATGTTGACACTACCGCTGTATGCATAAAGACTGAAGAGCGCGACGGGAGCTGGTGGTTTAGTTTCGAATATGAGGCGCGACCAGAGTGGGTGACCATTGAAAAGGGCTCGATCACCGTTGACGGTACCTCGCTCACGGTTGTAGACTCAAAAGACAACGGATTTAGCGTAGCCATTATTCCCTATACTTACGAGCATACACGCTTCAAGCACTACCAGGTCGGCACGCGCGTCAACCTAGAATTTGACCTCATCGGCAAATACGTTGCGCGATTGGCTCGCTCCTCTAGCTAAAGCTTGTTTTCTTTACCGCTTGACGCAAGGCAATTCCTGCTGCGACGGCAACCACAAAAAGCAACGCGGCCTGGCTGTATTTCTGATACAAGAGCTGGCCGACAGCAAAGAGCATTCCGTACACTAAAACGCATCCGTAGAGCATAGAAAGTATTCCGCGCGACAAGAATCCGCTGCTTTTACGATCCGTAATCGCCTTCCACCCCGGGCCTGAAAGCTCAAGTTGATCTACAAACTTCTTAAGTGTTTCAGGATTTTCGGCAGGGGTCATAAAGGTTACCGCGACCCAGGTAGCTGTAGTTACTAAAACGATAAACGGATATTGCATATACCCAGGCATAAGTCCTTCTGAACCGAAAAGCATAGGGCCAACAGAAGTAAATGCCAAAAGCATAGACACTACCCCAGAAATGATCATGGCACTAATTTCTGACCAGGCGTTGATCCGCCACCAAAACCAGCGCATCATGAAGAGCAATCCTGTTCCAGCACCAAACATCAGAATAACATCAAAAAGCTGTTTGGCGTTTTGAAGCTGTAACGCCACAAATCCGCTCACCGCCATGAGCAAAAGCGTAGCGAGCTGCCCCATGCGAACCTTAGTCTTTTCAGAGGCCTCTGGGCGATGCTTGGCATATACATCATAAACCAGATAAGAAGCCCCCCAATTGAGATGGCTTGATAGCGTTGAGATATAGGCAGCTCCTAGCGAAGCAAGCACTAGACCCAAGAGCCCGGTCGGAAGCTGTGTGAGCATAGCCGAGTAGGCCAAATCGTTTCCGAGTTTTGAAGCCTCAACGGCCGGAAAGGCTGCTGAGATTGAGGCAATATCGGGATAGCGTATCAATGAGGCCAAGGCCACCAAAATCCATGGCCAAGGTCTGAACGCATAGTGCATAATATTAAAAAAGAAGGTAGCTCCAACGGCATGTGATTCGTCTTTAGCAGCGAGCATACGTTGTGCAACATATCCTCCACCTCCGGGTTCGGCACCAGGATACCACGTACTCCACCACTGAATGGCCAAAGGAATGATAAGTAATAGTATAAGACTTTCTGTGTCGCTGAAATCAGGAAGCATTCCGAGTTTTGGCGCTACATTTTCGTGGGTGATTAAAGCCTGTAAGCCACCTATGTCTGGCTGATTGACAATGAAATAGGCCGCCCCTATAGAACCAGCCATGGCTGCAATAAACAGAATAAAATCGGTATAGATAACTCCTTTGAATCCGCCAAGGGCACTAAAAAAGACCGTCACTAGGCCCGCAACCACAACAACCGTCACCGGGCTAATACCCAACATCACCTGACCGATTTTGATGGCGGCCAGGGTTACCCCTGACATGGCCAATACATTAAAAATAAGTCCTAGATAAACCGCCCTAAACTCGTGCAAGAAAGAAGCGGCCTTGCCTGAATAACGCAATTGATAGAAGCCCATGTCGGTGTCTACCCCGCTTTTTCTCCAGAGACGAGCAAAAACGAATACCGTTAAGAGCCCTGTAAGTAAGAAGGCCCACCATACCCAGTTTCCGGCAACCCCCTGGTCGCGTACAATGTCAGTGACAAGATTAGGGGTGTCTGTAGAAAAGGTGGTGGCCACCATAGAGAACCCCAATAGCCACCATGGCATACTGCGGCCAGACAAGAAAAATTCAGAAGTATTTTTTGAAGCCGATCTTGAAGTGTACAGGCCAATGCCTAGAATCACCAGCAAAAACCCGCCAATAATCAGGTAGTCGATAAACCCTATATGCATAGTTAGGTGCGTTTACC
>CAJXTX010000006.1 GCA_913060705.1 uncultured Bacteroidota bacterium | reverse complement strand
AAATTGAGAAGCCAGAGGCCATCACCAATATCGACGAAATTGTGGCACACAGTGATGGAATCATGGTGGCTCGTGGAGACCTCGGAGTAGAGGTTCCGGCAGAAGAAGTTCCGCTTTTACAGAAACAACTCGTTCAAAAATCAAAGGAGGCCAGAATCCCTGTTGTCATCGCTACTCAGATGATGGAAACCATGATGGACAGCCTCACACCTACACGCGCTGAGGTCAACGACGTGGGGAATTCAGTCATGGATGGAGCCGATGCAGTAATGCTTTCTGGAGAAACCTCTGTGGGTAAATATCCTGTTCAAGTAGTCGCCAAGATGGCTGCCATTATTCGTGCGGTTGAAAACGTTGAAACCGTTTGCCGTCCTACCGCACTTCCGCGTCTTAAGACAGAACGTTTTATCACCAAGGCGGTGTGTTATCACGCCGCACAAATGGCTACAGAAATTCAGGCCAAGGTGATCGGGACCCTAACGAATTCAGGATATACCGCATTTCAGGTTTCTGCATGGCGTCCGAATTCTTACATACTTGCCTTTACCGATAACAAGCATATCTTGGGCCGATTGAATCTGTTATGGGGGGTGTACGCGTTTTATTACGACAAGTACAGTTCTACAGATACGACCGTGACGGATATCAATCAAATGGCGAAAGAAAAAGGCTTCCTCGAATCAGGAGACATGGCGATTACCCTTACCTCAGTGCCTATTGAAGAAAAAGGAATGGTCAACAGCCTCCGCGTTACCCAAATCTAAGAATGCCGTTAGAGGTCGAGAAGAAGTTTTTAGTAAACACCGAAGTTTTGGCCGCTCAAATTGAGCTCGAAAAGTTTCAGGTCAAGACCTTAAAACAGGCCTATCTGGCTTCTTCTTCAACGGCTGTGGTGCGTGTTCGACGCGATGAGTATAAAGGTTACTTAACCGTGAAGCAGCGCGCTTCTGGAGTGAAACGGATTGAGGTAGAGCGTGAGCTTTCTATAGCTGAGGCAGAAGAATTATTTGAGCTATGCCCTTCATCTTTAGTAGAAAAGCGACGTTACTACATTCCATTTAAAGCGCTTACTATTGAGCTCGACGTCTTTTTAGGGGCAAATGAAGGACTGGTCTTGGCCGAGGTTGAATTTACCGACGAGCAACAGGCCCGGGCCTTTATACCACCTTCTTGGTTCTTAGATGAGGTCAGTGCAGATCACCGGTACTACAATCATTATTTGAGCGAGCACCCTTTTTCAAGTTGGACGTCTTAAACGACTCCTTTGAACTGTTCTAAAAAGCGCATGTCGTTTTCGCTTAACATGCGGATATCTGGAATTTGGTATAGCAGAAGTGCAATACGATCAATTCCCATACCGAAGGCATATCCGGAGTATACCTCTGGATCGATTCCGCAGTTGCGCAACACATTAGGATCTACCATTCCGCATCCCATAATCTCTAACCAACCGGTACCCTTAGTCATTCGGTAATCAGTTTCAGTTTCGAGCCCCCAATACACATCTACCTCTGCGCTTGGCTCGGTAAAGGGGAAGTAAGAAGGACGGAGTCTGATCTTAGACTTTCCAAAGAGTTTAGTCGTGAAGTATTGCAGGGTCTGTTTGAGGTCTGCAAACGAGACGTCTTTGTCAATGTACAACCCTTCAATCTGATGAAAGAAGCAATGCGATCGCGCTGATATATCCTCGTTGCGGTATACTCTTCCTGGAGAAATGGTTCGAATGGGAGGTTGATGCTCTTCCATATGGCGAACCTGAACCGATGAGGTGTGGGTGCGAAGCAATATATCCGGATTCGTCTGAATGAAAAAGGTGTCTTGCATGTCCCTTGCCGGATGGTAGTCTGGCAAATTCAATGCAGTAAAGTTGTGCCAATCGTCTTCAATTTCAGGTCCTTCTGAGACCCCAAATCCGATAGAAGAGAAAATATCGACGATCTTATTTCTTACTATGCTAATGGGGTGACGACTACCTAATTCATAAGGAAACCCGGGTCTGCTGAGATCCAATGCAGGTCCTGCAGAAGGGGCCTTAGCGGAAGCGCTCTCTTGTTTGAGTTGCTCTACTTTGGCTGTGGCGGCCTGTTTAAGTTGATTGATCGCTTGACCAACCGACTTGCGCTCAGAAGCCTCTACATTTTTAAAAGATGCGAATAAATCGTTGAGCTTTCCTTTTTTCCCTAGGTATTCAATCCTAAAAGCTTCGATCTCTTTAGGATCTGTACTCTTAAACGCTTCAACTTTTTTTAGTAAATCTTCGATTTGAGCAATCATCGCCTCGTTTTGGGGCCTTAAAAGTAGTAAAGGATTTTCAAAGACTCTAGCTTGAGAGGCCTCTAAAAGCAAAAAGGGCTTGAATGACTTTGCATGCTATTATCATAGGGTTATATTTATGATACTTATTTAATAGAATGAATCTTTTAGCGCCATCACGTTTTCAATCCATTATCGCAGCTCTTTTCTTGCTGATGTTTTGTGCGTCTGAATTTTCTATCTATACGCTTGACGCTGCGGACGAAATGGTCCAATTAGAACTTGAATCAGAGGATGCAAACGATACAGATGAAACTTCTGAAGTCAAGGACCAGCTTAGCGATGTCTTTTTTGAAGACCATACGGCAAGAGGTCATTTTATGGCGCCTAATGTTGCAAGCGTTTCTAAAAACCCCCCAAGTGAGACCTCTTTAGGTGTTCGTGAAACCTTATCCGAACCACCAGAACTGAAAGCGTAATTCGGTCTATAATTTCAGTTTCTCACTTATTCTATTGTTATCATGTTTAAAAGTTTAAAGGCAGACTTTCCTGCCAGTATTGTAGTATTTTTTGTAGCACTTCCATTGTGTCTTGGGATAGCCCTTGCCTCAGGAGCCCCCTTGTTTTCAGGATTAATTGCCGGTATTGTTGGAGGTATAGTAGTAGGGGCTATTAGCGGGTCTCAGGTCGGAGTGAGTGGTCCTGCAGCCGGACTCGCAGCCATTGTTTTATCAGCGATCACGGCTTTTGGTGACTTTAGAATATTCTTAGTGGCTGTGGTTATCGCAGGGGTCTTACAAGTCCTTCTCGGAATTGCCAAGGCGGGAATTATTGGATACTTTTTTCCTTCATCGGTCATTAAAGGGATGCTCACCGGGATAGGGATCATCATCATTTTAAAACAAATTCCGCACTTTTTTGGCTACGATGCAGATTGGATCGGTGACGATGCGTTTGCTGAAGGAAGTGGTTCGAACACCTTTCAAACGCTGTTTGACACTTTGGATTTCATCAGCCCTGGAGCCACATTGATTGCCTTTATCGCCCTTGGGGTGATGTTGTTATGGGACAATGTTTTAGCAAAGAAGGCCAAAATCTTCACTATTATTCAAGGCCCAATAGTCGCGGTGATTTTAGGTATTGTTTATGCTATGGTCACTAAAGACAATAGTACCTGGTCGATATCTAGCGAGCACCTAGTAAATGTTCCGGTGTTTGAATCTTTATCCGACTTTACAGCCCAGTTTACCACTCCGGCATTTTCAATGATCGGAAGTAAAGAAGTCTGGATCGTTGCCTTTACGATCGCGTTGGTCGCCAGTTTGGAGACACTTCTCAGTGTAGAGGCAACCGACAAGCTTGATCCGCATAAGCGCGTAACGCCTACCAATAGAGAGCTCGTTGCTCAAGGAGTCGGAAATATTTTCTCAGGACTTGTTGGAGGTCTCCCGGTTACTCAGGTAATTGTTCGAAGCTCGGCCAATATTCAATCAAAAAACGAGACCAAGCTTTCAGCGATTATCCATGGATTTTTGCTGCTGATTGCCGTCATTTTGATGCCAAGAGTGTTGAATATGATTCCACTTTCGGTTTTAGCATCGGTACTGTTGATAGTGGGTTACAAGCTAGCCAAGCCAAGTTTGTTCAAAAAGATGTTCCAACTCGGAACCAAACAATTCGCCCCTTTTATCGTAACTATAGTAGGGATCATCTTTACGGATTTGTTGGTAGGCATTTCACTCGGATTGGGTGTGGGCGTGATTGTCATTTTGTATTACAGCTTTAAAAACTCACACTTTTTGCATTTAGAGGATGCAAATGCAGACGCTAAAGTTTATAAGATGACTCTTGCAGAAGAAGTCACGTTCTTCAATAAGGGAGCAATTTTGGATGCCTTAGAGCGCCTTCCAAACGAAGCCACTGTAGAGATTGATGTTCGTAAGACGCAATATTTAGATTACGACATTGTAGAAATTATACAAGACTTTGGATACAAAGCGAAGGAGCGCAACATTAGTCTTAAGGTGATCTCACAGCGCGGGGTAGTAGAAAACCTAGACAACTTAGTTAGTTTCTTTACCGAACCGTATAAAGGAGGATCCTAAACCGCGATTAGTCTAAAAAAGATACGGAGCCGGTCTTCACATCGTACATGGCGCCAACAATTTTGATGGCTCCTTGCTCTTCCATGCTTCTAAGCACGTTAGAATAGGTTCTGATGTTCTGAACGGTGAGTTTTACATTCTCGAGTGCAACAGCGTCTACGAATTCGCTGTTTTTTGAGTTGCGGAGTTCAGGATTTTGGGGCTCTTTGATGTTGAGTACTGCAGGGTTTATTTTTGAAAGCAGTGCGGTGAGATTCCCTAATTCGGCTTGATCACAGGCCCCTTTTACAGCACCACATGAGGTATGTCCTAAAACGACCACAACTTTAGAACCTGCAAGTTTACAGGCAAATTCAAGACTCCCTAGAATGTCATCGTTGATGATGTTGCCCGCTACTTTAGCGCTAAACAAAGAACCTATGCCTTGATCGAAAATAAGCGATAGTGGAACTCTTGAATCAATGCAACCCACAATGCTGGCAAAAGGATATTGCCCTTGTGCCGTTTGAATCACTTGTTGATTGAGTTCTCGTTTTCTTTGAGTACCATTTAAGAAACGTTGATTCCCTTCCTTTAGCATGGCCAACGCATCATCTGGCGTTAGTTTCGATTGACTTTCAGCGGTTTGAGTAGGCATAATACAAATGTTATTCTATTAGAAAGATATAACATTTTAAATTTTCATGATCCTAAGAAGCCAGTTAGTTGCTGAGCCTAATTCTACGCAATTCACTGTCTTTCATCCAGCCTGACTGCCCATTGGCAATTCGAATCTGAGTATATTCCTGAAAGCGTTCTAGTATCTGAACCTTGGTACCCTCGTGCAGTTCAAATACCACCGGAGCCTCTTCTTTAGGCTCTGAAAGCACCAAGACCCTTGTGGCATAGACAATGGCAGACTGATCTTTCTCGACAATATTTTTAGCTTTTAACGTGAGCCCAAACACTCCAAATGCTAAGACATAAAATAGGATTGAGGCCGTCATCCAAAGACGCTTTCTCGCCTTTCGATAGTATATAAATAGGACGAGGCCAGAGACCCCAAAAACGATGCTAATCAACGCCCAAATCTGTATAGGAAGTGCTGAAAAGAAGCTCTTGACTACACGTTGCCCAAAAGGAAGTGGTAGGGGATCAATTTTGTCTAGCCTTTGGTTTTCTGCAAACGTGAGGTTATTCAGGATGCGCTCATCTGTTGGGTCTAACAGCAATCCTCTTTCGTAGTAAAGTATGCTAGCAGCCGTTTTATCACTTTTGAAGTAGGCATTACCAAGATTTAGATAGAGCTCTACTGAATGAACCCCTTGACCTAAGATGGTTTGATACAATGAGATTGCTTTTTCGTACTCTTCTGCAACATAGGCCTCATTGGCTCGGGCAAATAAATCATTCGGTTCATCCGATTGGGATACTGCCCAGGACGTGCATAGAAGAAAGATGAAGAAGTATCTTATAACACTCATTTTTCGTTCGCTTTTGATTGAATCAAGTCTACCAAGCGTCGCAGGCTATTCATGTCCGTTTTCATATCACTACTACTTGCCGGACTGTACTTGATCAGATTGACCTTATTCATTAGTGCTATTATCTCACCTGAATCTTCTTCGTTGAGCGAGATCTTATCTAGAAGGCCCTTGAGTTGATCCTCAGAAATCCCCATAGTGCTTTGAGCGATCAATAGAGACAATGAATGATCTAAAATTTTGGATACGGCATCGTAGAAGGCATCTTTATCGTTAGAAGACAATGCCTTTTCGGCTTCATCTGAAAGCTGCTTGAGGCGTTTTTGATGAGAGCGTTTGATTTTTGAGGCATTTGTTCTTTGAGTAGAAAGGACAAATTTCTGCACAAGACTTATAAGTACAGCAGCTCCAATGAGCAGTAATAATAGGTAAAGATGAATCTTTCCTCCGGGCCAAGCGCTTTTTGAAATAGGTACAAAAACAGAGCTAAAGGCATTTGAAACAAAGGCGTTGGATGCATTTAATGAAGGACTGATTTCTGTCGTTGCTGCCGTTGTATTCGATGAAGTAGAGGTTGAAGCCCTTGTTGGACCGTTTTCGACTTCTATGCTTATTGCATCAGAATCTAAGGTGACATACTCCTCTTTTTCGGGATCGAAATAATTGAAACTAAGGGCATCTACGGGGTAACTTCCGACATATCGCGGAACCACCGTATAGGTTTCACTTACCTTACCGCGCATACCTTTACCGCTTACGGTTACCTCATCGCTGAACTCGGGTTCGTACAGCTCTAAAGAAGACGGTAGATTCAATTCGGGGAGCCTTAAGAGTTTTAAGTTTCCTGACCCAGAAACTTCTACACGAATTTGTAAGGACTCGTTGGCATCGAGTCTCGTTTTGTCTGCAGTGGCATTAAAGTCAAATGAACCCACCGCTCCACTAAAATTCTCTGGGCGCCCTTCTGCGGGTAATGCTTTTACATTGATCACTGACGAACCGGCAGAAACTACTTTAGTTGCTGATCTTAGAATGGGATCTCCAAAAAAGTCTCGACGACCTGTAGGAATCTGAACATAGAGTTCAAGCGAAAAGGGTTCGATAGGAAGCTCACCTGATTTTTGCGGATAGAGCACAACCTGCTTGAGATCGACTGCATTAAAGACCTCGTTTCTGTAAGTAGTTTTGCGCGTTTCATATTCGCTTATAGAAATGTCTTGACTCCAGAAATTATTATAGGCCGGATTGTCGACGGGCACGAAGTTGTTAATGTAAACTTGAGGAGAAAAGTAGAGGGTGTAGGTAACCAACACGGCCTCGTTTTCATACGGATTCGGCTTAGAAATAGAGGCCACCAGGTAAAGGCTTTCATTGGCGACATCTTGGGCAGTTTTAGGGGCATTTGGATTCGCCACAGCGGCTGTAATTTCAACCTTCTTCTCTTCGGTGGCATAGCGCTCTCCTTCTATGGTGATGAATGCAGGACTAATGGTGAGAAGCCCCTGCTTTTTGGGCCTAAGCACATAGGTGTAAGATTTCGAAAAGCTTCGCTTCCCATTAATCCATGAAGAGCTGATTGACTGAGAAGGCCCCATCAGCACTTCAAAATCGTTAAAGGCTGGAGGCTCAAACAGATCTCCGTCTTTATTCATCTCAAACGATACGCGAAGTCGTTCGTTTAGCCCTAAACGATTTTTACTTACGACCACCTCAAACTTAGTCTGCTCTTCTTGAGAAAAGCCCAAGAAAGCAGAAAGCAAAAGTGCCATAAAAAGTAAATGCCGTTTCATTACCAATCTTTTTCCACTTTTAATTTACGCCCTTGTACCTTCTGAGCATTCATTTTTTCTTGAACTTTATTTTCTTCATTTTGAAGCGCCTGCAATAAGGCCTCTATTTGCTCTTTAGAAAGTTCTTGGGGTTGTGGGGTGTTATTTTGACGCTGATCTTCTGGCTTTCTTCCTTGTTCTTGCTTTTGATCTCCGTCTCCTTTTTTCTGTTCTTCTTTTTCTTGTTGATCGTCTCCGCCTTTATCAGACTGATCTTGTTCTGAATCTGACTCGTCCTGATCCCCGTTCTCTTCAGAATCTCCTCCTTCATTTTGCTGATCTTGATCTTGATTCTCTTGGTCTTGGTCTTGATCCTGATTCTGATTCTGATCTTGGTCTTGATTCTGATCGTTTTGCTGCTGCTCGTCTTCAAGCATTTTTTTTGCTAATGCGTAATTGTATCGTGTTTCATCATCATCCGGATTCTTCTTCAGCGCCTCTTTGTACGCCTGAACAGCATTTTCGTACTCCTTTCGTTTCATAAAGACATTTCCCATGTTGTGAAATGCTTGATGGCTTAGGCTCTCACTGGTTGACTTTTGGCTAGCCGCCTTAAAATGCCCAAAGGACTCTTCCTCTGCCCCAATTTCAAATAGGGTATTGCCCAAATTGTAGTCTGCAATGGCATTCAAGGTATCTTGTGCGCTCGCAGTTCTGAATGATTGTTCTGCTTTGCTGCTTTCTGATTGATCAAGAAAGAGCACGCCTTCATAGGTGTTCTTTAGGCTTTCTTTTGGCGACTGCTGTGCCAGAGATGCCTCAGAAGCGCCTAGAATCAACGTAAGAAACAAAATCAAATTTCTCATTTGCGTCGTATTCTTATTCTTGAAATTAGACTTTTCGTTTTTCGTTCGAACAATGCTGCATCTATAAATAATAATAGCAGGGCGGCACCGATGAACCATTGAAATTGATCTTTGTAAGCCGAATAGGTTTGGGTTTCAAAAGCGGTTTTATCAAGTCGATCTAAAAAAGACTTAAGGTCTTCAATGGCTTCTGCTGTATCTGATGATTCGATAAATGTTCCTGAGGTCTGCTCAGAGAGCATCATGAGATAGGTGTCATTTCGCTTAGAGATCACCACATTACCATCGGCGTCTTTCTTGAAGCTCTGGCCTTTACCATTGGTTTTTTCAGGTATAGGAGCCCCTTCTGGAGTCCCTAAAGCGATACTCACGATATAGATGCCAGACTCTTGTGCGATCGATCCCGCTGCTTCAATACCCGCTTCGCTGTGATCTTCTCCATCTGAGAGCAAAACGAGTACTTTGCTTGTTACTCCTTGTGGATCGTAGAAGGTACTTGCAAGTTTTACCGCTTCATTTATAGCCGTTCCTTGAGAAGACATCATATCGGTATTCACACCGCGCAAGAACATTTTTGCGGCCCCGTAGTCTGTGGTGATTGGGAGCTGAGGAAATGCAGTAGCCGCATAGGTGATCATTCCGATGCGATCTCCGGTCAATTGATTGAGCGTCTCAGACACGATGCGTTTTGCTTTCTCAATCCGATTCGGCGCGATGTCTTCTGCCAACATACTTTTGGATACATCTATGGCAAAAACAATGTCAACTCCTTCGCGTTTTACGGTACCCAACTGAGTTCCAATTTTCGGATTTGCCAATGCTACAAACAGCAGGCCGATCGACAAGAACAAGAGTATAAACTTTAAGACCGGTCGAACCTTTGAACGCTCTGGAGCCAAACGATCAAATACGAGCGCTCTGAGTTCTGGGTCGGGCTGTGCGGCGCGTAGCACCTTTCTTTGCCACCAGCGTTTGTAGGCATACAGCGCTAGAAGAACTCCGAGGGTTAGTAGCCCGTAATTCAGATAATATGGAAGGTCTAGTAATATCACGACAAGGCCTCTTTAAACAAGGTGTATTTTAAAAGTGCTTCTATTAAGAGCAGCGATAAGGCTGCGATTACCCAAAATCTATAGTGTTCATCGTAGGTGTAGAAAGAAAATTCTTCTACCTCTGTTTTCTCAAGCTGATTGATCTCATCGTAAATCTCTTCAAGGCTTTTGTTATCGGTGGCCCGGTAATAGGCTCCTCCGGTTAGGTTGGCAATTTCTTCGAGCAATTGTTCGTCAATTTCAACCGTCCTCATCCCGTATCTAAAGCTTCCGTCTGCATTGTAGGCAATAGGCGTTAATGCATTTCCATTAGTACCGATTCCGATCGTGTAAATTTTGATGCCGTATTCTAGGGCCAGGTTGGCCGCTGTTTGCGGTTCGATGAATCCACTATTGTTCACTCCGTCCGTAAGCAAAATGATCACCTTTGAGAGTCCATCACTTTCTTTTAGACGATTCACTGCTGTAGCGAGACCCATGCCGATAGCGGTGCCGTCTTCTATCGCTCCATAATCAAGCTCTTTTAAGGCCGAAAGTGTGATTTCAGTATCGGTGGTCAAGGGGGTTTTTGTATAGCTTTCACCGGCATAGACGACCAATCCTAAGCGGTCGTTTAAGCGGTCGAGCACAAACTTAGAGGCTACCTCTTTTAAGGCCTCTAACCTGTTTGGCTTGAGGTCTTTTGCCAGCATACTCGAACTCACATCTATCGAGAGCACGATATCTATACCTTCTGTAGTGGTGGTTCTTGTGTTCACTCCTGAGGTCTGAGGGCGAGCGAGTGCGGCCACTAAAAAGGCTAAAGCAAGAAATCTCAAGAGGTAAAGAGACCTGCGACCTTTTGCCACCCAAGAGTCAAGGCTTGCGCGATCAGAAGAGAAGTAAAACACTGCTGATTGAGGCCCTTTACGCATAAGACGCCATAGCAATAGTGCGGCTATTGGGACTAATGCCCAAAACCAGTATGCGTCTCTAAAGGATTGCCAAATGCCAGGGTTCATAATTCGGTACTTACATTAATAGAATCTAAGATTCGTTCAATTGCTTTGTTCGCCCATCGGTCTTCTGCCTCTCCGAGTATAACGACCTCTTGAGCGAACTTAGGGCCACCGAAAATCAGGTGCTCATAATGCATGAGGGTGTTCTCTTTATTGGTTGCCGTCCCATAAGAGCGATACCCTTGAATATCATTCGGCGTAGTGAACAGCTCTCCTTTGGGAATAATATTCGTGAGCCCATCGGCCTCGAAAGCACTGAGCTGTTCTTCAGACTTTGCCCTGAAATCAAGTTCTGCTTGCGACTCATCTAGAAGCACTTTTACAACAATTTTAAAGTTGTTTGAGGGGTGTTGATAGACAAAGACACCCTCTTGGCGAATGAGTGCCTCAGGACTTTCTAGGGTTACAGGCGGAAATCCGTAAGAAGATTGTACCCATTCTTGTTCGTACATTTTTTTGCTGCTGTTCAGCATCACGGTGTCTAGGGCATTCTCAAATCCTACTTGTAGGCCGTAAACTCCGAAAGAAGCCAAACCTAAAATCACCACAGCTATGGCAATCAGAATTTTAGTTCGCCTTGACTTTTGTTGCACGGGTTGAACGACTACTTCTTCGATTTCAGCTTTTTTCTTCTCCTCGAGTTGCGTCAAGATACCCATGAACAGGTCGAGATCTTTATGCACTTCGTCTATACCCACTGACCAATTGGCAAACTTGGCCAAGTCACTTCGCTCTAGGGTTTTCTCAAGGCTGAGAAGTTGTTCTTGCGCAAGGCCGTACCGTTCACTTTCGTTGAGTTGATGCACTAAGAGCATGAGTTCGGCAGAGGTGCGTTCGTTTGCCGAAAAACCAAGACGTACACTGATGTAACGTTTGAATCCAACAGAGGCGCGGTAGTACAACTGCGTAATTTCTATAGCGCTGGTGTTTGCTCTGAGCGATTCAAACAAACGTTGAGTCTCTTCAAAAGGATCTAAAGGAGTCGCAGGGTCTTTCTTTAGTTTTTTGTAAATGAAGTAGCCCAGAACTGCTGCTGCCAGAACAACAAGAGCAATGATGAGGTAGACCAATGAACGATCTGGTCGGTTGACCTTTACTAAGGATTTGATGCCGTACAGACCTTGTTTTGTGGTGTCTACCGCTACATCTTGAATGTAAATTTCAAGCTCGGGTGTCAAGTAAGGTCTTTTGTCTATGGTGACCTGTTGGGGAGTAATTTTAAAATCCCCAGGGTCAAAAGCACTTAGGACATAGGATTTCTCTAGGATCAATTTTGGTCTTTGTGCCAAGGTGTCTGTAGCGAGTATTTTAATCACCTCGATCGGGTTGAAGGTCTGACCTTCAGGAAACAGCACTGTAGCCTCTGGTTCAGCTTGTGCAGTGATGGTAGCAGTTAGTTGTTCGCCAATCAATAAGCTGTCGCGGTTGATTGCTATAGATACATCTTGCCCATAGGTGCTCAAAAGGCCCCCAAAGAGAGTAAGAAGAGTAAAAGCAATTCGACGAATGGACATTAGCTTTTCGATTTAAAAAAGGCGAGTAGTTTTTTTACGTGATCGTCATTGATTTCGCAGCGCACCACTGGCGCACCCACTTTTTTGAAGGTATCTTCAAAATAACGTTGTTGCCGCTGAATCTTATCTTCATAAGCTTTTCTGAGCTTTGTTGAAGAAGTATCTATGTAGGCGGTTTTGCCGCTCTCAAGATCTTTGATCGGAACCAACCCCAGTTGAGGCAAATGCAGTTCATTGGCGTCATAGACACAAATCGCATTAAGGTCGTGTCGCTTATTTACAATTCTCAAGGCCTTTTCATAGTTCTCGTCAATGAAGTCCGACAGCACGAAAACAATGGTTTTCTTTTTGAGGTATTTTGAAATACCACTAAAGGCTTCATTCAAATTGGTACCTCTTTGGCTGTTCATCCGCTCTCGATCACCTAAAACAAGTAATTCACGAATGATCCTAAGCAGGTGAGATTTTCCTTTTTTTGGGGCAATAAAACGCTCAACAGTGTCTGAGAATGCGAGTAAGCCCACCTTATCGTTGTTTTGCAGCGCCGAAAAAGCCAAAATAGCAGCGATTTCAATGCTTTTTTCGATTTTAGTTTGGCTTGAGGTCGAGAAAATTCCCGAAGGACTAACATCTACCACTAACATCAGTGTCAGTTCGCGCTCCTCTTCAAAAACCTTAGAATAGGGCTCGCGGTTACGTGCAGTTACGTTCCAGTCAATGGTTCTAACATCGTCTCCGTACTCATATTTTCGCACCTCGCTAAAGGTCATACCACGACCCTTGAATGAAGAGTGATAGGCCCCTCCAAACAAATCGTCAGAAAGCCTGCGCGTTTTCAGCTCAATCTTGCGAACGCGGGCGAGAATATCAGATACGTTTTTATCCATTTGTATTAAGGCACTTGAACGGCGCTTACAATCTTATCGATGATCGTTTCTGAAGTGATGAGATCGGCTTCGGCCTCATAGGTCAGACCGATACGGTGACGCAACACGTCTTTTATAATGGCGCGGACGTCTTCAGGAATCACAAATCCTCGGCCTTGAATAAAAGCATAGCACTTAGCTGCCTTGGCCAGCGAAATACTACCGCGAGGAGAAGCTCCAAAATTGATATAGGCTTCTAATTGGTCTAAACCATATTTCGCGGGGTATCGCGTTGCGAAGATGAGGTCGACAATATAGGCCTCTATTTTTTCGTCTAAGTAGACTTCAGCAGCGGCCTCCTGAGCTTTAAGCAGCGCCTTAGCAGTCATCACAGGTTTGATGGCCTCACCGGCTTGTTCAAGGTTTTGACGTATGATCACGCGTTCGTCCTCAGCCTGGGGATAGTCAATCACTACCTTGAGCATAAAACGGTCTACCTGAGCTTCAGGCAGGGTATAGGTTCCTTCTTGTTCGACCGGGTTTTGAGTAGCCATTACCAAGAAAGGGCTTTCAAGCTTGAAGGTCTCATCTCCAATAGTGACCTGGCGTTCTTGCATCGCCTCTAGAAGAGCAGATTGCACCTTAGCTGGAGCCCTGTTGATCTCATCTGCCAAGACAAAATTTGCGAATACCGGACCTTTCTTGACATCAAAACGCTGCTCGTTCATATTGTATATCACTGTTCCGATGACATCGGCAGGCAACAAGTCTGGTGTAAATTGAATTCTGCTAAAGCTCCCTTTTACGGCCTGTGCAAGCGAGTTGATCGCCAAAGTTTTGGCCAATCCGGGAACACCCTCTAGCAAAATGTGTCCTTTTGCTAAAAGCCCAATCAGGAGGCTGTCAACCATATGCTTTTGACCCACAACCTTCTTAGAAAGCTCGGATCTTAAGACACTGATAAATGCACTCTCTTGTGCAATTTTCTCATTCAAAGCAGTTATATCCACGATCTTCGGTTTTTACTCAAATTTTTGTGGGCGCAAATTGATAATTCTATCCCGACCTTCTTGTTAATTATTGGTTAAAAAAGCCCAATTTATCTAGGCTTGAGGCTTATTTAGACCGTTTTAAAAATCGTATTTTCAACCCAAAGAATTTTCACATGCATTTTTCAGAGATTATTGCGGGCACCATGACTTGGGGAAAATGGGGAAAAGCCCTTAGTACAGACCAGATGACAGAACGCATCGAATCCGCTGTTTCTATGGGGGTTAGCTCTTTTGATCATGCCGACATTTATGGCGATTACACCACTGAGACAGAATTTGGCGCTGCCTTTGAACAGAGCAAAATTGAGCGTTCTTCTGTTCAATTGATTACAAAATGTGGAATTCAAATGACCCGAGGGCGAGACCATCAGGTGAAGCACTATCAGTACGACTACGATTACATTATGTATTCTGTGCAACGGAGTCTAGAGCAGCTGAGAACCTCTTACATTGATGCACTATTGCTTCACCGACCTAGTCCTTTGATGGTTCCTGAAGAAATTGGCAAGGCAATTGCAGCCTTGCTAGAAAGTGGTCAAATCAGATCGTTCGGATTATCGAATTTCTTGCCTCATCAAGTTGACGCTATTGCCCGCTTTACTCCAGTACAATTCAATCAGGTGCAGTTTTCGATAACCCATACTGACGTGATGTACGACGGCACATTAGACCAGGCCCTCGCTCAATCGATTGTTCCTATGGCATGGAAGCCTCTTGGCGGACTTTTCGATGCCGAAGACGAGAGGGCAGCACGCATTCGTGAGGTGGCCGATCCGTTATGTAAGAAATACGGCCTTTCATTAGCGGGCCTAGGTATCGCCTTTATCAAGAAACATCCTGCAGGAGTACTCCCAGTAGTAGGAACTACCGAGCCTGAGCGACTCGCCGACCTGCTAAAAGCTTCAAAGGTTGATCTAGAACTTCAGGATTGGTTTGTGCTTCTAGAGGCAAGTCAAGGAAGAAGAGTCCCGTAGCTGATGATTAATAAACGCCTTCTGATCAAGAATCTTCTCGCGCACAATGACGAGAATAGTTTTTACGACAAGAAGCGCTTTATTGCTATCGGAGAAAAAGAAGGAAAAGCAAAGTTCTTAAAACACATTTGCGCTTTAGCGAATAGCAATCCCAAGAACAATTCATTTATCGTGATTGGGGTCGAAGATCGCGATAACGCAATCGTAGGGGTAGATTTCTTCGATGACAGCAAGATCCAGAATCTGGTCAATGCCTATCTCGAAAACCCTCCATTAGTTTCTTACGAGAACATTCCCTTTCCGCACTTGCCTGAGAACAAGGTGGTGGGTCTAGTGACCATACGCTCAATCGGAAAGATTTGTGCCCTGCGAAAGAATATTTGGAAGTACTATGGCGGATCGGTCTTCTACAGGGACGGAAGCATTAGCATGCCGAAAAACTTCAAGTCAGACCTTGTAGATGTCAATTCTGAGGTGGTTGCCGACCTAGAGAAGCAGGCCGAGAATAACATAGAATTGACCCTAGACGGAGTGATTGACTTTATGAAAAACAGACATCCTGACCTTCCTAGCTTTTACAAGGTTTTTAAAGAGCAGTTTGTGGTGTGTTGGGCCGGTCAATCCAAAAAGGTCAAGGGTAAAGAGTACTTCTCTCGCGTTGACATTGAGCTGATCAACGAACAAGTTCGGCTTTTCTTTTCGGCCCTTGACGAGGTTGAAATACAAGTCAGTGATGACAGCTTTAGCCTCTTAGAGTATGTCTATATGGGCTTGGGTTCAAAAAAATATTATCCGCTCGAGCGTCTCGACATAACATTTAACGACAACGGATCTTACACCATGAATTCAGAACTGGTATTTGCGCCTCCTCGTTACGAGACCAAAGATCTTTTTCATGTGTACAATACCAATAACACCTTGATCGAGTTAATGAAACAAAAGACAGCCTTGACTCAGCAGCAAAGGACTGACCTTAAGCAATTGCCAGACACCTATTTGATTTGTTACCTCAATGGTTTTGATGCCGCCAAGGATCAGATGGAGTTGGCCAAAGAACTGCTAAAGGCTGTCGATGAAGAGGTATACAGGGCGGCTAAACAGGCACTACGTATTTTGCGCAAGGTGCATTACAATTGATCCGTTTTATAACTTTTCAAGATCTTCTTCACGGGGTAGGGCCTCAATGGCACCGTACGATTGGGTGGTATAAGCGCCGGCCATATTTGCATAACGAACCATCCTTTTTACGGTTTCTATGTTACTCATGCAGCTTAAGGGGTCTTGCTCTTGCGAAAATTGAAATAAGAGCGCTCCGATAAAAGCGTCCCCGGCGGCCGTGGTGTCTACAGGTTGTGCTGCGACACTCTCCACATAGCATGCGTTGCCGTCAACGCTGAGAAAAGTTCCTCTTTTGCCTAGGGTAATACAGATCATTCGTGTGCCCAGGCGATGAAAAAATGCTGCAGCCTCTTCATGGGATGCTTGCTTCGATATAAAGAAGGCCTCCTCTTCACTGAATTTGCATAAGTGGGCCTTTTGACTAAACTCAAGGCATTGATCTACAAACGAATCACTGTTAATTTTCCATAAATCCGATCGATAATTCGGATCAAAACTTACCAGTTTTGCCGATGCAAGGGAGTGGTTTAAATAGTGGTGATAGGTCTCGTTCAGCGGCCCTTCAAGAAAGGCTGTAGCTGAGCCAAAGTGTACGATAGAGCCCTTGAACTGAGCGGCTAATTTTGGATCGTATGCCAAGCCCGCGTCTGCTCCTCTTGAGAAATAGAAGTCGCGCTCCCCCTCATCTGATAAGGCTACAAAGGCAAGGGTAGTAAATTCTTTGGTTCGTTGCATGTACGAAACGTCTATGTCTTCGGCCTCGAGCGTATGGACTAAATAATTACCCATAGGATCATTACCGACTGCTCCGGCAAACAGCGCTTTCTGCCCTAATCGCCTCACTGCGCAAGCGACATTTGCAGGGGCTCCTCCGGCTTTTTTGGTGAAATTTTCGGCTGATTCAATAGCCGCTGAGTGGTGTTTGGCTACGAAGTCGATCAACAGTTCTCCAATGCATATTACTTGTGACATAGACTAGACATAAGAGTTCCAAAGTACTACTTTTGGGCAAAACTTTTGATTTGGGAAGAACCCTAGTTATAGGAGACGTTCACTCTGGAAAAAGAGCGCTTGAGCAAGCATTAGAAAGAGCAAATCTAAAGCCCGACGACCATCTCATTTTTCTTGGAGACTATGTAGATGCGTGGAGCGAAGCGGCCGAAACGGTTGATTTTCTAATCACGCTCGGAGGTACGGTCAATTGCACTTTTCTGAGAGGTAATCATGACGATTTATGTTTGAATTATCTCACCAGGTCTGAGGCTCCTGAGATGTGGTTGTTGCATGGCGGACAACAAACGAAAGACAGTTATGACGCGCAGAGTCAAGAGAAAATAGATCAGCATATTGCTTTTCTGCAGCGTTTAGAAGACTATCATTTAGACCCTGTGAGTAACCGCTTGTTTTTACATGCTGGATTTACCAATCTAAGAGGCGTTCAGCACGAGTATTTTTCGAAGATGTACTATTGGGATCGTACCCTTTGGGAGCTCGCAAGGGTGGTGGAGCAGGCAGGTGCTCAAGAACTGCCTCAACGCTTGAACAATTATCACGAAATATTTATTGGGCATACACCTATCTCAAAGAAAGAGGTCGTAACACCTACACGCGCGGCGAATGTCTGGAATATAGACACTGGAGCGGCATTTAAAGGAGCCGTCAGCGTGTTGGATGTTGAGTCAAAGGAGTTTTGGCAGAGCGATCCGGTAGAACAATACTACCCAGGAGAGCCCGGAAGAAATCTAGCCCCATAAACCAAAAAACCCTCTCCAGGGATGAAGAGGGTT
The DNA here is from genome assembly GCA_913060705.1 of uncultured Bacteroidota bacterium. Classification (GTDB taxonomy): domain Bacteria; phylum Bacteroidota; class Bacteroidia; order Flavobacteriales; family Flavobacteriaceae; genus UBA3478. The sequence continues at coordinate 33,496 of CAJXTX010000006.1, read as the reverse complement.
TTGACGGGTTTGTTTGGCATCGTCCTGATAGACGATTAAGAATCAAACAAAACTAATCTAACACACCATCTAAAGTACTTCTAAACTGCAGTGATGCAATACGTTTAGCTGCTATAAAAATTAGAAAATACTGTATTGCGCATATTAGTTGTGCCTAATTTTGTCCCATGAGCGAGTCAAACACCCTTAAAGAGCAGTACGATCTATTGGTTCAGAAACTTTCAGCGCAATTTTCTGATGCAGACCCTCTTGAACTCGATCAGATCCTTTTTATTGTTGGCCTCCAAGAATTGGGTCAGTTGCACCGAAAGTTTAGTAAAGACGAGAAGATTAATGTGATCCATATAGCTATTTGCAGATTGCTTGAGCCTTATGGTTATTATACTTTCTCTCATTACGACGAAGATATGTGGCCGCATTATCACGTCGTTGAAGAACTCCCATTTCTAAAGGCAGGAGAACAATCACGACTCATGAAAGAAGCCTTGGTACACTATTTCGTTGAGAAAGAATACCTCTAATTAGGTAAGCTTAAGTTTTAGTGCCTCAAAAACTTTTTGAGGGTCTTGCTGATTCGCTAGAACCTCATAGACGGCATCCAGAATGGGGGTCTTTAACTTTCGATCTTGCTTTTTGGCAATCGCATACAAAGGGCGAACCGCATAGGCGCCCTCGGCTACCATCGACATCGACTGTTTGATTTGGTCTTCGGTCATACGCTGTGCCAACAAAAGCCCAAACCGTCGATTTCTACTATGTTTTGAATAGGCGGTTACCAAGAGGTCCCCTAGGTAGGCTGAATGATTGATGTTCCGTTTGATTTTGTGCACCCTTGAAATAAATCGTTTCATCTCTCTAATCGCATTTGACAATAGAACGCTTTGAAAATTGTCTCCAAAATCGAGGCCATCTGCAATACCCGAAGCGATGGCATATACGTTTTTCAATACTGCGGCATACTCGATACCTATGCTGTCAGCGGTGAGATTTACTTTGACGTAGTGATTTGATAATGCTTGTTGAACGATGAGCGCCCATGGAGTTGCATTAGCGGCAACGGTCAAATAAGACATGTTCTCTAATGCGATCTCCTCGGCATGTGCTGGGCCAGCGATCACTCCAAAAGTTTCACTATTGACATTGCAATGATCGATGAGGTATTCTTGGATGACTTGTCCAGTTTCAGGAACGATTCCTTTAATCGCAGAAAACACCACTTGATCTTTGAGTAAGAATTTTCGATCGTGTAACAGGCTGTGGACAAAGGCAGAAGGTACTACAAGAAAGACCACAGCTACTCCGTCTAGACTGTCTGAAAGTGAAACACTCGCTCGAACTAGGTCTGTATTTAGGCGGACCTCCTTTAGGTAATTCGGATTCTGGCCTGAAGCGTTAATGGATTGGGCTACGGATTCTTCATGCACATACCACTGCACAGGATACCCGTTGTCATTGAGAATTTTAGTTAAGGCTGTACCAAAACTTCCACCCCCAATAACGCCGAAGATTGGCTTTGTGGGCATGGGGTATTTTAAAGTGTTCTCAAATACTCGGCAACGGCTTTCGCCTCGTCTTCAGAGAGGTTTTGGTTGTTCATGATCGCATTGTTGTGCTCTTTGAGGAGCGCGATGGTAATGGGATCTTTTTTCAACATCTCATCTGTATTCAAGAGTAAGTTAAGCACCCATTCAGGGCTTCTTCGTTCATACACTCCGCTAAGGGCAGGTCCGATCATACGCTGATTGGCCATGTGGCAAGCAGTACATTTAGAGTTGTAAATGCCTTTTCCTTGTTCAGACAAAGCGGTGTTTATTTCAGGTGAAAAACTATAAGAGCTAATAGGGCCGATACCTTTATTGCTCAAATCAACAGGAACCCCTGCAGATTCGCTAGTGCTTGCTTGTGTTTTGGTTCTCGACATTTCGAAGCCTTTGCTTTCTTCTTTCTTAGGGCTTTCTCCACAGCTAAAAAGTACGACTGATAGGGCGAGTAAAAAGGTCTTTTTCATTGGAATCAGATTAGATATGTAAAGGTAAACTACCCCTTTGGGTAAGGCAAGTTACGCTAATGATTTTAACCAATCTAGTCGTTGTTGTTGGGTTTCCATAGCCTCGACAAGTTCAGCTCTGAGGCGGTCAATGAGCTGCTCAGTTGAAGGAACATCGTCAATCGCGCTTACTCCATGTCCGGCAGACCATATCGTCTTCCAGGCCTTGGCCTCTGAATTCATGTCGAGCCCTGGATCTAATTTACCTTCTTTCTTATAGTCTTCTGGTTTTATTCCGGCCGCCTCAAGGCTGGCCTCCATAAAATTCGCAGGTATACCCGAAACCGCCGCGGTATGAATGATCTTGTCAGAGGTGCTGTTTACGATCATTTCTTTGTATTCTTCTTGGGCTCGACTTTCGGTGGTATTGATGAAGCGCGTGCCCATATAGGCCATGTCAGCCCCCATCTGCAGAACACTTGCGATATCCATTCCGGTACTGATGGCTCCGGCCACTACAATCGTCTTGTCAAAAACTTTTCGCACATCTTTAATGAGCGCCATTGGATTGATGGTTCCGGCATGTCCTCCAGCTCCCGCAGAAACCAGAATAAGACCGTCTACCCCCGCCTCTGCAGCTTTTTCGGCATGACGCTTTTTGACAATATCGTGGTACACGAGTCCGCCGTAACTGTGGATGGCATCAACCAATATAGATATGGCACCTAATGAGGTGATGACTAATGGAACCTTGTGTTTGACGCAGATCTCTACATCTTTTTGCAGTCGGGTATTGGTCGGATGCACAATGAGATTTACTCCGAAAGGAGCGGCTTTCTTTCCGGTGGTCTTCTCGTATTCAGAGAGGGCCTCTTTGATGGTAATAAGCCACTGTTCAAACCCCTCGCTTGTTCTTTCATTTAGGGCCGGAAAGGTTCCGACGACACCATTCTTACAACACTCGATGACGAGTTCTGGTCCTGAAACTAAAAACATGGGAGCTGCGATCACGGGCAGGCTTGCCCCTTCGAGTCCTTTAGGAATGGTATTCATAGCATTTTAAATTTCTTAAAGCTACGAAACTTCCTTGGGTTTGGCCTTTTTGCGGGTGGCCATAAATACCCCCGTAAAGACCAGGGTTGCCGCTGCAATTTTGGTAGCCGTAAAGCGATCCTTTCCGGCAATAACGGCGAAAACGATAGCAATGACGGGTTGCACATAAGAGAATACTCCAATTGTTGAGGCTTTTAATTCACTCATGGCGTAGGCGTTGAGTAAGAAGGTCATACAGGTGACTCCTATTACTACGAAGGCTATGGTACCGTATCCCCATAACGGAATACCTGGCCAATCTATCGCCATAAAATCATTCAATGTTATAGGCGTGTTGAGCAACAGCGAGAAGGTGAAGATCCATTTGAGGATGGTGAAAGCATTGTATTTCTGCATCAGGTTACGAACAATGATCAAATAGATACTGTACGAAATAGAGTTGAGCATGATAAGCGCGTTACCCAATGTAGGGTTAGGGGCGTCAGAGCGCACCTCTTGACCTAGGAGTATGAGGCTTAAGGCACCTAAAAATCCAAGAGCAATTCCAGAGGTCTTGAGTTTTGTTACCTCTTCTTTTAGAAAGATGACGGAGAGCACTAGGGTAGTGATCGGAGTAGTGGTGACAATAAGGGCGCTATTGATCGGTGTCGACAGTTCTAATCCAGAAAAAAACGAGAGCATGTTGATACACGCTCCAAAAACAGCGGCTAAGAAAATGTTTTTGAAATCAGCCCGGTCTATGCGTTCTTTAGGTGCAAACCAGGTCGCAGCCCAGAAAAACACAAACCCTCCTATCACACGGAGAAAAATAAAGGCAAAAGGACTGAGGTGCTCAGGCATAATACCCTTTGCCACCGTGTGATTCAGACCGTATATAGTGGTCGCACCAAGAGCTGCTAACAGCGCAAGTATCCGTTTTTTCATGAATGTAAGGCTGTCTTTGCAGCCTCTAAAACCGCTTTTGAATTTCCGATAAAAATCTCGCGATCGGTGACCACAACCGGACGTTTCAAAAAGGTGTAATGCTCTAGTATGAGAGACTTATAATCGTCTTCGCTCAGTTGTTGCTCCCCTAGATTACGTTGACGATACAGAATGGCTCTTCGGCTAAAAAGCGCCTCATAGCTCCCTGCGAGCTGCGCCATGTGTTCTAAGGCCTCTTTGCTGATGCCTTGAGACTTGATCTCAATGAGTTCAACCTCTTGATCTGGACTCAGAAGCGCCAACGCTTTTTGGCACGTTTTACACGTTTCAAGGTGGTAGATCTGTTTCATAAGCACGTGTTAAGAACGTCTACAAAAGTAAGAAAGCCCTACGGCTCATGGTGGCAAAAACTTTTGCGAATTTGAAAATTTAAGCCCCCTTCCAGATCGGAAATAGCATAATTTTGCATCATAATTCATAATTGTTCAATAAATGCACTCAGACACTCAAAGCGCGATTGACAACTTTATGCAAGAAGTACGCAATCGAAACGGTCATGAACCCGAGTTCTTACAGGCGGTTCAAGAGGTGGCCGACACCGTGATTCCTTACATTGTGCAACACGATATTTACCATGGCAAGAACATTCTACTGCGCATGGTTGAGCCTGAACGATTGATTTCATTTCGTGTCGCCTGGGTTGACGACAGAGGTGAGATTCACGTGAATCGCGGCTATAGAATTCAGATGAATTCTGCGATTGGTCCGTACAAAGGAGGGCTGCGTTTTCACCCTACTGTGAACGCCAGTGTACTTAAGTTTTTAGCTTTTGAGCAGGTGTTTAAAAACAGTTTGACCACGCTTCCTATGGGAGGAGCTAAGGGAGGGTCTGACTTTGATCCGAAGGGTAAATCGGACGATGAGGTGATGCGTTTCTGTCATGCCTTCATGGCTGAATTGTGCCGACACATTGGGCCGAACACCGATGTTCCGGCTGGTGACATTGGCGTAGGTGCACGTGAAATTGGATACCTTTTTGGCGCCTACAAAAAGACAAGAAATGAATTTACGGGGGTACTCACCGGCAAGGGATTGAGCTGGGGTGGTTCTCAGATTCGTCCTGAGGCAACGGGTTACGGAACCGTGTATTTTGCGCAGAGTATGCTTCAAACAAAGGGACAGTCTATAGAAGGAAAAGAGGTTGTTGTCTCTGGATCCGGAAACGTGGCACAGTTTGCTGCAGAGAAGGTCCTTCAACTAGGTGGAAAGGTATTGACCTTATCTGATTCGGGAGGCTACATCTACGATCCGGACGGAATTGATGCTGAAAAGCTTGAATTCGTCATGGACTTAAAAAACAATAAGCGTGGCCGTATTATGACTTATGTAAAAGAGTATCCAAAGGCTACATATCACGAAGGAAAACGCCCTTGGGAAATAAAATGCCAAGTTGCGTTGCCTTGTGCTACTCAGAACGAACTCACGGGTGAAGACGCTACGATGCTCATTAAGAACGGTGTAATCGCTGTTTCTGAAGGAGCCAACATGCCTTCAACCCCAGAGGCTATACACGCCTTCCACGATAATAAAATACTTTTTGCCCCAGGTAAAGCTTCAAATGCTGGGGGTGTGGCAACATCAGGACTAGAGATGTCTCAAAATTCGCTGCGAATTAGTTGGACACGAGAAGAAGTAGACGTGAAGCTCAAAGGAATTATGGCAGATATTCACGATGCTTGTACCCGTTTCGGAATGGAAGATGACGGATATTGCAATTACGTTAAAGGGGCAAATATTGCCGGATTCGTTAAAGTCGCTGATGCCATGTTAGCCCAAGGAGTGATCTAAAGCCTATTGAGCACCCAGACCGCACACACCGACCTCATTGTTCTGAATAGACTCAGGTATGGAGAGACGAGTCTGATTGTGCGTGCCTTTACGAAAGAACTGGGTCTACAGTCCTATCTCGTAAAGGGCGTACTCGGCGCGAAAAAAAAGGGATTAAGAGCTTCTTATTTTCAGTCTATGACGCTGCTTAATGCAGTGGTTACCACTTCGAATACTTCTCGGTTATTCACCATCAAAGAGGCTAAGCCCTTGTTGATTGGGCAAGGTTACTTATCTGATGTAGTCAAGTCTAATGTCGCCCTATTCATGGCCGAAGTCATTGCCTCAGTGCTCTCTGAAGGTCATCCAGAGCAGGAGCTCTTTGATTTTGTTAGCGAACAGGCCAATCGTCTTGAAAGTGAGAAGCCGGCCCCTGATTTTTTGATCAAATTTTTGCTAGGGATCACACGGCATTTAGGGAGCTATCCTGATCAAGAATACAAACCAGGTCAAGTTTTTGATCTGAACGAGGGCATTTTTACTGACCAATTCACGGCCATTCAGGCACTTTCTGTGCCTACTTCAGCCCGACTGGCTTCCTACTTAGGCATAGATTTTGATGAAGTAACGCCACATATGGATGACAAAGCGACACGAAAAGAACTTTTAGAAGGTCTGTTAGACTACCTATCGGCTCAAATCGCAGGGTTTAAATACCCCAAGTCACTTGAGATCATTCAGTCGATTTTTTAATGAAGAACCTTGTTCTACTTTTTTCAGTCTTATTCAGCCTGTCTGCCATTGCGCAGCGGGTGGTGGTGAAGGATTCGTTGAGCGGAGACCCTTTGTCAGGGGTCATCATCTATAATGAGTCTCGCAGTACGTTTACCACTACCGATGGGGCTGGACGCGCCGAGCTGGATCGTTTTAGTCCTAAAGAAGTGCTCATTTTTAGACACATGGGGCATGGCCTGCTCACGCGACTGAAATCGACCATTAAGCAACGTGAGACCATTTTACTCTCCACCCAATCCGAAGGGCTAGACGAAATTGTCATTTCAGCCTCTAGATTTGCCGATGTTGCACGTAAGATTCCTGTGCATATTAGAAAGATTGGATCCCAGGAGATTCAGCTCTTTCAACCCCAAACGGCAGCCGATGTATTGCAACGTTCTGGAGCCGTTTTTGTGCAGAAGAGCCAACTCGGGGGAGGAAGTCCTATGATTCGCGGATTTGCTACGAATCGCGTTCTTATCACTGTAGACGGTATCCGCATGAATAACGCCATCTTTAGAGGTGGAAACATTCAAAATGTAATATCCATAGATCCGTTCGCCCTTGATCGCGCAGAGGTGCTATACGGACCAGGGACTGTAATTTCGGGTAGCGACGCGATTGGAGGAGTGATGAATTTTTATACCAGAACACTCGAAGAGCCCGAATTGACGGATAAAACCTTGCATCAGACAGATTACGCATTGCGTGTGGCTACGGCCTCCTCGGAACGCACCGTTCATGTTTCTCACAAAGTAGTGAGCCCGAAAATATCGGCCTTGATTAGTGTCTCGCGCATGTCGCTCGGAGACCTAGAGATGGGCAAAAACGGGCCTGAAGAATACCTCAGAACTTTTTATGTTACCACGGCCTCAGGAGTTGATCAGGTGGTCCAAAATCCAAATCCAAGACGACAAGTTTCGAGCGGCTTTGATTCGTATCATTTTCTGGCCAAAGCAAAACACCGAATCAGCAAGACATTTGATCAACAGCTGGGGATTTTTTACAACACAACCTCTGATTTTGCGCGATACGATCGCTTGATCCAAACAAGAGACGGATTACCTCGAGCAGCAGAATGGTACTATGGACCACAGCAATGGTTCATGACTTATTACAAACTCAACCATGAGGCTAAGAAATCGAGACATCAATGGAGTTCGGCCTTTCAACGTTTCAATGAATCGCGCTTTGACCGAGGATTTCAGCTCCCCTATTTAAACGAAGCCTTAGAATCGGTAGATGTGATCAATCTCTCGTTCGACGGTGAACGTATTCTTTCTGAGAAAAGCCTCTTGCGTTATGGGGTAGCTCTAGATTTGAACCGTATTGGTTCTAATGCGGCTATGCTTGACCCCGAAAGCGATACGCGAACACCTATCGTCTCGCGTTATCCAGATGGGGCAGAGTGGAATGCAGCAGCGGCCTATCTCGCACTTCAACAAGAAATTTCAAAACGTCTTGTTTTTAATGGTGGGATGCGCCTGAATCGTATTCAAAGCACTATTGATTTTTCGAAGAATCCCTTTACCGCATTGTTTGGCCTTCAAGAGACAGACGTAACAGCACTTACCTACTCGGCCGGACTGAATTACGATCACAGCAGAGAATGGCACTTTAGGTTGAACGCCTCATCTGCTTTTCGCGCACCGAATATTGACGACCTCGCCAAGGTATTCGATTCTGAACCCGGAAGCGTAGTGGTGCCCAATCCAGATCTTGACCCTGAAAGAGCCTTCTCTACAGAGATAGGTATACGCAGAAGATGGAAGCGCAGGCTGTGGCTTGATACTAGCTTTTTTCACTCTGTCTTGAATGATGCCCTCATTCGCAGGCCTTTTACCTACAGAGGGGCATCGACTATTGAATATCGCGGTGCATCCAGTGAGGTGCTCGCCATACAAAACGGATCGAACGCCCGCGTTTATGGCGCAGAAATCTCGCTTTACAGTGCGATTAGCCGCCAATTTTCAGCATGGGCCCTGGCCAATTTTACCCGAGGGATTGAAACTGATGATCAAGGGTTAGAATCCTATATGAGGCATGCACCCCCTTTTTTCGGAAGGTTTCAAATGCGATATCTGAATGGAAAGTTTAGCGCATTAGCCGGAGTAGATGTGAATGGTGCGATACCCTATGAAAGACTCGCACTCTCTGAGCGCTCAAAAGCGTTTATGTACGCCTTAGACCCTGAGGGGAATCCGTTTAGCCCGTCTTGGCATTCACTGAATCTCAGATTCAATTACGAGCTGCGCAAATGGCAGGCTTTTATGGCCGTTGAAAACATCACCAATCAGCGCTATCGCCCTTATTCTTCAGGGATAGCTGGCCCAGGTAGACAGCTCGTTCTAGGCGTGCAAACTCGTCGCTAGACAGGGTTTGAATTGGCGCTCAAATGCTTACTTTTGCTTCTTCTAAAATGAAGCGGTCAAGGTGAGCAGTAATTTTAACGAATACAAGCAGTTAGACCTACCAAAGGTAGCCGAAGAAATTCTCGACTTCTGGAAGAAAGAAGGTGTTTTTGAGAAAAGCGTGAGCACGCGATCTGAAAACCCTTCATTTGTTTTTTACGAGGGTCCGCCTTCAGCGAATGGGATGCCAGGAATTCACCACGTCATGGCACGTACGCTCAAGGATATCTTTCCGCGTTACAAGACGATGAAAGGCTTTAAGGTGAGTCGAAAAGCCGGATGGGACACCCATGGACTTCCGATTGAGTTGGGTGTAGAGAAAGAATTGGGCATCACCAAAGAAGACATCGGAAAATCTATTTCTGTTGAGGAGTACAATCAGGCGTGCCGCGAGGCGGTCATGAAGTACACCGGAGTGTGGAATGCACTGACCGAAAAAATGGGATACTGGGTTGACATGAATGACCCTTATGTAACCTACACCTCAAAATACATGGAGTCTGTTTGGTGGTTACTCAAACAGATCTACGATAAAGGGCTTTTGTACAAGGGATATACCATTCAACCCTATTCGCCAATGGCCGGAACAGGACTAAGCTCGCATGAGCTTAATCAGCCAGGAACCTATCAAGACGTAACCGATACAACAATCACAGCTCAGTTTAAGGCAATTTCTGCGAGCCTTCCAGCGGCATTTAGTCAGGCATATGCGGGACCTATATACTTTTTGGCTTGGACAACTACGCCTTGGACATTGCCGTCTAACACGGCGCTTACGGTAGGTCCATCGATCACCTATGAGCTGATTGAAACCTTCAACCAATATACCTTTGAACCCGTTGCCGTGGTTATTGCTAAAGACCTAGTTGGCGCACAATTCGGTTCAAAATACGTCGAAGCCGATGCATCTGGGAGTTCACTTACTGTTGACCCTTCGTCGAAGACCATCCCGTTTAGAAGATTGGCTACCGTATCGGGTAAAGAATTGTCGGGTGCGCGCTACGAACAGCTTCTAGATTTTGTACAGCCCGTTGATCAACCAGAAGATGCCTTTCGCGTTATCCTTGGTGATTTTGTAACGACCGAGGACGGAACCGGAATCGTGCATACCGCTCCAACCTTCGGAGCTGACGATGCGTTGGCTGCTAAACAGGCCAATCCGCCTGTTCCACCGATGCTTATTTTGGATGAAAATGGGGTTAAAGTTCCGCTTGTAGATCTTCAAGGGCGCTTTAGAAAAGAGGTGGGTCCTTACGGCGGCAAGTTTGTGAAGAACGCGTATTATTCAGAGGGAGAGGCGCCTGAGAAATCAGTAGACGTAGAAATCGCCATTCAGCTGAAAACCGAGAATAAGGCCTTTAAAGTAGAGAAATACGTCCACTCGTATCCGAACTGCTGGAGGACGGATAAACCCGTATTGTATTATCCGCTCGACTCTTGGTTCGTGAAGATGACCGAGGTCAAAGAGCGCATGACTGAATTGAATACTCAGATTAATTGGAAGCCCAAGTCAACCGGTGAAGGAAGATTCGGAAATTGGCTTGCTAACGCCAACGACTGGAATCTTTCGCGCTCCCGCTATTGGGGAATTCCGCTCCCCATCTGGAGAACTGAAGACGCCACTGAAGAGCGCATCATTGGTTCAGTAGCCGAGTTGAAAAGCGCGATTGAAGAGGCGATTGAGGCAGGGGTGATGCAAACGAATCCGTTTGAGCATTTTGATCCAAAAGACATGAGCGAGGCAAACTACGATCAGATCGATTTGCACAAGCATGTCGTTGATAAGGTTGTTCTCGTTTCACCTTCGGGTAAGCCGATGCATCGTGAGTCTGATTTGATAGATGTTTGGTTCGATAGTGGATCTATGCCTTATGCCCAATGGCATTATCCTTTTGAAAATAAAGACCTGATTGATAAGGGAACGTCTTTTCCGGCGGATTTTATTGCCGAAGGCGTTGACCAAACGCGCGGATGGTTCTATACGCTCCATGCGATCGGAACATTAGTCTTTGATAGTATTGCCTACAAGGCGGTGATTTCGAATGGACTGGTTCTCGACAAAGAGGGTAAAAAGATGTCGAAACGCTTAGGTAATGCCATTGATCCTTTTGAAACCTTGGATGAGTATGGGGCCGACGCCACACGGTGGTACATGATTTCAAATGCGAATCCTTGGGACAACCTCAAATTCGACCTTGAAGGTGTCGCTGAAGTGAGACGTAAGTTTTTCGGAACCCTTTATAATACCTATTCATTTTTCGCTCTTTACGCCAATATCGATGGGTTTTCAACGAAAGAGGATGAGGTTTCGTTAGAAGACCGTACAGAACTCGATCGATGGATTCTTTCTGAATTGAATACCCTGATCGATCAAGTGTCACAGGCTTATGACGACTACGATGCAACGAAGGCCACACGACTCATTTCGTATTTTGTTCAAGAGAACCTGAGTAACTGGTACGTGCGACTAGGTCGTAGAAGATTTTGGAAGGGGTCTTTCGGCCAAGACAAACTTGCGGCGTATCAGACCTTATACCATTGCTTGCTTCAAACCGCTAAGCTCATCGCACCGGTAGCACCTTTCTTCGCTGAGCGCTTGTACAAAGACCTCGTGCAAAAAGATGCCTCAAAACTTAGCGTTCACCTCGAAGAGTTTCCGATAGTAGAAGACCGTTTTAGCGAACCTGAATTGGAATCAAAGATGCAGTTGGCTCAGAAGCTGACTTCTTTGGCGCTCTCGCTGAGACAAAAAGAGAAGATTAAAGTGCGTCAACCGCTTCAGCGCATGATGATTCCGCTCGATAACAGCACAGTGACTCGCGCCGCAGTAGAGCCTATACTCAATTTACTTGCCTCAGAGGTAAATGTGAAAGAGGTAGAGCTCTTAGAAGATGCTAGTTCGGTGATTGTAAAAGAGATTAAGCCCAACTTTAAAACCTTAGGTCCGAAGTACAAGCCTCAAATGAAGGCCATTGCAGCGGAGATCGCGCAAATGAGCGCCGAGGATATTGCTCAAATCGAGCGCGAAGGAGTGTTTAACATCACAGTTGACGGCCAGACTATTTCCCTTGAATTAGACGATGTCTTAATCACGAATAAAGATATCGAAGGCTGGCTCGTAGCTTCGTCCGGAAGCTACACGGTAGCCCTTGATGTTAGCTTGAGTGAAACTCTTGTAAATGAGGGTATTGCAAGAGAATTAGTCAATCGCATACAAAATTTCCGAAAAGACAGCGGACTTGAGGTAACCGATAAAATTTTGCTTAATATTGAAGGCGATGAAGGTATTCAAAAAGCGGTTGAACAAAACCGTGAGTACCTAATGAACGAAACGCTCTGCGAACACCTAGAATTAAAAGAAACTTTTGAGCCTAGCATTGAGGTCGCATTTGATTCTTATCAAGCGAAGCTCTCTTTAAAAAAGCTATAGTTATGTCTGAAATTGTACGTTATTCTGATGCCGATTTGAAAGAATTTAAGACGCTTATTGAAGAAAAGATCGTCAAGGCACAACAACACTTAGACTTGCTTAAGAGCGCGTATATGAATGACGGAAATAACGGTACCGACGATACCTCTCCGACATTCAAGGCATTCGAAGAAGGCTCTGAAACCATGAGTAAAGAGGCCAATACCCAATTGGCATTACGTCAAGAAAAATTTATCCGAGACCTTAAGAGCGCTCTTGTGCGTATTGAGAACAAGACCTATGGAGTTTGTAGAGTGACCGGAAAATTAATTTCTAAAGAGCGCTTGAAACTCGTTCCTCATGCTACCTTGAGTATAGAGGCGAAGAAGATGCAGAAATAGTGTCTAAAGCAGTTCTTTGGTGTATGCTCTGCATGGGTCTGATGGCCCGAGGGCAGGTACAGTGGAACAAAACTTTAGCTGACCTTGATTTACGAGGAATCACCATTGACATGCGCTTCATTCAAGGATTGCAGCTCTCTACACACGCCTCAAAAGACGTACTACTTAATACCAAGAGTGAAGGCGAATACCAAATGCAATATGTGGTGGTCACTCAACAAGAAGACCAGTGGCTTACAGTTTATCCTCAGCGTGTACCTGCCTTTAATGCTCATAACGATAAGTTGAGTGCACACAAGGTGATTGCAATGACTCTTGAGATGCGCATACCTGAAGCTGTTCTGGTTGAGATTGAAGCCCAGCAAGGAAGGTTAGAGGTGAGTGGGTTGTACCGAGAAATGAATGTACAGTTAGATGAAGGTAGTCTTGTCTTATCGCATAGAGCGGAACAAAGCACGATAAAAACTAAGACCGCTGCAGTATACCTCAATGTCCCTTCGGGTCATTTGGATTCTCATTTAGAAAAAGGACAGATCTTTGGTACTATTAAACCCAATGAAAATTACCGTTACACTGTAAATAGCCAGTCAGGGTCTCTTTACCTAAACCAATTGTAGCATGTCTCTAAAAAAGTCGTATTTCTTAGCACTTCTCATTTTGATCATTGATCAATGGTCAAAGATTTATGTGAAAACGCACTTTCGCTATCAAGAACAAGTTGAGGTTTTTTCTTGGTTTAAGCTCTTATTTATAGAGAATCGCGGCGCCGCTTGGGGGACACAACTCAGCGATTTTTTACCGATTTCTGACGCCAATGCAAAGCTTATCCTGACCCTATTTCGCATTGTTGCCATCATCGGAATCGGTATTTGGATGTACCGCGCTTCAAAACCAAGAGGGCGTTCATTGCTTCTGAGCATTTCAATCGCACTCATCTTTGCAGGAGCCTTAGGTAATCTTATCGATTCAATTTTCTACGGTCAGCTTTTCACCGAGAGCACGCCCTATAGAGTCGCTGAAATTGCATGGAACACGCCTAAGGAGGCCTACGATAGCTTTTTTTTCGGACGTGTTGTCGATCTCTTTTATTTTCCTTTAATCGATACGGTATGGCCTGAGTGGGTTCCGGGATTAGGCGGCAAGTCGTTTAGGTTTTTCGAACCCGTCTTCAACGTCGCAGATAGTGCAATCAGTTTGGGAGTCTTCATTCTGATTGTATTCAACAAGAGAATCTTTAAGGCGTAAAGCGATATACCGTTTCTGGAGTGACTGCCATATGCAACGGTATGTCATGGCCTTCAGGTTCGAGGGTATTTTCAAGCACATCGAGTAGGCTCAAACCAATGAATAGGGTGTTGGGTTTGGTTTTTGAGAGAAATCGATCGTAAAAGCCCTTTCCGTATCCTAATCGATTGCCACTTCTATCAAAGCACAACAAAGGCACAAAAACAACGTCTAGCTGATCTTCTGAAATCAAACTTCCATTGAGTGGTTCTGGAACGCCAAAACGTTTGATCGCGATTGAAGTGTTCTCTTCTAGTAAGACATGCTCAAGCTGACCTTCTTCTTTCATCCTGGGCACTACAATGGTCTTGTCTTTTCCGTGTAAGAGGGTAATGAGGGGCTCTGTTTGAACCTCTTTTTGATGCTCAATACTCAAGAAGGTATGATAAATCTTGTGAGACCAAATGTCGAGACCTGCCAGCAAATTGGTAATCTTAAGGCTTTGCTCTTGTACCTGGTTTAGAGTAAGTGCTTTGCGTTGCTCAAGGGCAGAGGCTCGAAGTTCTTGCTTGTTCACGAACTAAAGCTATCTCAAAATTTTGAAATCAATGGCTACTTTTACATCATGTCTGAACGCAAGTCTTCTGCTCCTCTGGCTATTCAAGTTGCCTCTTTGCCCAATACCCCGGGAGTCTACCAGTTTTTTGACGACAAAGAAGCGCTGCTTTATGTCGGAAAGGCTAAAGACTTAAAAAAACGCGTCTCTTCTTATTTTTCTAAGCATCACGAATACGGAAAGACCCGAGTGATGGTTTCTAAAATCGCCTCGATTCAACACATTGTGGTGGCTACAGAGTCAGATGCATTACTGCTAGAGAACTCGATGATCAAGCAGCATCAACCTCGTTATAATGTGCTGCTGAAAGACGACAAAACCTACCCGTATATCTGCATCAAGAACGAGGCCTTTCCTCGCGTATTTGCAACGAGAAGGCGCATTAATGACGGCTCGAAGTACTTCGGGCCCTACACCTCAATGAAGACCGTAAAAACTTTGCTAGAGCTCATCCGTTCAGTGTATCCGCTCAGAAGTTGTAATTACGATTTAAGTGAGGAGAAGGTACAAGCCAAAAAATACAAGTTGTGTTTAGAGTATCATATCGGCAACTGCGGAGGACCCTGTCAGGCCTTGCAGTCAGAAGCGTCTTACGACGACCAGATTGAGGCGATTGAGGCAATTATAAAGGGAAACATCCGCCCCTCTTTGCAGGTACTTGAGAAAAGAATGCAAGACTACGCCTCTGCACTTGAATTTGAAAAAGCCCAAGCCGTAAAAGAAAAAATACGCGTTTTAAAGGCCTATCAGGCCAAGTCGACGGTTGTGAATCCAAAGATTACTGCAGTAGATGTGTTTACCATTCTAGACGATGTCCAGCACGCCTATGTCAATTATTTACAAGTTCAAGAGGGGGCAGTGGTGATGTCGAACACTTTCGAGTTTAAGAAAAAGCTTGACGAGCGCCAAGAAGATCTATTGAGTCTAGCCATCGTAGAATTAAGAGCGCGCTACAACGCCCAATCGAAGACGTTGTTCTTGCCTTTTGCTGTTTCTGTTTCAGCCGACCTCAAGGTTGAGGTGCCAAAATTAGGAGACAAAAAAAGCCTAGTTGATCTTTCTCTTCGAAACGCTAAGTTCTATCGACAAGACCGCCTCAAGCAAATGAAGGTAGTTGATCCAGACCGTCATGCGAATCGTATTTTAGAGCAGGTAAAAGCAGATCTTCGACTCAACGCGCTTCCGGTCCACATCGAATGCTTTGACAATTCAAATATTCAAGGGACGAACCCCGCATCAGCCTGTGTGGTATTCAAGAACGCCAAGCCTTCAAAATCAGACTACCGCAAGTTTACGATCAAGACCGTTCAAGGGCCCAACGATTTTGCCAGTATGGAAGAGGTGGTGTATCGTCGGTACCGTAGACTATTGGAGGAGGGAGAAGAGCTTCCGCAGCTCATTGTTATTGACGGCGGAAAGGGGCAGTTGTCTTCGGCCTTGAAATCGTTAGAAATTCTAGGTTTACGAGGTAAAATCGCAATTATAGGAATAGCAAAGCGTCTTGAGGAAATTTATTTTCCTGAAGACAGTGTTCCTCTTTATTTAGATAAGCGTTCTGAAACGCTTAAACTTATTCAGCAGCTCCGCAATGAAGCGCATCGATTTTCGTTAAAATTCCACCGCCAGAAACGAAGCGCAACGGCTATTCAAAGTGAGATCGAGCAGGTTCCGGGAATTGGAACAAAAACAGCCGATAAATTGCTGAGACATTTTAAGAGTGTCTCTAAAATTAAAAAAGCCTCCCTTGATGAATTATTGTCGGTTGTCAGCCTTTCTCAAGCGCAGGCCATTCGTACATTCTTTGAGGCTCAGGGCTAAATGAAAACGATTTGATTATCAACCACTTCAAAGGTTAAATAACGTTAAAATTTGACCTTTTGGGCATGCTTTTTTGTACTTTTCTAGTAGAATCTCAAAAGTGGTCGATACCAAGCTATCTTTTGTTTTTTCATGATTTAAAGTTTGGTTGGTTAGTAAGAAAAGCCCCGGCAGCCTGTCTGGGCTTTTTTTAATGCTAAATTTGCAGGAAAATAGAGCAATGATGCGCTACTTTTTAGTTTTCATACTTTCAATTTCTATAGGCTCTTTTGGGTACGGACAAGAGGAAGAACCTCATCAAACTTTTAAGTCAGGAGAATGGTTAAAGTACCGCCTGCACTATGGGTTCTTAAATGCAAGTTACGCCACACTCTCGCTTAAGGATACGGTGTACAATGGTCAAAAGGCCTATCATGCGGTAGGAGAAGGTCGCACCACCGGATTTGCCTCTATCTTTTTCAAGGTTGAAGATGTGTATCAGAGTATTTTTTCGGTAGAGCCAATCCGTCCGTTGTACTTCATAAGAGATATTGACGAAGGCGGATACACCAAAAATATAGACATCGGTTTCGATTTTAAAAAGGAAGCGGCTTTAATCAGAAACAAGAAGAAAGACAGCTCTTTTAGCATTCCTATCCATCAAAAAATTCAAGATATTCTTTCTGCCACCTATTACTTGCGGGAGAGCTTTGACAAAGAAAACACGGCTGTCGGAGAAGAGGTGGCCTTAGACATGCTCTTTGATGACGACGGTATTTACGATTTTAAGTTGTTGTATCTGGGAGAGGAGCTAGTCAAAACATCCTTCGGAAAAGTCAAGTGTCTTGCATTTAGGCCCATGGTCAAGTCAGGTAGAATTTTTCGTGCAGAAGAGGCCTTAACGCTTTGGGTGAGCGATGATGCCAATCGCGTACCTATACGAATTCAAGCTGACCTTAGGTTTGGATCTATCAAGGCAGATTTAGATGCCTTTAAGGGCCTAAAACACCCCTTTATGGTGCAGATGGATTAAATCTGCCTGAAGTCAAGTTGACAGCTGATGGTAAATGCTCGAATTTTGTAAAATGTCTAGACCGTATTATTTACTCGTAGTCTTTGTTGGATTGCTCTTTTCATGTGGTTCATCTGAGGAGGCAGATAGCACATCAGCAGGAGAGGTTGAAATGCCTGTTGATATGCAATTTGGGTTTGACATGATCTCGTATGAAGTTGAATACGATACCATTCGAAGAGGAGATACTTTCGGAAAGATCATGCTCAGCAGAGATGCCGATTATCAGAAGGTAGATCAAGCGGCCCGAGCTTCACGTTCTTCTTTTGACTTGAGAAAAATTCAGGTAGGAAAGCCGTATCGCATTCTTAGAACGTGTGACGATGAACAACGTCCAGTAGTCTTCATTTACGAAAACGACTTTTTAAACTATACTGTGGCAGATCTAAGAGAAGAGGTGAAGGTGTATGAAGAGAAGCATCCTTACGATTTAGTCGAACGTCAGCTATCAGGAGTCATAGAAGGTTCTTTGTATGAGACCCTGCAACGTCAAGGGATCGATCAAAATTTAAGTCAAGAATTAGCCAATATTTACGCCTGGAATATTGACTTTTTTAGGCTTTACGAAGGAGATAAGTTTAAGGTGATTGCCCATGAGCGAAGACTGCGAGACGGAACTATGGCGGGTATAAAATCGATTAAAGCTGCCCTTTTTGAACACCAAGGCGAAACCTATTATGCCTTCGCAGCGAACATCAATGAGAAAACGCTTCAGACTGAATATTACGACGAAGAAGGCGAAAGCCTTAGAAGAACGTTTCTAAAGGCCCCTTTAAAATTCAATGCCTATCGCATTTCTTCGCGTTACAACCTGCAGCGCAAGATTGCCTATTACGGAAACCGAACCCGCGCTCACAAGGGCACGGATTATGCGGCTCCTGTCGGGACGCCCATTATCGCTACGGCAGATGGAGAGGTCATCGAGGCAACGCGCAGAGGGGGTAATGGAATATATGCGAAGATTCGGCATAACGGGACCTACACTACCCAGTACCTTCATATGAGGGCGCTAAATGTAAAGAAAGGTCAACGTGTGCAGCAGGGCGACATTATAGGCTGGATTGGGATGACCGGAAATACCTCAGGTCCTCATGTCTGTTATCGATTCTGGAAAAACGGAAGACAGGTTGATCCTTTAAAAGAAAAGTTGCCAGCTGCAGCCCCTATTGCCAAGTCTTTCGCCAAGGATTATTTCAACTATATCAAACTACCTCTAGACCAATTGGCTTGTATACCCTATCCTGGTGAAAATGACTTAAATTCATGGCCTCAAATCTCGATCAAAGACGATAATGCCCTTACCTCAAAATAACCCAGAGCGAAGCCCTAGTTGGGAAAAGCTCAAGAATCTTGCAACTTCTGTTCAAGCTACAACACTCATAGATCTCTTCAAAAACGATTCGAGTCGGGTTTCGAAGATGAGTCTTGAATGGCAAGACTTCTATGTTGATTTTTCAAAGAACCTAATCACTGAAGAGGCGTGGAATGCGCTGTATGATCTGGCCAATTTTTCAGAACTAGACGCGGCTAAGCAGGCCTATTTTAACGGAGATTTGATCAATGAGACCGAGGGTAGAGCCGTGTTGCATACGGCTTTAAGATCCAAGCACAGCAATGCCAAGGTGAATGGAAAAGAGGTCAATCACGAGGTTGCTGAAGTCAAGCAGCGTATTCAAGCGTTATCTGAGGCCGTTATTTCTGGATCAAAAAAAGGATATACTCAAAAACCCTTCACAGACATTGTAAACATTGGGATAGGCGGGTCAGATTTGGGTCCTGTGATGGTTACTGAAGCACTAGCCTACTACAAAAACCACCTCAAGGTTCATTTTATGAGCAATGTTGATCCGGATCACAGTGCCGAGGTATTAAAAGGATTGAACCCTGAGACGACCTTGTTTTTAGTGGTTTCAAAATCTTTTGGAACCCAAGAGACACTGATGAATGCCCAGACGGTTCGACGTTGGTTTGTAGAGCAAGCATCAGAAGAGGCAATTCCGTTGCACTTTGCAGCTGTCTCTACCAATCTCACACAGACATCCACCTTTGGTATTTCTGATGACATGGTATTCCCTATGGCGGATTGGGTTGGAGGTAGATTCTCACTGTGGAGTGCAGTAGGGCTTTCTATAGCATTAAGTCTTGGCTATGCGCATTTTGAGGCATTACTTGAAGGTGCTGGGGCTATGGACCAACACTTTGCAGAGGCTCCACTAGCAAAAAATCTTCCGGTTAAAATGGCACTTCTAGGAATTTGGTACACCAATTTCATGGAAGCCGAAACAGAAGCCATCATCCCATACACCCAATACTTGCACCGTTTCTCTGCCTATTTACAACAAGCTTCTATGGAGAGCAATGGGAAGTCGACCTCGCGTTCAGGCGAGTCGGTCGCCTATCAGACAGGTTCAATTGTTTGGGGGGAGCCAGGGACCAACTCTCAGCATGCGTTCTTTCAGTTGATGCATCAGGGAACAAAACTCATTCCTTGTGACTTTATTGGATTCAGAACCTCACTTCATGAGAATCAACCGCATCAAGACGCCTTAATGGCAAACTTTTTTGCGCAAACTGAGGCGCTTATGAAAGGAAAAACCCTTGAAGAGGTAACTGCAGAATTCGCAGAGAAAGGGGTTGATCTTAAATCAGTAGAACACATTATTCCACATAAGGTATTCGCAGGCAATAAGCCTACGACCACCTTCTTGATTGAATCGCTGACCCCCTATAATCTTGGGGCTCTTATCAGCGCCTATGAGCATAAGATTTTTGTTCAAGGAGTAGTGTGGAACGTGTTTAGCTACGACCAATGGGGAGTTGAGCTCGGCAAACAATTGGCCAATCGCATTTTAAGTGAATGGCAGGACAAAGCGGAATTCAATCACGATCCATCTACTCAAGCCTTATTGAAGCGTTATAAAAATTGATTATTTTCATAGAACCTAAATACCTTAACCTATGAATACGTTTATATCACTGCACTCTTATGTTGCGTTCTTAGCGCTTAGCGTTGTTTTATTGGCATTTGTCAATGCACTCAACGGCTTTTTAACAGGCCGTGACTTTATTGACTCTAGAGATCGCAAGCTTTCTTTGGCAGGGGTGGCTTTTTTTCACCTTCAATTTTTAATAGGTCTTGTGGTATACTTCACTTCAGCAAAAGGTTTTCATGCGCTTACTGAATTGGGAATTGGCGGATTAAATGCTGCGGCCCGATTGACAGCTCTAGAACATCCGGTGACTAATATCATTGCGGTGGCCTTGGTTACGGTCGGATGGTCGCGCCACAAAAAAACAACCGAAAGCAAGGCAAAGTTTAAGAGCATCGCCCTTTTCTACGGTATTGGATTACTTCTAATTCTCAGTCGTATTCCTTGGGGCCAGTGGTCTTAAGGAGTGCTATCACCGGAAAGTGATCACTGTATCCGCCCTGATAGTTTGACCCCACAAAGGTTCTAAAAGGATAGTCTTTAAACCTTCCTCTTTGTTGCGTTAAAAAGGGTCGTTTAAACACGCCTGCTCCTTTGAGTTGTAACCCGCCCTCGGTTTTGAAATTTGAGGTAAAGATGAGCTGGTCAAAGAGATGCCAGCGATCGCGATGCGCAATGCTCCCGACACCTCTCTGATGTAAGGCCTCCATGGGATTGTACAACCCCTCGAACTTCACCGTTTCTTTTACCAGACGGCGTACTGATCGGTCGGAGGGATCGTCGTTGAGGTCTCCCATAAGTATAATCTGAGCGTCGTTATCCTTAGTTCTGATAGAATCAATGATCCTTCTGCTGTAATAACTCGCTGTAGACCGAAAGTGTTCGGATCTCTTTTGCCCCCCACTTCTTGAAGGCCAATGTGCTACAATAAAATGCACCTTAACTCCGGTCAGCCATCCGCTCACCACCAACAGGTCACGAGTGTATTTCGGCGTATCGTCTGACAGAAACAGGTTTACCCTTTTGCGTTCAAAATGAGTGGGGCGAAATCGTTTTGCGTTGTAGACTAGCGCTACGTCTATACCCCTTAGATCAGGACTTTCAAAATGAACAAAGCGACAGTTTTGGCCCGAATCAAAGCGCCTACAAAGCTGGTCTACAAGGCCGGCATTCTCAACTTCACAAACCCCTAATATACTCCATTCATAAGGAGCTACCGCTTTGTTAATACTGTCTATAACGCTGTGGAGCTTACTTATTTTAAGCTCCATTCGTTCTGATGTCCAACGGTATCTACCATGAGGTGTGCGGTCTTCGTCTTCAACCCCTACATTCGAAACGGTATCAAACAAATTCTCAAGATTATAGAAGCCCACCCAGCTTGGCTGGGCCGCATAGAGCTGAAGGTTGAGGACTATCAAAAGACAGGTAAAAAGACGTTTAATCATGAGTCAAAACTATCTCCACAGTCTGCAAGACTCTTGCAGACTCAACGCATAGTTTGGTCCTGTGAAAAGGATAGTAACAGCGTTTTTTGTAATGGTGAACTGGACGGGTTCTTTGGTGCACGCGCAAGAAGATGAAGCGATCGAATTGTTATTTACAGACGAATACGCCCGTGTTCTGCATGCCGCTCAAACTCCATTTGAGCGAAGCGCACAATTCGATTGGTCACTAGGATGGTTTCGTTACAGAGGACTTTCTCCAGAGCACAAGGCTTACTTTATCAATAGCGCGAAGGTAAATTCATTGATAGACGGAAGGATCGATTGGAACCGTTGGGGCGGATTAAATGACATTACGCGCTATCCTGAACAGTCGTTAGTGGCGATCCCTTCACTGCATCCGTCTCAAGTTGGAGGAATGCAAAGAATTGAAACCGATGTCCTTAAACAGCGATCGCCGCTTCGAATGACGTTATCCTCAGCCAACCGCTCTTACACCCAAAGAATAATGGCTACCGTTTTGTTCGATTTGAAGGGCTACAAGCTCATGGCAAGCGGTTCATTGCGTTCTGCTGCCAAAGGCTACTACGATTACAGTCCTTATCAAAGCCGATCAGGGTTTTTGCAGCTCTCCAAGAATACGGATAGGGGTTCCTTTCGGGCATTAGCCATGACGACCTACACCTCAAGGGTAAGTCCTGAGGCACATACTGAAGAGGTCTGGAGTCTTACCCATGGCAAATTCAATGGCTCATGGGGGGTTGAAAATCAACAAGCGCTTCCGCTAAAGTATAGAGTACACAAGCATCAATTCTATCAAATGGAGTTAGGAAAGGCTTTAAAGCAACATGATTTCTCTGCTGGGGTTTTCGTGTATTCCTCTAGCCTTGATAAGCATAATTTGAGTTATCAGATGGCCCCCAATCCTTTTATGACGTATTACCGCTATTTGCCTTCTTATTACCATACTTCTCCTTTTTTAGAGGCGCGTCTCATACAGCAACACGGTCTTTTCGACGGGGTTGATCTAGAGCGCTTGCGCGTTGCAAATACCAATAGTGCTTATGCCCGGTATGCCTTGATCGCGGATGTAAGGCAGAATACCCAGGCGGGATTGAATTTTAGCATCAGCCATCAAGATGCCACCCGACACTATGGAGGATGGATGCAGTTTACTACAGAAAGCGCTAATTTTTTTCAACGTGTCGAAGGATTGCTAGGGGGGTCGTATGTACTCAACAGAGATCTATACGCTCAACTGAATCTAGACTTAAGATCTATGCCCGAGAAGAAGATAGGAGATCGTATGGGGTACGATCACACCCTTTCAGCGGCTGCTTTTGAGTCGGCATTGTTTTACGCTAGAGAGATGAAGCGTCAACGTTTTGATGCTCAACTGTTCATTCGTAATCACTCCGCTCAACGCATTAGGCACGCCGTTCACGAGCTTTACATGCATGAGTCCAATGAGTCGGCTGCTACTGCATCATGGGACGCTTCTTTTACAGCTCGCACTTCATATTTTCCTAATGGTTCGACCGAATGGAGGTTCAGGACCTATTTAGGGAGAATTCACCAAAACCCTGAGTCATTCTTTGTAAGTACGCGCTATAGCCAGCATACCGATCACCCTCGAGCTGATTCATTTATGGATATTGGGGCCACCTATTTCTTTAAAAAGCCAGGACTTTTATTCAGGGTCCAGACTTCGTATCTCAATCATTTTGACGGGGTATCCACTACTTACTTTTATACTGAAACCAGCACATGGCAAGATCTGGTGACCCAGCGTCTAAGGGGAGTAAGGATGCGCTCTATAGAATGGGCCGCTTCATTGCAACTCGACCTCAGCAGTGAGATCACTCTTGAGGGGGTCGGTTATATGGTGTCTGGAAGTCAAAGTACTCCAGAAGAAGCCCACCTCTATAGAGATCCAGAGAATGCCTCTGGTGGACTCCAGTCTCTTCGTCTAGAACTCGACCCTAAATTGAACTATGCATTATCCGGAGGGCCTAATAGAGCCGTTAGTCTTGGACTCTCTTACAAGAGCCCGCGTTATTGGAACTTCACCCTGAAATCGAATTACCTCTCGCACGCCTTTTTGGGAGTATCCTGGCCCCAGCAAGACCTAGAGTTTGGAAGACAATTGGCACGCTACGGTCTTAAACCTCCAAATCAAGAGCAGCTTAAGGGGTTGTTTTACATGAATCTATTGTTATCCAAGTCATGGAGGATGCCTCGAGGATACCTGCAGTTATTCGCCTCACTCTCGAATGTGACTAACACTATTCAACCTATTGCCGGGTTTGCCTCTTCTCGACTCATGGAGGCTCAATCATATGCTCAAAATCAGGTCAACCAGCCGGTGTTCGCTTCGCGCTATTGGCAAAGTGTTGGGCGGACCTATTTTATTAATCTGAGTTACAGTTTCAATTCTCTTTAGATGTACAGAGTACTTATCGTATTCGTTTTTTTGACCCTCGGCTGCCTAAGGCCCTCTGTAGAGACAGCAGATGAGCTTGTGACGGGAATGGTAATGCAAAGATGCGGAGCGCAAACACTGACATGGGATTCAATTGTCCCGCCTCGTTCAGAACAATGGGAGTTTGTGCATTTTGAAGAGGGCTTATTCAGTGGTGTTGTACTTTCTTCAGATGCCGAAGGAGCCTTTTATCAAAGTTTACTTCTAGGGCAAGAAGAGGGTCCGATGACACTCGAATTAAAATTGAGTTTGACAGACAATGCACTCTTTTACCCAAGAGGAAGTCGATTACTCATTGACCTTAAAGGACTGGCTATTCGGCGAAAAGAGGATCGAATACAACTTGGGGTGTACAGTTCGAGTTACGGAAACCCGCTGCTTGTCGCCCTTCCTACCCCAGAGGCCGTACGAAAACTTTCAGCCTGCGGTATTTCTGATCTCTCCCCAACCCGCATCGACGGTGTTGATGCTCTTGATTCGCTTTGGCCCGGCAGTTGGGTACTCTGGCCTCGTCTAAAATTTAAGCAACTCGAAGTTGGGGAAACCTTTGTAGCCGAAAAACACAATGCGGGTATCCGTCGATTAGAAGATTGTGAAGGATCAGAAGTGGTCTTACAGTATTCGGGCTATGAATCTTTTGCAGATTCTGTGATTCCTCAAGGTAGCGGAACCGTTCATGGGTTACTTGTTGAGTCATCGCCCGCAACAATTCAACTTGCCCATTGGAGCGATCTCAATATGGAGTTAGAGCGGTGCGAACAACCTTCTACCGATGATGCAGCCTTCTTTATTTCAGAAATAGCTGACCCTGACAATGATACAAAGGGACGATTTATAGAATTATTCAATGCCGAAAACAAGCGTCTTTCATTAGCCGGATGGAGTCTTCAGCGCTATACCAATGATGCGCAAGAGGTGTCGCATAGGATAGATCTTTCGGGAATCTATGCATCGCCTCGATCAACACTGGTCATTGCAGCCAATGCTGAAGGCTTTGATGCGCTCTTTGGTTTTCAACCGGATCTGGTGGCGGGCTCGAATAGCGCCGCAAATTCTAATGGAGACGATACTATAGCCTTGGTGAACCCGAGTGGACAGATCGTTGATCTCTTTGGTCAAATCGGAATCGACGGTAGCGGTACTGCTCATGAGTTTGAAGACGGTAGTGCACTAAGAAAGCCCACGGTGGATAGAGGATCACAAAGTTTTAAACCTTCAGAATGGACCATTCACAATGATACTGGAGCGTCAGGCACGATCAAGCAACCTTTAATCGCTCCACAAGATTACAGTCCAGGAACGCACCTAATCGAGTAATCTGAAGCGAAGGCGCTCCTCCCAATTGGCTCGAACCTCTATGGTTTCAGGAACATAAATAATGCGCTCTGGGTTGCGCTTTTGCAGAAAATTTCCGGTATCATAACGTCTGTTACCATTACTGTCGACAGTAATTCTGATCGAATACGTTCCCGGATTCACGTATTCAAACACAGCGTCTTGTGCTGAGGTAATATAGACCTGTTGTACGAAGACGTCTTTCTCATCCAAGAGTTCGATGAGCATCGGATAGTCTTTGGGTTTTGAGTTCTCAAGTTCAAAGCGCAGTGTCCCAAAATCTTCTAGTGCCTTAAAATTGAATTGAAACGAGAGACTGTCATTGGTCTGTTCGAAGTAGTCTTGTATTGCCCCGGGCAGCATGGCCATACGATAGGAGTCTTCGGGCTTTGGGTTAATCTCTAGCGATAGCGTTCTGCGGTCTGGCTCTATGGTAAATGCGCTACCGAGTCGTATACTGTCGGATAAAGTCAATGTAATTCGACTACTGTCTATTTCCTTAATCGGGGTGCTGCTTCGAAATTGTACGCGTTCATTAAGGGCTAGACTTGACTTTGAGATCATCCTAAAGGTGAGGGTGTCTTTGGCAAGACGTCCGACCGGTTTGACATTGAAAGTGTCAATCGCCTGACCTCCGGCTAGCGTGAACAGCAAAGAGTCAATCTTTGAAGGCCCGTCAAACCAAAAGTTGAGACTGTCTTTGTCCGCTACCTTCTCTGTAAAACTCCACAAGGAGTCTACTTGAGATAAGAGCTCGAGTCTAGGAAGGCTGTCTAGATCAGATTGGTAGCCAAAGGTGATGTGATTTGAGCCCGTAAACTTTGGACGCTCAGCCTTGAAAAGAATTTTTTCTTTGAATAGTTCTAGCAAATAAAGGCTATCGGTAGGCAGCGTGATAGGCTTTTTTAAGAATGCGAGCTTATCGAGATACGGATCGTATTTGTTGTTCTTATTCTCGTCCTTTAAGGCGAACATGTGGTAAGAACCTTTGCTCAGAAAGCTCAATTCAAAGGTGGGTAGACTGTCTAAGGTGGTAGTTAGGTAACGTGGCGGCTGTTTGTAAATGATAGAGTCGGTATAACTTGTATCATTGGCGTATAGGACTACATTGATGTACTCTTCAGCCTTTCTGAGGTAAGCATCTTTCACCATCCCTTTGAGGTTGAGCGAGTCAATTTGCTCACCGGTCGCCATCACATAATTTAGGTAGGGATACGGATTCTCTTCATTATTGTCTACCACGGCATTCCCGAAGTAAAAGCTATAGGTGGTATTGGGAAGTAGGCTATCTTGAAGTTCAATTTCAAGGTATTTGCTCGGGCTCGCCTGAGGACTCAGTATAGGGGCTGTTCCCATCGGTGGAGAAACCAAGAACTGCTCTTCAACCCCCTTGAATTTAATATACTCATCGAAGTAAATTCGAATGCGTTCTCCTTTGAAGTTGGTACTTCCTAAAGGAGGATCCGCCTTTA
The DNA here is from genome assembly GCA_913060705.1 of uncultured Bacteroidota bacterium. Classification (GTDB taxonomy): domain Bacteria; phylum Bacteroidota; class Bacteroidia; order Flavobacteriales; family Flavobacteriaceae; genus UBA3478. The sequence continues at coordinate 6,337 of CAJXTX010000006.1, read as the reverse complement.
CGATCACTGGGGGTATGGTGTCTTTATCTCCTCCGCTCGGCGTACCGCGTTTTGCACAAGACATGGCGACCAAAACGATAAAAATCAATCCCAGTAAAGGGGTTGCTTTTGAAAACCATGAGGTGTCGTGCTGCTGTTTCACAAAGGCAAAGAAACGAACTTTATGGGTCACGTGTAGCCTTAACCTCATATTCTAAAGGTGTAAAGAAGAGGCTCAAAAAACTCACCTTTTCGACACCTTGCTTTTTGAGTGCCCAATAGCATGCGGCCATGGTGGCTCCCGTCGTACATACATCGTCAATGAGCAGTATATGAAGTTTCTTTTGCTTTTGGGAAATCTTTGCCCTAAATGTCCCGGGCTGTATGTTGGTCCTCTGATGTTTGTTGTTCAAGGCCTGTATCGCTTTTCTTTTGGGTTGAGAAAGGAGTTTGGCGCCGAGTGCAATGCCCTGCTCTTTGGCGATTTCATGTGCGAGTACTTCGGCAGGATTATAACCTCTCTTTATTTTTTTCAAGAAGTGAGAAGGAACGGGAACTATAATGTCAAAGTTGTGACGCTCAAAAAATGCACTGAGCTGTGGACTCGCTAGAGCACAAAGTACCTTAGCGGCAAATAATTGCTTCTTGTATTTCAAAGCGTGCAAAACCTGAATCAATTGTGCCGCATAGGGGGAATTGATGAACGGGGAATAAGCGACTTCTAAAACGACTTGAGGTGCAAATTGCAGATGCATGGGATGAATACGGTTGTATTCATAGGTTGAGAGGTACAGCGAAGAGGCGCACGAAACACAAAGATGAGATGAACGGTGTTCAATAATGTGTTCACAGATCATACAGTGTTTTGGGAAAAAGAGTGCTGCTAACCCCATGGGATTAAAATTCTGTTTCTTTTCTGCCAAAACCCTGCAGTATTGTGATTTGTTGAGAGTATAGCCTTTTGAGTCTATGTGATTGTTCTATTTTTGCCTCAAACAACTCTACATGAAGCCAGCTGAAGATCTTTTTAAAAATGTGGTGTCTCACGCAAAGGAGTACGGATTTATTTTTCAATCGAGTGAGATATACGATGGTCTAAGTGCGGTTTATGATTACGCCCAATTGGGCGTGTTGTTGAAAAACAATATCCGAACCTATTGGTGGGAAGCCATGGTCCGCCTACACGAAAACATTGTAGGGCTCGATGCTGCTATTCTCATGCATCCGACAACATGGAAGGCTTCAGGACACGTAGATGCCTTTAACGACCCGCTGATTGACAATAAAGATTCGAAAAAGCGTTACCGCGCAGATGTATTAATCGAGGATTACGTAGCCAAACTAGAGGCTAAGATTGACAAAGAAATTCAGAAAGCCGAAAAGCGATTTGGAGACGCCTTTGACAAAGAGCAGTTTTTAGCGACTAACGGAAGAGTGATTGAGATTCGCGAGCGATCAGAGACCATTATCAAGCGCATGTCAAAGTCACTCGAAGAAGAAAATCTCGCAGATGTTAAGGCACTGATTGAGGAGCTTGAGATTGCTTGCCCGGTATCGGGTTCTAGAAACTGGACAGAGGTGAAGCAGTTCAATTTGATGTTCGGCACAAAACTGGGCGCTTCGGCAGAAAATGCGATGGAGCTCTACCTGCGACCAGAAACGGCCCAGGGGATATTTGTTAACTTCTTGAATGTCCAGAAAACAGGACGGATGAAGATTCCCTTCGGAATTGCTCAAACCGGAAAGGCTTTTAGGAATGAAATTGTTGCGCGACAGTTCATCTTCAGAATGCGTGAATTCGAGCAGATGGAGATGCAGTTTTTTATTCCGCCAGGGACACAAAAAACCTGGTATGAACACTGGAAAGAAACCCGCTTAAAGTGGCATCTCTCTCTGGGGATGGGTCAAGAAAATTACCGTTTTCATGACCATGAGAAATTAGCTCATTATGCAGATGCGGCGGCCGACATTGAATTTAAGTTTCCATTTGGCTTTAAAGAGCTAGAGGGAATTCATTCAAGAACTGACTTTGACTTGGGTCGACACGAATCGTTCTCAGGTAAAAAGATGCAGTATTACGATGCCGAACAAGAGCAGTCGTATACTCCTTATGTTATTGAAACCTCGATAGGGTTAGACCGAATGTTCTTGGCGGTTTTCTCTTCGTCATTGCAAGAAGAAGAGCTCGAGAATGGAACGCGCACAGTGATGCGCATCCCTGCGGTGCTAGCGCCGTACAAGGCTGCGGTACTTCCGCTCGTTAAGAAAGACGGCTTGCCAGATTTAGCACATCAAATTATCGCCGATCTCAAATATGACTTCAACGTGGCGTATGATGAAAAAGATGCGGTTGGGCGTCGCTATCGAAGACAAGATGCTATCGGAACCCCTTTTTGTATCACAGTAGATCATCAAACGTTAGAAGATCAGACAGTAACCATCAGACACAGAGATTCTATGGAGCAAGAGCGTATCGCCATCAGCGAATTGAAGAAGGTGTTGGATCGAGAAGTTTCACTGTCAGCTTGGCTCAAAAAATTAGAGGCATAAATGAAGGTTATCTCGTATAACGTTAACGGTATCCGAGCTGCACTCAATAAGGGATTAGATCAGTGGTTGTCTGCGGTGAACGCTGATGTCGTATGTCTGCAAGAAATCAAGGCCACCGAAGATCAGATTGATAAGTCGGCCTTTGAGGCCTTGGGATTCGAGCATCAATACTATTTTTCTGCACAGAAAAAGGGTTATTCTGGAGTTGCGATACTCAGCAAGACGAAGCCCGATAGGGTTGTTGTGGGAACGGGAATGGACTATATGGATGCCGAAGGACGAAACCTTCGGGCAGATTTCGGTGACCTCTCAATCATGAGTATGTACCTGCCTTCAGGAACAAATACCGATCGATTAGACTATAAGTTCACCTACATGGACGACTTTTTAGACTATGCGGTAAACTTGATCAAAGAGCGTCCAAAGTTGCTGGTGGTTGGTGATTACAACATTTGTCATCAGGCCATTGATATACACGATCCGATTCGCAATAAGAACGTTTCAGGCTTCTTGCCTGAAGAGCGCGAATGGATGACGCGCTTTCTAGAGGCGGGATTTATTGATTCATTCCGTCATTTTAACGAAGAGCCGCATCAATACACCTGGTGGAGTTACCGCGCTAACGCCCGATCGAACAATAAAGGATGGAGACTTGACTACGCCATGGCGTCAACAAAACTCGGAGCTCATTTAAAAAGGGCTGTTATTCTCTCAGAGGCAGTACACAGTGATCACTGTCCTATATTAACCGAACTCGCATAAGCTATGAAATACAATACGCTTCCGAATACAGATATTAAAGTGAGTGAGCTCTGCTTAGGAACCATGACTTGGGGTCGCCAAAACACTCAAGAACAAGGATTTGAGCAAATGAGCTATGCCTTTGACAAAGGCATCCAGTTCTGGGATACCGCTGAGTTGTATCCCGTACCAACCCTTCCTGAGCTCTACGGGGATACCGAGCGAATCATCGGAAATTGGTTAAAAGCGAACGGCAAGCGATCAGAGCTAATACTCGCTACCAAGATCGCCGGCAAGGCTCCTTTTACCAAACATATTCGCACCACCGGGTTTACGCCTGAAGGTATAGACGAAGCGATAGGTAATAGCTTGAAGCGCCTGCAGACGGATTATATCGATCTCTATCAATTGCATTGGCCCACGCGTAACACGAATTTCTTTGGCAAGCGTGACTATCCGTCTGAGGCCTTTGAAACAGACGAGTGGAAGGACAATATTTACGAGGTATTAACGGCGCTCGCTGGGCATATCAAGGCCGGCCGCATCCGCCATGTTGGCCTTTCAAACGAGACCCCTTGGGGTGTGATGCGTTTTATTGAAGAGCACAAGAAAGACAGCTCTTTGCCTAAAATGATTACCGTGCAAAACCCCTATAGTTTGTTGAATCGCCTTTATGAGGTGGGACTGGCTGAGGTGAGTCACAGAGAAAACATTGGATTACTTCCGTACTCACCATTAGGTTTTGGAGTGCTTTCAGGCAAGTATCTTGGCGGTAAAGCACCTAAAGACGCAAGGGTGACGCTCTTTCCGAATTACAGTCGTTACAGCGGTCCGGTTGCGACTTCGGCTACTGAAGCCTATGCTGAGATTGCTAGAGAGCATAATTTGTCTCTTCCTCAAATGGCGCTTGCCTATCTGAGAACTAAACCTTTTGTGACCTCTACCATTATTGGGGCTACCACCATGCCACAGTTGATAGAAAACATCGAAAGCATAGCTATTGAATTGAGCGATGAGGTGGTAGCACAAATTGAAGCGGTGCATCAAACGCACCCTAACCCTGCGCCTTAGCGAAGATTTTAGCGATCACTTCTTCGATCTTAGCGACCTGGATTACCCGGATGCTTCTTTTTTGGCTCGAGTCAGTTGCTGTTGAGGCAATGAAGATGGCTTTGAACCCAAGTTTTTCGGCTTCACTTATGCGTTGATCGATCCGCTGAACAGGGCGTATCTCTCCTGCAAGACCGACCTCTGCAGCAAAACACACACCTTTGGGCAAGGGCAGATCTGCATTGCTCGAAAGGACCGCCATGACTACCGCCAAATCGGTGGCAGGATCATCGACAGAAATCCCTCCGGTGATATTTAAGAACACGTCTTTAGAGGCGAGGTTGAATCCGGCCTTTTTCTCAAGAACAGCAAGCAACATGTTTAAGCGTTTGCTATTGAAACCAGTTGCCGAGCGTTGAGGAGTTCCATATACCGCAGAGCTCACCAAGGCCTGAATCTCGATGAGTAAAGGGCGTTGCCCTTCAAGATTTGCCGCCACAGACACTCCGCTCAAAGGCTCGTTGTAATTTGAAAGCAATAGCTCTGATGGGTTCTTGACTTCACGCAAGCCAGACCCTTGCATTTCGTAGATGCCGAGTTCTGCCGTGCTTCCAAAACGATTTTTAAGGGAGCGCAAAATCCGGTAGACGTAATTGCGATCTCCTTCAAATTGAAGCACCGTATCTACCATGTGTTCGAGTAGCTTGGGCCCTGCGAGTTGTCCGTCTTTGGTGATGTGTCCGACCAGAATCAGGGGGATACCCGTAGACTTGGCATAATAGGTGAGCTCAGCCGTACATTCTCTGATTTGAGATACAGTTCCGGCAGCCGATTCAATCTTGGGAGACTGAAGCGTCTGAATCGAATCGATAATAATGAGGTTCGGCGCGTGTTGTTCTATTTGTTGTCCAATGCGGTCGGTAACCGTTTCGGTGAGAATGAAGCAATTGTTTTGTTGGTCAGAAATACGATCTGCTCTAAGCTTGAGCTGGCGTTCGCTTTCTTCGCCCGATACGTAAAGAACTTTTAGTCCAATGTTCAGGGCGATCTGTAAGAGAAGGGTACTTTTTCCGATTCCGGGTTCTCCGCCTAAAAGAATGACAGAACCAGGAACCAAACCCGATCCCAATACGCGATTAAACTCTTGGTCCTTGGTGTCGATGCGGGCCTCTAGTTCGTATGAGATTTGATCGAGCGCAATGGCTTTGTGCGGGCCTTGTTTTGCGGCCGCCTTTATTCCTGAAGCTTCAGGCTTTGAAATAATCTCTTCTTGAAGCGTATTCCACTGCTTACAAGAGCTGCATTGCCCGGTCCATTTTGCGGATTGAGCACCGCAGTTTTGACAGAAATAAGCCGTTTTTGTTTTAGCCATTGAGTGATGATCGACGTTTTACCTTATACCATAAAGGTAAACTAAGAAAAGAGATTGCACCGAACACTACAATCATCAAGGTCTGTGAAGACCAAACGATCCACCCGAAGGCCTCGCCTGAGGCGTATGAGATTCCGAAAAGTCCTAAGGAGGCGCGGACTACGATAGGGTATAATCCGACTCCGCCATTAGTTGCAGTCATGGCGAAAGACCCGGCGATAAAAGCCACAAGCATTTCAGATAGTCCGAGTGTTGCCGTCTCGGCGACGGTATATTTGATCACAACGAACATCCCTACATAACACGCCCAAATAAAGAGCGTATGGGCAATAAAATACTCTTTATTTTTCATCTGAAGGATAGAGGAGAGGCCCTCCTGAATGCCTTTGAAGAACTCGTGCAGCTTTACCCCCCATTTACTTTTTGCATTTGAAGACAGGCGTACCACAAAGATCAGTCCGGCTATGGCAACGATCAAAAAGAGCACGCTGAAGATCAATGTAGCGGTGTTGGCTGAGATCCACTCTAGAATAAGTCCAGTTTGGAGCAAGAGGCTTATCCCTATAATCAAAAACAGCATGATGAGGTCAATCACGCGCTCGGTCACAATGGTTCCGAACGCCTTTTCAAAAGGAACCTTTTCAT
>CAJXTX010000005.1 GCA_913060705.1 uncultured Bacteroidota bacterium | reverse complement strand
GAAATAAGAAGTGATCAGGACTTTCTTTGATTTTATACCTTTTACGCACCTCTTCTGGCCGTTGCTTTTGATTTTTCACCTGTATGCTAAAGGCCTTCCCGCTAAAACGCTTTAAGTTTTGTTTCGAATAAGGCAATACTTCTTCAATTTGAAATATACGTATAGGTAAATGTGTCACAAGTTCCTTTGAAAATAAAAGCGAGGGTGTACTTGCAAAACCCATGTGAAGATTGGGATGATCTTCAAGGAGTTTCTCAGTGTAGCGCGATTTGACAAAGGCCGAAGGCAGGTCGATGATGTACCGTGCCTCGTCAAGTGCTAACAATGGGCGAGAGACATTTGGAGTACCTTCGAATAGGCTAGTGAACAGCTTTTCTTTTTGATTTTTATAGAGAAAGGCATGGACCAATGCAACCTCCTCAGATGCTTTTAACGGGTCTATCCACAAAAGCAATTCTTTGAGCTCATCCTCAAGAGAAACGAGATCGATGCGTACTAGGTGAGGAAGATGCTTCTTGGCGTAACTCAAATCAATCATCGGAGAAACTTTGATCGCAACTAACCGGGCTTTCGCAATTAAAGATTCATAGAGTTCGACAAGGTTAGGTGCGTAGTGTTCGAATCCGACCCTTCTGGTACCGCTTCGGTCACGTCTATCGGGATCCAAATAGATAAAGTCAACTGCAGAAGTGTGCTCTAAAAACTCTTCTGCGGTAGAAGCCTCAACTTTAACATTAGCGCGTTGGAGTAATTTCAAATTGTGCTTTAAAAGCGCATTGAGATGAGGGTCGCATTCTACCGAGACGAAAGCGTTGAAAAGCGTGCTAAGTGCAGAAGAATCGACACCAAATCCGGCCGTCAGATCAATGGCAGCCTCACGCGCGCCTGCTAGCAATTTATTACACACGAATGCCTTGTAGGCTGCGGTATATTGAGAGCTCGACTGTTCGATTGCTCTTTTAGGGGGATATAGAATTCCTTTGTGCAGCGTCCAGTCGGGCAATTTTTTCTTCGCTTTCGTTAAAGAGTGAATTTGCTCAATAAGCTCAGCGTTACGCACCCCTTCAAATACTGGAGGTTGAAAGGATAAGGCATTGAGATCTATGGCAGATCCATTTTGAATAAAATCCTGGACATCATCCGCGGCTAGACGAGGATTCATCTAAAGGTTTTTGGTGAGCTTTTCAACCCAATAGTTTTCACGGTAAAAGACTTTGAGAATAACCTTTATGCTGGTGTATAGCGGCACGGCTATGATGAGCCCTATCACCCCAAAGAGCAGTCCAGAACATAAAATCACCAGAAATATTTCTATCGGATGAGATCTAACGCTTTTCGCATAGATAAATGGCTGCGAGAAAAAGTTGTCAATGAGTTGTCCTACTACAACACCTCCTAAAACGAAAAAGAGTTTTGGAAGCGTGACGGCCATAAAGTCGACATTTAAATCTCCGATTAAGGTCAAAAGTAGCATGAGTGCCGCGCCAATGAGTGGACCGATATACGGAATGATATTAAAAATAGCGCACAAAAAGGCAATGGTAAATGCATGCTCAATTCCTCCAAAGGCCAGCGCCACTGCATATACGCTCAAAAGAATAGTTAATTGAATTAAAATCCCAACAAAATAACGGCTCAGCAACTTTTCAATGCGATCGATAGAATCAAGGGTCATCTCTTCTTTATCGTCTGGAATGAGGGTGAGGATGCCTTTTCTAAAGAGTTGTTGATCTTTTAAAAAGAAAAAGGTGAGAAATAGGATAGAAAACAATCCAATACTAAAACTCCCAAATGCCGCTCCGATCTGTTCAATCAAACTGGGAATGAATTCTAGATTTACGGCATTTAGCATTCGTGTTTGAAGAGGGGCCAAGTCTAATTGATCACTTAAAAAAGGGATCTCGGCTTTCACAGCATCTGTAAGTTGTCCAATGGCATCGAAGGCACGATTCGACAATTCTTCAACATTTAGCAGAGAGAGTTGTTCACCTTGATCAATTACAACGGGTACAAGAAGGCCTATTAGGCCAAAGAAAACAACGAGCTGAGCAGTTAAGGTGAGCGCAACAGCTATGGTGTTAGGAACTTTTAAACGCCCTGTCAACAGCTTGACGAGTGGCTTACCTATAAGACTTAATACTGCCGCAATAACGATGTAGGCAATCACCTCGCGAACAAGGTAAATTCCATAAGCAAGGGCCGCTATCCCAACCAGTGTTAGGATACTTTTTACGATGGCTTTTGAAAGGTCTTGGGCACTCATAAATCGATTATTGAGAAAGTTGCGCACATAAAATACGATTTATAGCGACGATTGCGGCGGTTTCAGTGCGTAATCGCTGTTCTCCAAGAGAGAAAAATGTAACCTTATGATGTGCAGCCAATGAAACTTCGGTTGTGCTGAAATCTCCCTCGGGGCCTATCATGATGTGATAATCTTTGTGGTTTGCTGCGGCGAAAAACAAATCTTCCTTATGCATGTTATCGTAACAATGCCCCATAAAAACGGTGTCCTCGTGATGAGCGTCTAGATAGTCTGAAACGGACAGTACGGGATGCAGCTCTGGGATAAACGCGTTTAGCGATTGCTTAAAGGCACTTTGTAGGGTACGCTCTGCGCGCTCTTGGTTGAATTTATGTTTCTCACAATGGTCGCCTAGTAGCGGTGTAATCGAAGCTACCCCAAGTTCGGTAGCCTTTTCGAGACACCACTCAAATCGATCGTTGCTCTTCAACAGCGCTAAAGCAAGGTGTATGCGAAAAGCGGGTTGAGGTTCTTTCGAATGACCTTGAATGGCTAATGCACATCTCTTATTATTGGCATCAATGATCACCGCCTCAAAGAGGTCTCCATTGCCATTGCCCAATTCAATGCGGTCACCTTCTTTCTTTCGGAGAACGCGTACAAGGTGTTTACTTTCAAAAGGGTCAAGAATGTATGAGGATTGATCGACTTTTAGATCGGGTGCGTAAAAACGTTGACTCATGACTGTACAGCATAACGTGCCTCAGCCTGCACAGACAAATCTGTAAAGTCAGCGGCTCTATATTTGAAGTATCCTGAAATGCCAATCATTGCGGCATTATCGGTGCAATAGGAGAGCTCTGGAACAAAAAGTTGCAGGTTTTGTCTTTGGGCTAAAGCATTCAGAGCTTTTCGGATACCAGAATTGGCAGCCACACCTCCGCCAATGGCAAGCTGGTTAATACCTGTTTTTTTAATAGCTAGTTCTATTTTTTGAACCAGGATTTCTGTAATGGTGTTTTGCAGAGAGGCCGCCAAATCTGCTTTGTAATTCTCAACAAAATGAGAGTCTTTCTTCAATTCTTGGGTTACCACTCTTGTGAATTGGGTTTTGAGTCCGCTAAAGCTGAAATCTAAACCAGAGACGTTAGGGATACTAAAAGAGAATGCCTTAGGGTCGCCGAGGGCGGCAAGCTTGTCGATGAGAGGACCACCTGGGTATTCAAATCCAAGCACTTTTGCGGATTTATCAAAGCATTCTCCGACAGCATCGTCTAGGGTTTGACCTAAAAGTTCAAATTGATCTGGGGCACTGACCCGTACAATCTGAGTATGCCCCCCGCTTATAGTCAAAGCGAGAAAGGGAAACTTAGGGGGTTCGGGGTGGGCTTCTGCGATAAAATGTGCTAAAATATGTCCCTGCATATGATTCACCTCGATTAACGGAATGGCCAAGGCTTGGGATAGAGATTTCGCAAATGAGACTCCAACTAAGAGGGATCCTAAAAGTCCTGGACCTTTTGTAAATGCGATTGCCGAGAGGTCATTTTTCGCGATATTTGCCTTGTTCAGGGCTTCATGTACGACGGCGACAATATGTTGCTGATGAGCCCGAGATGCTAATTCTGGGACCACACCTCCATAAAGCGAATGCATCTGTTGGGTGGCGACACAATTGGATAGCACTTGAGTGCCTCTTAAAACGGCTGCAGAAGTATCGTCACATGACGACTCAATGGCCAATATTAGAGGGTGATCTACGGTGCTCATAGATGCAAAGATAACGGCAATTAAACAATGAGAAAAAGACTCTTTCTAGGACTTCGCATAGTGCTTGGCCTTCTTGTGGGACTTTTTTTAATCACTTTAGTTGCATCAACCCCTAGAGTTCAGAATTATTTAGCGCAGCGCTTTATTACTCAACTCACTACACAATATGGAATCCAACTTTCAGTTGATGCTGTACGCGTAAATCCATTGGCGTTAAACGCTACTTTACAGCATGTATTGATTCCGGATCATAAAGGCGACACCTTAGTTTATATTCGATCTCTAAGTAGTCGTGTTCGATCGTTGAAGGCTTTATACACCTTAGCTTCACAAAGTCAATATAGACTTGGTGAAACACAGGTGACTATTAAGACACATCAGGGAGATTCGTTGTCTAACCTACAGATGTATTTGAATGGATTACCTCAAGGTTCGGGGGGTGCTTTTGGCGCGGATCGGATTCAAGCTGGAGCTTTAAAAATAAAATATACCGATGATTCAACCGATGCGTTACACGTCTTGAATTTTAAAAAAATTGATATTCAAGACTTTCGTTTGGGTTCAAAACAGGTTGCGGGTGATTTCGAATTGGCGGGCAATTATGAAAAGAACCATTCGCTTGTAGAGCCCGAATTTAACCTCGAGGGTGAAATTGAAACCCATGTAGATGTAATGATAGGTTCTCACATTACGCTACGCGCTCAAGATGAAGCGGTTGAACTCGATACAATCTCCTACGACTTCAATTCAAGGATATGGAATTTTAAGGTCGAAGATGCTTTTATTACGGGGAAGCGATTAGGCACCCTTGGCCTAAATGTGACTGATGTTCCTTCTGTTTATTGGAGTGGAGGACTAAACCTTCAAGACGGTCGCCTTGAAGCTCATAATCTGACACTGCAATGGGGTGAGAGTAGCTCAGTTTTAGACGCGTCGTTCGACTTCAATGCACCTGATCCTTCTTATCGATTGAATTTATCAGAAATATCGGCTTACTGGAAAGACATTAAAGGGTATAGGTCGATTTTGAAAATAGCGGAAGCCCAACGTTTCAACATGGCCGCTACCGTCCCGTGGAGAGGGGGGTTAAACCTTGAAAAAGGAGTGCAAGGATTCTTTTTAGAAGGCTCTTTTGAGGTTTCAGAGGCTCAATTGGACATTGCTTATGAACGAAATACTAAAGAAGAAACCTTAACAGGAGCGCTCTCAAGCGTACCTCTTGATTGGGTCTTACCAGAAACTACATCGTTACTCACGACCACATTTGAAGCCCAACGGAAGATCTCAAAACCTTTTGTGCTTAATGGCTCACTTAAATCGCTTCTTTGGCCCAATGATCAACGGTTGAAAGATGTTGACTATTCTATTGTATTCAATTCTAACCAATTTGATGTCGAGTTAAAAAGTACGGTAAAAGGACAGAATTTCACGACGAACTTCACACTAGAACGTCTGAATACTTCGTTATCCATTGAGGGGGTAGCTGATTTTAGAAGATTCGATGCGCTTTTGTCTGAATCGCCAAGTACAGCAACGGTATTGAGCACTGGGGCAGACTTCTCTGTTTGGGGGAGTTCGTGGAGTGATCTTCAAGGAAACATAACACTTGATGGTTTGCGGTTTTACCCTCCAGACCAAGAGGTGATTCAAGTAGGAGGAGTACAAATGAGTTTGACGGTTGACGAAGAAACAGACCACCTTTTCAGGGTGGTCTCTGAAGATTTCGTCAATCTAGTGGTTTCAGGAAACTACCACCTATTTGACTGGCAAAAGGCCTTAAGGGAGATTCGTTTACCTGAAGACTTTGAACTAGATGCAGATATTCAAACGGGTTCGCGATGGGTAGAGCTTATAGAAGGCTCAACAGTTTTACCTGAGATTACAGGATACGTACGCTATAATGATGGACGTTTCAAATCGGATGTTCGTCTTTCGCGCTTTCAATACGATGCTTTCGACATGAAGGAGTTGCACGGGTATACAGATGACTCAGGAGACTTTGTTGTCGAAGTAGAATCTTTAAATTCTCCGTTTTTTGATCTCTCATCCATACGCACTGACATTGGAACTTCAAGCTTATCATTAATGGCCTCAACAGCGGGTGATACCCCTGATCGATTTGCCCTTAACTTTAGCTGGAATCGACCCTCTGATGATCATATCAAGTTATACATCGAGCCTTCGCGGTTTACCTTAAAACAATACGAATGGGGTATTGATAGGTCTTCAGAAATAGACCTCGACATTGCTGACAAAAGCGTCACCTTTAATCGGTTAGATCTAAGGACGGTGAACAACGGCTACTTATCGTTGCAAGGGGCGTATCAAGACAATGAGAATTACACGATTAGCCTTGAACTCGAAAATGCGCCATTAGAAACCATTACCCCTGAAATCAAGAACTTAGAGCTAAAGGGCGGTTCTACAGGTTTTTTACAATTCAAACGACAGAATGGTAGATACGATCCGCGTTTTAACTTGAGTATTGAGGATTTGGTGGTGAATTCGAAATTTGTTGGGTTCTTTAATGGAGTGGTTTATGGAAGCAGTAATGCCGATGTGTTTACCCTTCAAGCGGACATCTTGAACACTGGGACTCCTACTTTAGAATTATCTGGAATACTCAATCAAACGGATAACGGCCTCTTTACCTTAGATGCAGATGCACGCTTCTCTCGTTTTGACATTTCACCTTTTTCGGCACTCGGAACGACCACGTTTTCTGATTTGAGAGGTACGGCATCTGGTGTTGTGAGCTTAACGAATACGCTTGATTCACCTGAACTCTTGGGAGAACTCGTTCTTGATTCATCGGGATTGAGATTTCCGTATTTAGGGGTAGATTTTGATGTGGTCGGTCAACCTACTATTCGACTGAACCGAAACGATTTTTATTTTGACCACTTTCGACTAAAAGACACCTCTTTTCAAACAGAGATTGAAATAGATGGGTTTATTCAGCATTCAGGATTGAAGGATTTTCAATTTGACCTTGGTGTTTCAACGCTGAGTGAGTCTGCTTTGGTCTTGAAAACCGAAGCCTCAGAGGACGCGCTCTATTATGGGACCGGTTTTGTTTCAGGAACAGGTAGTATTAAGGGTACTCCTGCCTTAACTGCGATACAGGTAGATGCCGAAACGAAGAAGGGGAGTAGCTTGATTATTCCTTTGAATTCAGACACGGTAGATTTTAGTGACGATTTGGTTCGTTTTGTCAATAGTGAACCTGTAACAGAAGAAGATCGATCTTTCGCCCCCATAGAGACACAAAAGGGGATCCGTTTAGATTTTAATCTGGTAGTTACTCCAGAAGCAATGGTTGAAGTGATTGTCGATCCTGAATCCGGATCAAGATTAAGGGGTAATGGTACCGGACTTTTTCGCCTTCAGGTAGCCCCAGGAGACGAATTCAATATTTTTGGTGAATACGCTCTCACGTCTGGAACCTATGATTATCGCTTTGGGGGTATAATCGATAAAGGGTTTAGCCTGGCTTCTGGTGGTAATCTTGTCTGGAACGGAGATCCTTATGATGCCGACATTAATCTAGAAGCCGTATATAGTCTGAGCGCCAATCCGGCGCCGCTTTTAGATTCTAGTTCCTTTCCAAGGCCAGTCCAAACCGATGTACTGATTCAGTTGGGAGGAAAACTACTCAATCCGGCAATTGATTTTTCGCTGCGCTTTCCGACGCTCAATTCGGTGGTAAGAAGCGAGATAGAATACCGCCTACAAGATCGTTCTACATTAGAAAGAAATGTGTTTTTTCTCTTGGCTCAGGGCAATTTTGTAAATGAGCAGATGGGACTTTCTCAGCAAGCGTTGACCGGAAACCTGCTTCAATCGGCTTCTGGATTGCTAGAAGAGGTCTTAGGGGCTTCAGAAGTCTTAGATCTAGGGTTGTCATACGAGCAGGGATATAGAAATCCAAACGCAAACGTAGCCATTGAGGATCGTATTGGTGTTACGTTGAGTACTCAATTAGGAAATCGCTTGATGTTTAACGGCAAATTAGGTGTGCCAGTAGGGCGAGTGACCGAGACTGTTGTGGCAGGTGATGTTGAGTTGCAACTTATTTTGAACGAACAAGGTACGCTGAGTGCAAAGATTTTTAATCGAGAAAATACGTTGAGTCAATTTTTAGCAAGCATGCCTGGATACACTCAGGGTATTGGCCTGAGTTATCAGGTGGACTTTGATAATTTTAAAGATTTGATAAGAAGGGTATTAAAATCCACAAACACTACTGAAGAATAAACACTATTTCTTAGATTTGGCGCGTTAAGCTTATGAATCAATCAATCAAACGAATCGGAGTACTCACTTCAGGTGGAGATTCTCCAGGAATGAACGCCGCAATTCGCTCTGTAGTGAGAACTAGTATGTTCCATGGATTAGAATGTACAGCCGTTTACAGAGGGTATCAAGGTCTTATCGAAGGTGATTTTGAAGACTTTACCGCGAGAAGTGTAAACAACATCATCAATAAGGGGGGTACCATTCTTAAATCAGCACGCTGCGAGCAGTTCAGAGAAAAAGAAGGAAGAGCCACCGCATTCGAGCAGGCTAAGAAAGCTGGTATTGATGCCCTAGTGGTGATCGGGGGTAACGGATCGCTTACAGGTGCGTTAAAATTGAATCAAGAATTCGGAATGCCTATCATGGGGATTCCTGGCACCATTGACAATGATATTTTAGGAACGGATTACACCATCGGCTTTGACACCGCGATTAACACGGTGGTAGAGGCTATTGATAAAATTCGTGATACAGCCAGTTCGCATAACCGCCTTTTCTTTGTTGAGGTAATGGGACGTGATGTGGGCCTAGTCGCTTTAAATAGCGGCGTAGGGGCTGGTGCAGAAGAAATCCTAATTCCTGAACAAAACTTAGGCTTAGAGCGACTTTTAGATTCATTGAAGCGCAGCAAAGCTTCAGGGAAATCTTCTAGTATTGTCGTTGTTGCTGAGGGCGATAAAACGGGTAAAAACGTTTTCGAACTAAAAGAATACGTTGAATCACACCTTCCGATTTACGATGTTAGGGTCTCTGTTCTAGGGCACATGCAGCGTGGAGGTAGCCCGACGTGCTTTGACCGCGTACTCGCGAGCCGCATGGGAGTTAAAGCTGTAGAGTCTTTGCTCGAAGGTCAGTCTAACTTCATGGTAGGGGTAGAGTCTAATAAAATGATTCTGACACCGATCGAGAAGGCCATCAGTGGGCTTAGCGAAATAGATGAAGAATTAATCCGAGTATCGGATATCATGAGTATTTAATCACTAATCAATTATAGAAATTATGCAAACGGTTAAGATTGGAATAAATGGATTTGGAAGAATCGGTAGAATGGTCTTCAGAGCAGCTGCTAAACGCAATGACGTTCAGGTAGTAGCGATCAACGACCTATTGGATATTGATCATTTAGCCTATTTATTAAAATACGACTCTGTTCATGGAAACTTCGACGGTACCGTTGAGATTCAAGGAGAGACGCTTGTTGTAAACGGTAATCCGGTGCGTATCACGGCTGAAAAGGATCCTAAAACCCTAAAATGGGATGAAGTAGGCGCTACTATCGTTGCAGAGTGTACGGGGATTTTTACCACAAAAGATATGGCTCAGTCACACATCGAAGGAGGGGCTAAAAAAGTGGTGATTTCTGCGCCTTCAGCGGATGCTCCAATGTTTGTTATGGGAGTTAACCATAAGGACGTTACTGCAGCAGATACTATCGTAAGTAACGCGTCGTGTACTACGAACTGTCTAGCACCTATCGCTAAGGTATTGCACGATGCTTTCGGAATTGAAGAAGCCTTGATGACTACCGTTCATGCTACTACAGCTACACAAATGACCGTTGATGGACCTTCACGAAAAGACTATCGTGGCGGACGCTCAGCTTTATTGAATATCATCCCTGCATCAACAGGGGCTGCTAAAGCCGTAACCAAGGTGATACCTTCACTTCAAGGAAAGATTACAGGTATGGCTTTCAGAGTGCCTAATGCCGATGTTTCTGTGGTAGACTTAACCGTAAAACTTCAAAAAGACACGTCTTACGAAGGGATCAAAAATGCGATGAAGGCTGCTTCTGAAGGCGAGTTAAAGGGAATTCTAGGATACACTGAAGATGCAGTGGTTTCACAGGACTTTATCGGTGATGCACGTACCTCTATTTTTGATGCCGGAGCAGGTATCGAATTAAACCCTTCTTTCTTTAAGGTAGTTTCTTGGTACGATAACGAAGCAGGATATTCGAACAAATTGATCGATTTAGCGCTTCACGTAGCTTCGATCTAATTTTTCGACTGAAATGATTCTCATCGTAGATAGTGGGGCGACTAAATCAGATTGGATCGCCCTAAATCCTGATGGCAGTGAATTTTTTGCCACGCAGACGCTTGGGCTTTCTCCAGAAGTGCTCACCCGAGAAGTGATTGAAGATCGTCTTGCAAACAACTTTGAAATTTCGAAGCACCGTCAAAAGGTTACGCAACTCTATTTCTACGGAGCTGGTTGCGGTACCGATCGCATGAAACGCTTTCTTTCAGAGATATTTAAAGCCTTTTTTCCGAAAGCGAAGGTTGATGTGAAAGAAGATACTTATGCGGCAATTTATGCCACCACCCAGATTGGCAAGCAGGGTATTGTCTGTATTTTAGGTACGGGGTCTAATTGTTCGTATTACGACGGACATCAGCCCTTTCAAAAAGTCGTTTCATTGGGCTACATCTTAATGGATGATGCGAGCGGGAATTATTTTGGTAGAAAATTATTGAGAGACTTGTATTTCCATAAGATTCCACAAGATTTAGCCTTGCGCTTCTCCAAAGAATACGATTTAGAGGCCGATACCATTAAAGAACATTTATACAAACAACCAAACCCCAATACCTATTTGGCCACGTTTGCACGTTTTTTAATTGAAAATAAAGAGCATAGCTACTGCAAGGGTGTTATAATGAAAGGTTTACAGCAATTTGTAAACAATTACATTATGCAGTTTGAATTAGCCACTAAGGTTCCATGTCATTTCGTCGGAAGCATTGCTTATTTCTTAAAGGACGAGTTGCAACAAGTGTTGCATAACAATGACTTGGTTATGGGAAATGTGCAGCGACGTCCTATTGAAGGTCTAGTGGAATTTCACAAGAGCATGATTTAGTCTGTACTGCGCCCTGGTTAGCGCATTGCAATTACACTGATCTCGACATGAGCCCCTTTGGGTAAGGCAGCAACTGCAACTGTTTCTCTAGCAGGTGCCGTACATCCTTCAAAGAAGGATCCGTACACCTCATTGACGGTAGCGAAATCATCCATACTGGTTAAAAAAATGCTGCTCTTAACGATCTGGTCAATACCGAATCCGGCCTCAGTAAGAATGTGCTTTATATTTTCAAGGCATTGACGCGTTTCTTTTACACGATCTCCTTCTATAAGTTTTCCTGATGAAGGATCAATAGGAATTTGACCCGAAACAAACAGGGTATTCTGATGAAGGATAGCTTGATTGTAGGGGCCGATGGCTGCCGGCGCCTTTTCTGTAAATACGGCTTGTTTAGACATAGCTACGTAGAGTTAACGATTAAAGTTACGCTGACTGCGGCTTTCCCATTTCAAGTCAGACAGCATGGCACTCTTGATCCCGATAAAGAAATCCCAGCGTGCATTTTGGCCAAAGGGCACCCAATTAAATCTTAAGTCAAAACTTTTAAGGTCGCGTTTAAAACCAATCTGAGTAAGGTTGAACCCTTGATTCTTAAAATCGTAACCAGAAGATACGCGTAACTTCCAGGCCGGGGTAAGATCAATATTTCCTGAAAACATAAGAGAGGCGCTCGTAATTTCTCTTTCGTCCTGAAGGTTTGAATAACTGCTGTTGAATTGCAGATTAAGGCTCCACGGAATACGGTTCACATAAAAGGTGTTGCTTTCAGGATCTTCTTCGCGTTCTTCTTGATTGCCGCCATTACGTTCTTCTCCCGGGAAATTATCCGTCAAACCAAAGCCAAATAGGTCGTTATCAGCCCCCCCAGATTGCGCTCTGTAATCGTTATCATAACCTTGAGAATCAGAGCGTTGCGAACCTTGTTGAGCTTCTTCATTTCTAGGCTTAAAGGTTTCGTTCGAAAGGGCGTAACTGAAATTCAAACTAGCTCTGGTGAGTTTAGCGAGTTTACCGCTTTGCGCAATATGAAATGTATTGATGCGCGTACCATCAGCCGTAGTGACATAAGGGTCTAAAGTTCCGCTCATGTTGACGCGCATTTCTTGATTGAAAAGTGCGGTAGCTGCATTGAAACTAACGGGGCTAAGTCTTAAGGAGTCGGCTTCAAGATTGTAGGCACTAGAGAAATTAAGATTACTTAGAATAGGGATTTTTCTAGGTTCAGTCTTAGTTGAATCTTTTGGAGCCATTTTAGCTTCTAATGTGTTTTGAAGCCCGAACGAAAGGCTGTTCGATTTGCCGAGACTAGGAGATCCATTGAGTGTCCCTTCAAATCGCGAATAACTTACTTCTTGTCCGTCTAGGTTCGTATAGGTATCGTAATAGCGTTCGAAAGAGGGACCATAGCTCCATCCTACAGAGGGTCTGGCAACATGTCGAATCGCTTGTAATTTCTTGCCTTCTTTAAAGGTGTAGGTACCGTATACCGTTGTTCCTATAGAGCTAGAAACCCCATAGCGATTGAAGCGATCGAAACCTCTAACCGTGTCTAAAATAATTTCACGACTCACATCAGAATTTGGATCTTGCCCGCGAGTGAAGGTCTCAAAAGTCCATAGGTCTTCATAGTTTGCGCCCATAGAGACGCTTAAAAACTTAGCGAGTTTGAAGTTGGTACTTAAAGGTATTGTGTGGCGCGCTCCGACCTTAGCGTCGTCAAACATCTTTGAGGTTAAGAAAAGTGAATCGGTCGTTCTTATCCGGTTTTCAAATCTTGAGGTGTATTGAAGGTTGATATTTTGAATCAGCCCCTTTTTGATGCCTTCACGCTTGGCAAACGGAAAGAT
Organism: uncultured Bacteroidota bacterium; assembly: GCA_913060705.1. Lineage (GTDB taxonomy): Bacteria > Bacteroidota > Bacteroidia > Flavobacteriales > Flavobacteriaceae > UBA3478. The sequence continues at coordinate 53,801 of CAJXTX010000005.1, read as the reverse complement.
ACGTTCCATGTTCACTTGAGCAGTAGGCAAGGTGAGGTTGATCTCTTCGGTATTCGTATTCTGGTTGTGTGTGGCACTTAGGTTTAGGTTGACCGAAGGATAAGCCGGAAACGTCTTTGAATACGTGATCGAAGAAGAGAGGTTGTTGTTTTGAGTCAACGCCAGGTTTTGCTGATTTGCCGAGTTCCTGAAATACTTGCTACTCCCGATATTGACCGAAGCAGCAAAACGTGAATTCGGGCTAGCCTTGGGATCTTGAGAGTGAGAAATCTGAAGGTTAAAAATGCTATTACGACTGTAATCAGCAAATCCCTTTTGAGAGGTAATGAGATTCTCAAACCTGAGGTTTACATTACCTCTAAACTTATAGCGCTTGGTGTATACCGACTGTGCTCGAAATCCGTAGCTACCATTGGTGAAATAATCTCCTGTTAGGTTAAGGTCGACATAGTCGCTAATCGGAAAATAGTATCCGCCATTTTGAACAGAGTAACCACGTTGCGGATCATTCGTGATGGTCGGAAAGATGAGTCCGCCCGATCTTCCGCTAGTTAGCGGGAATATGGCAAACGGAAGCGCAATAGGGGTAGGCACATCAACCAAATACATATTCGAAAAACCTGCGATGATTCTCTTTCCAGGAATGAATTTGGCCTTTCTCACCTTAATGTAGTAATCAGGGTCGATGGAGTCTAAGGCGGTAGTCAATTTTCCTTGACTGAAATAGAAGACCGAATCGTTTTCTTTCTTCGTTTTTTCGGTAACCACCTTCATGGTTTCTCCTCCACCCATACCCCCAATGCCAGCACCTTGTTCAGTGCGAGAATTGAAAATCAGTGCCTTTTGAGAGGTGATGTTGTAGCGAATAGAGTCGGGGATAACCTCGTTTTGTCCTTGTGTGAATTCAGGGGTTTGACTCTTTTCTCCTTTAGAATCGACATAGCGCCCTGCTAAAATTTCATTCTTGAGATAATCAATAGCAATGACACCTGCAGTGAGTTTGGTATCAGTATAATCAATCGAAGCTTCATTAGAGAGGTAAATCTTCTTCTGAGTTTGACTGATCGTGACCGAGTCTTTGGCACTGTACTTAATAAGACTCTCAAGCTTTGAAGAGATAGCGACGTCGGTCTTTTTCTTCTTGGTGGCTACAAGGGAATCGAGAAGTTGCTTCTTTTCGGCTGAAACCTGCGGAAGTTCAACACCCTTTGGAAGTTCTGTATACAGCCCTTTAGTCTTGGTGGACACGGTAATAGGGTCTTGTTGACCGAATATTACGCTGGGCTGAAGCAAGCACCCCAATAAGAGCACAAAGTAAATTTGCCTGAACTCCAATACGAAAGCCTTGGTTTTACTGAGTTTAAAGCGTTTAAACCTGGGTCAAACTTACGCAATATTTGTGGTAACTCTTTGTGATTGCTTAATTTTACAATACATCGATTACTCCCGTTAACACGTGATAAAGACTTTCCTAAAAACTGTTTTTTACCTCTGTTTGCTTTCTGTTTCGACGCTCGAGGCACAGACAGAACAGAATTTCACGGTATTTATTGATCCTGGTCATGGCGGAAAAGACCCAGGTAATATGCACAATGGCTATGTGGAAAAAAAGATTACACTAGCCATAGCGCTTAAACTCGGTAAACTACTAGCCAAAGAAGAAGGTATTGCCGTGCACTATTCACGAAAGGACGATCGTTCGGTTAATCTATATGCTAGAGGCCCCATGGCGAATCGTGTTGGAGCAGATGTCTTCGTTTCTATTCACTGTGATGCGCACACCTCCTCAGCCTATGGTGCAGGGACCTTTGTTTTAGGTTTGCATCGTGCCGATAAAAATTTAGCCGTTGCTCAGCGAGAGAATGCTGCTATGTACCAAGAAGACAATTACCAATCCAATTATCAGGGACTCACAAATGTCATTGGTTTAAGTGCGATTCAAGAAGAAAATCTTGATCAAAGCATAAAGCTCGCAGCCTATGTTCAGCAAGAGATGGTAACTACCGCAAAGCGCAGAGATCGATTGGTTAAGCAAGCGGGATTTGTGGTCTTGTATGAGACCATCATGCCTTCAATATTGGTAGAAACAGGTTTTTTGTCCAATGCCAATGAAGGTGCGTTTTTGAATTCAGAAAAGGGACAAGAAAGTATTGCACAAGCCATGGCTAATGCCATCGTTAAATATAGAGACGAATTTGCCTTAAACTCTTTGATGATTGGTCCCGCTCCCGGAAAAGAAGTCTTTAGCGTTCAGCTATTCGCGACAGACAAGACACACTCGAGTACAGCCTCTGTTTTTAAAGGTTTAAATCCCGTATGGTATGAAGAGAAAGATGGTTTAAAGCGTTATTTTTACGGAGAGGCAACCTCTCAAGCTTCTGCGAATGATCTTAGATTAAGAGCTGTTCAAAAAGGTTTCAAGGACGCTTTTGTAGTAAAGAAAATGCGCTAATCGTAGCTTATGAACAAGAAATTTACCCTGACGCTTTCTAATGAATTAAAAGCCGGCATTGTGGTTTTGGCCGGTGTTTTCGCCCTAATTATGGGATTCAGTTATTTGAAGTCAACTTCAATCTTTGGTTCTTCAAAGACCTTATATGCCATATATGAAAACGTAGGAGGGCTTCAAACTGGCACAACGGTCAGTCTAAATGGTTATGCTGTAGGGACGGTTGACGCCATTGATTTTTTACCCTCTGGTCAATTGTTAGTCAGTTTTACCCTCTTGACAGACTATGCTTTTTCTAAGAATTCTACAGCCCAGCTCTATGACACTTCGGTTTTAGGAGGAAAGGGGCTTCAGATTGTAGTGGCCAATGATGACGCAAGACCCGTTCAATCCGGAGATACTTTGCCAGCTGCTGTTGATGTAGGAATGATGAATAAAGTAGAGAAAATTCTAGATCCTTTAGAGCAAAAGGTGAGTCAGGCACTCATCGAGACAGAAATCTTGGTCAGAGGACTTAATGAAGTTTTGGATGAAGAAACTCAGCGTAACTTGCGGACGACCCTGGGGCAATTGAGTGAAACCTCTGTTGCATTGAATGCTGCAACGGCTTCGTTTCGTGATATTTTAAAAGAAAACGCAGCGGCGATAGATACTACATTGCAGAGTACTGCAAAGCTCTCCAAAAATCTAGCTCAGGCCACTAGCGGAATGGAGGCTGAGGCTCTAAGCACATCGATTGCGCGGCTTAATGCTTCACTATCTGCCTTAGAATCCTTTCTAGATGGCTTAAATTCAGGAGAGGGGACTTTGGGTCAATTGACTACAGATCAAGACTTGTATTCAAGTTTAGTCTCTAATCTCGAGCAACTGGATTTATTGTTACAAGACATGAGACTGAATCCAAAGCGTTATTTGTCGGTTTCTGTTTTTGGAAAAAAGCAGAAAGCGTATACCCTACCGACCGAAGATCCCGCTGACGCTAAAAACCAATAAATCTCATGGGACTTCAACAAGCACTCTTCTCTATCCTTCTACTTTTGGGAATAGGCTTCTTCGCTTTCAATGTAAAACGGTTGATCCATAGTATCCGCCAAGGAAGGCCTGTGGGTTCAATTGACCGCAAAAAGGAGAGAGTAGTAGCGATGATGCGACTGGCTTTTGGCCAACAGAAGATGCAGCGTAATCTGCTGGTGGGAGTATTGCACTTGGTGGTTTACTTAGGATTTCTCATTATAAACATAGAGCTCATAGAGATTGTAATCGATGGTGTTTTTGGCACGCATCGAGCACTTTCGTTTTTAGGGGGTGTTTACGATCTAGCTATAGCGTTGTTCGAGCTCTTTGCTTTCGCTGTGATTGTGTCGGTGGTTGTTTTTTGGATACGACGTAACCTCATGCACATCAAAAGATTTATGAGTGCTGAACTTAAGGGGTGGCCAAAACTTGACGCAAACCTGATTTTAATCATAGAACTAATATTGATGTTCTTATTTCTCGGGATGAATGCTGCGGATTATGCACTTCAACTTCGAGGTGTTACTCATTACAGCCCAGCGGGTTCTTTTCCGATTAGTGGATGGATAGCTCCTATTTTTGAAAGCTGGTCGGATGCCAATGTCATCGCCTTTGAAAGAGCCATGTGGTGGGCTCATATTGTGGGTATACTTGGATTTTTGAATTACCTCTATTATTCAAAACACCTTCATATTTTATTGGCTTTTCCGAATACATTTTACGCCTCTTTAGAGCCAAAAGGAAAATTCGAGAATAATGCCACTGTCACTCGAGAAGTAAAAGCTATGCTTGCTATGGAGGCCGCAGACCCTAATCAAGAGATTGAGCGGTTTGGAGCAAAAGATGTTGCTGACTTAACCTGGGTACAATTGATGAATGCCTATAGCTGCACCGAATGCGGACGTTGTACAGCAGCATGTCCAGCCAACCAAACCGGAAAGCTATTATCACCTCGAAAAATCATGATGGATACTAGAGATCGCGCCACAGAGATCAGTGTATCCAAAGGGGTAGAAGGAGTCGCTGAAAATACATTGTTAGACCACTATATAACGAGAGAAGAGCTTTGGGCCTGCACGAGTTGCAATGCGTGTGTAGAGGCTTGTCCTATAGGTATTGATCCTTTGTCTATCATTATGAAAATGAGACAATACATAGTGATGGAAGAGTCAACTGCACCAAGCGATTTGAATGCGATGATGACCAACATTGAGAACAACGGTGCTCCATGGGCCTTTAATGCTCAAGACCGAATGAATTGGGTGTCAGATTAAACTGTGAGCTATGGATGAGTTAAGAATAAAAACAATGGCAGAATTCCTTGCCGAGGGTCAAACCCCAGAGGTGCTTTTCTGGGTAGGCTGTGCCGGAAGTTTTGACGACAGGGCAAAAAAGGTAACAAAGGCTTTCGCTAAACTACTGCACAATGCCAAGGTGTCTTTTGCTGTTTTGGGAAAGGAAGAATCGTGTACTGGAGACCCCGCGAAGCGATCTGGTAACGAGTTTTTGTTTCAGATGCAAGCTATGGCAAATATTGAGGTGCTTAACGCCTACGAGGTTAAAACCATTGTAACGACCTGTCCGCATTGTTTCAATACCTTAAAAAACGAGTATCCATCGCTTGGTGGAAATTACGAAGTGTTACACCACACTCAATTTCTCAAAAAGCTTATAGAAAATGGGCGTTTGAGTATTACGGGTGGAACTTTTAAGGGCAAGCGTATCACCTATCATGATCCGTGCTATCTGGGTAGAGCGAATGAAATATATGAGGCTCCTAGAGCCTTAATCGCAAAGCTAGACGCCGAATTGGTTGAAATGAAGCGTTGTAAACGCGATGCGCTTTGCTGTGGAGCTGGCGGTGCGCAGATGTTTAAAGAACCTGAAAAAGGCAACAAAGACATTAATATCGAGCGCTCTGCCGAAGCACTTGAGACCAAAGCAGATATTGTAGCAGCAGCATGTCCGTTTTGTAATACGATGATGAATGACGGTATAACCCAGCAGAATGGCTCTTCAGTTGTTAAGGACGTTGCTCAATTAATTGCTGAAGCAAAAGACCTCTAAAGTTATGTACGTACCCTTTGAAGAGTTGGCAGAAGATGCCCGAATCTGGATCTATCCGTCAGACACTCCTTTTAAGGAGGAGGATATGGAAAGCGTAGAACAGCGATTGAAAGATTTTATTAATCAGTGGACCGTGCACAACAAAGCATTGAAAGCCTCATTTCTACTTCCTTACAGAAGGTTTGTGGTACTTGCTGTAGACACGGCATTTAATCAGGTTTCTGGTTGTTCAATTGACAGTTCGGTGCGGTTTATTCAAGAATTGGAGCACGAATTTTCAAAGGTGCTCTTAGATAAGATGAACGTCACCTTTAAACAAGGGGAGTACCTAGTGTACAAGGATCTCAAAGATTTCAAAGCCCTTGTAAAGAGTAAATCGGTAAGCCCAGAAACCATTGTTTTTAATAATTTGATTACGACAAAATCAGAAATGGATTCCCATTGGGAGGTACCTGCTAAAGAGAGCTGGCATCAGCGCTATTTTTAATATGAGAACTATTCTAATCAGCTTGGCGATACTCGTATCGGGTATCACGGTTGCTCAACAAAAACGCCAAGATCCCCTTCAGGCGGCGGACGCCAAGGCCCAATCAGAGTGGGTGAATGCTACTTACGAGTCTCTAAGTTTAGAGGAGCGTATAGGCCAATTAATATTTGTTTTCACTGACTCAAAAGGAAGTCCAACTGAAAAAGAAAAGATTAGTGCGATGATCGAAGATTACGCCATCGGAGGTCTTTTGTTTTCAGTGGGTGACCCGCTTACACAGCTTCAACTCACGAATCATTACCAAGCCCTATCAAGCACCAAATTGATGATTACCATGGATGCAGAATGGGGGCTATCAATGCGTCTCAAGGATGCCTTTTCATTTCCATACAACATGACTTTGGGTGCCGTAGAAGACGAGCAGCTTATTTATAGAGTAGGAGAGCGCCTAGGGGCTCATTCTAAACGTATTGGGGTGCATATGAATTATGCCCCGGTGGCAGATATTAATACCGACCCAAGAAACCCTATTATTGGCAACCGCTCTTTCGGAAGTGATTCGGATCGTGTTGGGCGATTGTCGGTAGCATTGGCTAAAGGCTTGCAAAGTCAAGGAGTATTGGGTTCAGCAAAACATTTTCCGGGACACGGAGATACGGCTACGGATTCTCATGTAAACTTACCTGTCATTGAAGCAGACTATAAACGTTTACAAAATGAGGAGTTGGTTCCTTTTAAGGCACTTATAAACGAGGGTATAGCTTCGGTTATGGTCGCTCATATTGCCTTAGAGTCTATCACTGGTGATCTTCAGACCCCCGCATCACTTTCTCCAAAGGTGACCACAGGACTTCTTCAAAAAACCCTCGGCTATAAAGGTCTTGTTATCACCGATGCGCTCAATATGAAGGGAGTGAGCAAATATGTTGACCCAAATCATGTTGCATTGGAGGCCTTTAGGGCAGGAGCAGATATTCTATTGTATCCAGAAGATGTTGCGGCTTCTATAGGCGTGTTAAAAGAGGCCTACGAGAGTGGAAGTCTCAGTGAAGCGAGGTTAGCGCATTCTGTCAAGAAAATTCTCAAGGCTAAATACTTAGTGGGGCTGCATGAATTTGAGCCCTTAAATGAAGCTGGTTTATTGGACGATTTGAACGCCTTAGAAGATCGCATGTTGAGTGAAGAACTCTACGAGGCCGCCATTACTACTGTTCAAAACGAAAATAAACTCTTGCCCTTATCAACAAGCCGCAACTATGGATTTATAGGTGTAGGTGAGCAGGCGAATAAAGCAGGTGTTTTTCTCGAAACCCTTCAAAGGTATGCGCAGGTCACTGCCTTGGACGCAGAAACCTTAGCTGAAGGTTCTGCCTATGATGCGATCATTGTAGGGCATTTTGGTAATACGGATACGCCTTGGAAAAACAGTAAGCTCAGTCCTGAGCTATGGAATACGATTTATGAGTTATCCGCCCAGAATACTCCTGTAGTTTTAGTTCATTTTGGCACTCCCTATACGTTGCTAGACACGCAATGGGAGCAAGCTCCTGATGCATTGGTAGTCGCCTATCAAAATAGAGAAGAGGCTCAGAGGTCTGCGGCACAGGTAGTCTTTGGTGCGTTGCCGAGCATAGGTACTCTTCCTGTTGAGATTTTGAAAAATGGAGAATCACTTGAGTCGATCCGCTTGGGCGACCTACCGTTATTGAGTTATTCAAAGGTTCCTGAGAGGGAAGGTTTATCTTCTGAACAGCTCAAACGCGTTGATGCTTTACTGGATACGATAGTTGCCGAAGGAATGAGTCCTGGTGGGCAGCTCGTGGTGGCGCGCAACGCAAAGGTGATTTACGAACGCAATTTCGGTTTTCACACCTATCAACAGCAACAGCCTGTTCGATGGAATTCTATCTACGATGTTGCTTCGGTCACAAAAATTGCTGCAACACTTCCTTTATTTATGCATAAGACTGAGGTCGGAGAAGTATCTCTATCGGATCGTTTTAAGGATTGGTTTGATGAATTGAAAGATAAGCCGATCGGAGAGGTGAACCTTATTGCTGCGCTCTCGCACAATGCGCGACTTCCGGCGTGGATTCCATTCTATAAAGAAACTCTTGACCGGCAGGCGCAACCACTTCGAACATTGTACTCACACGTTTATTCAGAGGACTATCCCATCCAAGTATCAGATTCTTTATACCTCATCAAAGGGTATCAAAAGAAAATTTTTGACACCATTTCTAACGTTGCCTTAGAATCAAAGCAATACCGGTACAGCGATTTGCCATATTATATCATCGCGCGTTACTTGAATAAGGAGACTGATCCATTTGAGCAGCAGATCGATCGCTTTCTATACAAGCCTTTAGGGGCCACAATGACGGGATATCATCCGCTTCTGCGCTTTAACAAGAAGGCTATCGTGCCGAGTGAAATCGATACTTATTTCAGACAGGACACCATTCAGGGTTTTGTACATGATATGGGGGCTGCAATGCTTGGCGGAGTCAGTGGACACGCCGGCCTTTTTAGTAATGCCAATGATATCACTAAGATCATGCAAATGTTCTTGCAAGGAGGGGTTTATGGGAGTAAACGCTTTTTAAATCCAGAGACTATTCGACGCTTTAACACCTGTTATTACTGTAATAGCGAAAATAGAAGAGGAGTAGGATTCGACAAGCCGCAACTAGAGGGTAGAGGTTCTACATGCGGATGTGTTTCGCATCAATCTTTTGGGCATTTAGGATTCACCGGAATTTATGCCTGGGCAGACCCTGAAACACAAATTACTATGGTCTTCTTGTCGAATAGAACCTATCCGACCATGGAGAATAACCTACTGGGTAAAACCGATATGCGGACGCGAATTCAACAAGCAGTATTTGATTCAAGGCTCTACTAGGAGTTTGAAATGGTATCTTTGACTAAAATGTTCCACTCATGAAGATTGCTATTGTATGTTATCCCACCTTTGGTGGAAGTGGTGTCGTAGCAACAGAGTTGGGTATGGCACTTGCCAAAGTGGGGCATGAGATTCATTTCATCACCTACAGCCAACCGGTTCGCTTGGCTTTACTTGAAAAGAACATTTTTTACCACGAAGTTGATGTGCCGGAATATCCCTTGTTTAAGCATCAACCTTATGATTTAGCCTTATCAAGTAAGCTCGTTGATACCATTAAGGCCTATGGTATAGAGCTTTTGCACGTTCACTATGCTATCCCACACGCTTATGCCGGATACATGGCGAAGAAAATGCTAAAGGAAGAGGGAATTTATATTCCAATGATTACCACCTTACACGGAACGGATATCACTCTGGTAGGCAGCCATCCCTTTTACCGCACGGCTGTCACCTTTAGTATCAATAAATCTGACCGCGTTACTGCCGTGTCAGAGAGCCTAAAGCAGACCACTTACGACATGTTTGATATCCATCGTGAGATTGAAGTGGTTCCGAACTTTATCGATGTGCGGCGCTATGAAGAGCGCGCAACTGAGCCTTGCGATCGTTCACTCATGGCGTTACAGTCAGAAACGATTTTCACCCACGTCAGTAATTTTAGAGCTGTGAAACGCGTAGAAGATGTAGTTGAGATTTTTGCTCGGGTCAATGCAAAGCATCCTTCTGTGCTTATTATGGTTGGAGAAGGTCCCGAACGAATTAAGGCTGAACGCCTGGCAAAAGAACGTGGAGTATATACTAAGGTAAAATTCTTAGGAAATAGCGTTGAAATCGACAAGGTGCTTTGCATGACCGATATTTTCTTGTTGCCTTCATCAGAAGAAAGTTTCGGTTTGGCAGCTTTAGAAGCTATGGCCAACAAGACAGCTGTCATTTCATCCAATGCGGGTGGACTTCCTGAGGTTAACATACACGGTGAAACAGGTTATGTGTGCAACGTCGGAGACGTAGATACGATGAGTCGCTTTGCCTTAGAGTTGACAGAGGATACGGATAAACTACTTCAATTCAAGAAGAATGCACTTCAAGCGGCCAAAAGATTTGACCTTCCGGTAATTGTTCCTTTATACGAGCGTTTGTACGAGAGTGCTTACGCCTCTCGCCACAAAAATCAAGATTAAATTAGCCGATACGGTACTCGAGGTACCATTTAGCGAAGCGTTTTAAGCCCTCTTCAATAGAGGTATTCGGAGCATATCCATAGTCTTGCTCAAGTGCACTTACATCAGCATAGGTTTGGCTTACATCTCCAGGTTGCATGGGTAGATAGTCCTTTACTGCCGTTTTACCTAAATGACGTTCTAGGGTCGAGATAAAGTCCATCAGTGTCTCAGTTTTGTGATTCCCGATGTTGTAGATTTTGTAAGCCTCTCTATTTCCCAGGGGCTGCTCAATAATCCGCTGAACTCCCTCAACAATATCATCGATATAGGTAAAATCCCGCCGCATTTCACCTTGATTAAAGACTTTGATGGGCTCACCCTTTAAGATGGCCTTAGTAAAGAGGTAATAGGCCATATCAGGTCTACCCCAGGGTCCATAGACTGTAAAAAAGCGTAAACCCGTAGTGTTGATCCCGTACAAATGACTGTAGGTGTGGGCCATGAGTTCATTGGCTTTCTTTGTGGCCGCATAGAGGCTTATAGGGTGATCAACGCGTTGGTCTACCTTAAAAGGAACTTCTTTGGTCTCGCCATAAACACTAGAGCTACTGGCGTAGATGAAATGATCAATGTTGTGGTGCCGAACGGCCTCTAAGAGGTTACCGAAGGCTACCAAATTACTCTGTATATAAACACTTGGGTTTTCGATGCTGTAGCGGACGCCTGCCTGAGCGGCTAAATGACACACCTTGTCGAAAGTAGTGCGCTTAAATAGCTTTTCTACAGCAGTATTGTCGGCTAAATCTAACTTTATAAAGCTGAAATTGGGATAAAGCTCAGAACTGCATTCTAAACCTTCAATGGAGGCGTCTACTTCAGAAACCCCAAGTTCTCTCAAGCGAGCATATTTTAGGTCAACGGAGTAATAGTCGTTTATCGAATCAACCCCTATTACGCGATGATTGGCCTCAAGAAGACTCTTGCTTAAATGGTATCCGATAAAACCTGCTGCTCCTGTAACTAATATGGTCATTCTTATTCTCCGAGTTTAAAGGTCTTAAATCCGATGCGATCTAAAGCGCCTTTATCGATGATGCGTCTTCCGTCAAATACAAATGCGGGTTTTAGCATTTGCTCGTAAATTTTTTCGTAATCCAACGTTTTGAACTGGTCCCATTCGGTCATGATAGCAATGGCGTGTGCTTCTTCTGCAGCCCGATAAGGGTCGCCAATTACTTTTAGATAGCGTTCGTTCTCTTCTTCGGTGCGTGTACCAAGTCTGTTGAGGTCAGTGAGCATCTGTTCCTTGCTGACTTTAGGGTCGTACACATGAATTTCTGCTTTCTCTTCGATGAGGGCATCCGCTACATATATCGCGGCAGATTCTCTGGTGTCATTGGTGTCCTTTTTAAAGGCCCACCCGTAAAAAGTGATTTTCTTTCCTGAAACAGTATTGTAAAGCGTTTGGATGATTTGATCTGCGAAACGTCTTTTCTGATAATCATTCATGAGAACTACTTGTTCCCAATAGGCTGCTACCTCCTCTAATCCATAACTCTTGGCGATATAAACAAGGTTGAGGATGTCTTTTTGAAAACAAGAGCCACCGAATCCGACAGAGGCTTTTAAAAATTTTGGTCCGATTCTGCTGTCTTGACCAATGGCTTTTGCCACTTCATCGACATTGGCATCGGTTTTTTCACATAGTGCAGAAATGGCATTTATTGAAGATACTCGTTGAGCCAAGAAAGCATTTGCTACAAGTTTCGATAATTCCGAAGACCATACATTGGTCTGAAGGATGCGCTCCTTGGGTAACCAGTGTTCGTATATAGCAGAGAGTGCGTTTTTCGCTTCTTTTCCGCTGGGGGTGTCGTCGCCTCCAATAAGGACACGATCTGCTTCAAGTAAATCGGTTATGGCCGTTCCCTCAGCCAAGAACTCCGGATTGGATAGTATTTCAAAGTGAATACCGTTACTAGTATTTTCAAGTATGTTTTTAATCGCCTGTGCTGTTCGTACCGGAAGGGTAGATTTCTCGACTACAATTTTATCTGATTTTGAAGCTTTGGCAATGGTGCGTGCTGAAAGTTCAATGTATTTTAAATCCGCTGCTTGCCCTTTTCCTTTACCGTAGGTTTTGGTCGGTGTATTCACTGAGATAAAGATCATGTCAGCTTCTTCAATAGACCCCTCAACATCAGTAGAGAAAAAGAGGTTTTTACCTCGAGTTTGTCCTACGAGTTCAGCTAATCCAGGTTCGTAAACCGGGAGTTGCTCTAGGTCGTCGTCATTCCATCGCGCAATGCGCTCAGGGTTGATGTCTACAACTGTGACTTTTATCTCAGGACATTTGTGGGCTATAACGGTCATCGTCGGGCCGCCAACGTATCCGGCTCCGATGCAGCATATAGTCTTGATTTCTTTCATTAGGGTTGTTTGAAGCCTTAAAATTACTTAAAAAATGCCCGTTGAGAGGTATCGGTCGCCACGATCACAAATGATGCATACCACTATACCTTGTTCTAATTGCGCGCATAAGTCAACACCAACTTTGACAGCTCCTCCACTGCTGATTCCTGCAAATATCCCTTCTTCGTTTGAAAGTCTGCGGTTAAAGGCTATAGCTTCTTCTTCTGACACCTCATTTATAACATCAACGAAGCTAGAATTGTAAATTTTCGGAAGATAGGCTTCTTCCCATTTTCGGATTCCCGGAATTTTTGCTCCCTCTTTGGGTTGAACACCATGGATACTTATACCTTCTGACATCTCTTTGAGGAACTTACCGGTGCCGGTTATTGTTCCTGTAGTTCCCATAGTAGCTACAAAATGAGTCACTTTGTTGCTGGTATCCTTCCATATTTCTGGCCCTGTCGACAAATAATGTGCTTCGCTATTGGCGGGGTTATCAAATTGATTAAAGCTGTAATACTGCTCTTTAATCACCTTCTCTGAAGCGTAATCTCTGGCAGCCTCCATTTGCCCTGAAGCAGGGGTCAATGTGACTTTAGCTCCATACGCTCTCATGGTTTTAATCCTTTCTATGCTGCTATTCTCAGGAAGAACAATCTCAATAGCTAAACCGTAAGCAGCACATATCATCGCAAGGGCAATTCCTGTATTGCCTGAAGTCGCTTCAATGAGGTGGGTCGAAGAATCAATCTCACCTTTTGCTAAGGCGGTGTTAATCATGTGAAGTGCAGCGCGATCTTTAATTGATCCACCAGGATTCTGACCTTCGAGCTTGAACCATAACTCTACATTTGGATTGGGATTTAACTTTTTAGAAAGCACCATAGGGGTGCCCCCAATAAGATCTATGACTGCTTTCATAAGATGGTTTGTTCTTTCGAAGTATAATAGACTTTTGAGTTTGGTCCTACTGAAGAGGTAATCCAGGTATTCGCTCCAATGGTGGAATTTTTTCCAATAACGGTGTTTCCACCCAAAATGGTGGCATTGGCGTAGATCGTGACATTGTCTTCAATAGTCGGATGGCGCTTTATGGCGCGTAAATCTTTCTTTACATATAAGGCCCCTAGGGTGACCCCTTGGTAGATTCTGATGTTATTACCCATCTCGGTTGTTTCTCCGATGACTACTCCTGTAGCGTGATCAATGAAAATAGAATGTCCAATTTTAGCCCCTGGATGAATGTCTACTCCTGTTTTTCCATGGGCGTATTCGGTCATTAATCTTGGTAGAAGCGGGAATCCTATATTGTAGATTTCGTGCGCCAATCGATAAACCACGAGCGCATAAAAGCCAGGGTAGCTTAGCACAATTTCTTCTTTTGACTGCGAGGCAGGATCAGATTGAAAGAAAGCATCTGCATCTTTTTGTGTTACTTCAAGTAGTTGAGGTAAACGCGTTAGGAGCTGCTCCCATTTTTCTTTGCATTTTTCGGTATTGTCTGAACATACTTTCGTTGAAATACCAATAAATAATAGGGCAAGCTGATCTAATGAGCTTTCTAAATTTGTGCCTTTGTCCAAGAGTGCACGGATGAATAACTCGGTAAAATTTTGACTGTCTTTTTGCAGTGACAAGTCAATTTCAAGCTTTTCTTTTTGCTTCTTTAAGCGCGTGATAATATCCGTTGAGGTCATGCTACAAAGGTAGTCTTCTGTGCGCTTGACCTTAGCTAATTGGATGTTAAAAGGGAGTCGTGCTCATTGTTCATTCGAAGGGCAATTACCACTGCAGAAATCACGGTTAAAAGGCCAACGATTAAAACAGCATTTTCTATGCTATATTGATCTGAAATCCATCCGGTTAAAATGGCGCCAAAGGCGTACCCCAAGTCTCTCCACAACCGAAAGATTCCAAGACTGCTAGGGCGCTGAATTGGGTCTGTATTGTCTGCTATTGCAGCCATAAAGTTGGGATAAACAATTGCAGTGCCTATACCCATTGCAATACTTACGAGCGTAAAGCTAGTGGCACTAGAGGAAAGTAGAAGACCTAAAATAGAGATTCCTTGAATAAGCATTCCCCAAAATAGTAAACGCTTTTTGAGGATATGATCTCCAAGTTTACCGGTGATTAGTTGTCCAAGACCCCAAACCATAGGATAAATGGCGACAATCTTTCCAATTTCGGCGAGCTTAAAACCCTTGCTCGCTAGCAGCAGAGGAAAAATACCCCAAGCCATAGCGTCATTAAGGTTGTTGATCAATCCGGCTTGAGTAATACTGCCGAGATTTGGATGCTTCCATGAGGTCGCTGAAAATAGACGCGCTATAGGGGTGGCCTTTGATGTATGTTGCTCTACTTCGATAAATCCCTTCGTATCTCTAACAAACAACAGGCTCAGGGTTAATCCAATAAGTGAAAACACAATTCCGAGATAAAATGGATAGGGACGTATCCCGTATTCACCCGCAATAACTCCGGTGAGTAAGGCTGCTAATCCGACCGAAACATAGCCTATGGATTCGTTTATTCCCATGGCTAGACCTCTGTTTTTAGGACCAACTAAGTCTATCTTCATGATTACAGTACTGCTCCAAGTCAACCCTTGATTGATACCAAGTAAAATATTTGCCACGATGATCCAATTCCAGTTCGGAGCATAGATCAGGAGAAGGGGTACAGGGAGTGCAACAATCCAACCAAGGATGAGTAATCGCTTGCGCCCGAGTCTATTAGAGTAAAGACCAGTGAAGAAGTTACTGAAGGCCTTGGTTATACCAAATACAATTATAAAAGAGAGCAAGGCAGATTTAGCGGTGATATTAAATTCAGAAACTGCTAATTCGGGGATGATGCTGCGTTCTATCCCTATCATTCCCCCCACAAATCCGTTGACCAGAACAAGCAGAAGAAATTGTCGAAAATTTTCACGTAAACCTTGCCTGTAGGTGTTCATGAAGAGATTGTTATCGTTTATGAGAATTATTTACCGATACAGAAACTCGAAAAGATAGATCCTAAAATATCGTCGTTTGTGACTACCCCTGTGATTTCTCCAAGGTGGTGTATAATACTCCTTAAGGGAATAGCGAGTAGATCTTGACTTGCTCCCTTTTCTAACTCTTCTTCTAGCGTGTAGATTTCGTTTAATGCGGCCTGTAGCGATTGAAAATGCCTGCTATTGGTTAAAATTGTGGCGTCTCCAGCAGATGCGCCCTCTAATACTCTTGTAGACATTCTTTCTTTTAAGGCCTCTATGTTTTGGCCTTTTTTTGCTGAAATTTCAATACACTCGTAGGGATTCAAAGCAGGGACATCTATGTTTTGAGGGAGGTCACTTTTGTTTAAAACAATCAAAGTGCGCTCTGGGGTCAAGATGTTAGGCTCGAGGGTTAAGGCTTCGATGTTTGGAGAAGAGGCATCGATCACATAAACGATCAAATGGGCGTTTTGAGCACGCTCAATGCTTCGCTCTATTCCCATTTTTTCTATTTGATTCGAAGTACTGCGAATTCCAGCGGTATCAATGAGTCTAAAACGGATGCCATTAAGGGTTAAGAACTCCTCAACAGTGTCTCTGGTGGTACCGGCCTCGTCACTCACTAAGGCGCGTTCTTCGTTCAATAAGGAATTAAGCAAGGTGGATTTTCCGGCGTTAGGAGCGCCAATGATAGCAATTGGAATGCCTTGTTTAATGACATTGCCTAAAGCAAATGAATCGAGAAGCTGTTTGATATTTACTTTTAACGTTCTGAGGAGCTCCTTTAAGCTCGAATAGTCAGCAAATTCAACGTCTTCACCAGAAAAGTCCAGTTCTAACTCAATCATTGAGGCAAAGTGAAGAAGCTGCTCTCTTATGTTGCTCAGACTGGTTGCGAATCCTCCGCGCATTTGTTCTATTGCTATGCGGTGTTCGGCGGCGCTTTCAGATGCGATAAGATCAGCAACAGCCTCTGCTTCAGAAAGCTTCATTTTACCGTTTTTAAAGGCTCTAAAGGTGAATTCACCGGGTTGCGCCACG
Organism: uncultured Bacteroidota bacterium; assembly: GCA_913060705.1. Lineage (GTDB taxonomy): Bacteria > Bacteroidota > Bacteroidia > Flavobacteriales > Flavobacteriaceae > UBA3478. The sequence continues at coordinate 37,274 of CAJXTX010000005.1, read as the reverse complement.
CGGCACGCTTTTGTGGCGACAAATAGATTTAAAATCTGTTGTTGAATGAAGATAGATCCGTGGCAGGCAATTTCAACTACATTTTCTCCAGTATACGATCGAGGGGCTCTAAAAACACTTACTAGCACCTCGTCAATAATTCTCTCCTTATCATAGAGATCACCTAGATGAATACTATGTGATGGTACTTCGGCAAGCGAGGTCTTTGAGCGAGCTTTAAAATGCTGATCTGCAAGGGAGATCGCATCATCACCTGAAATTCGTATGACCGCTATGGCGCCTACACCTTGGGCTGTGGCAAGAGCAATGATGGTATCTTGACCATTCATTTAAAACCTTCTAGGCGTTGAGCATTACAGGCATCACAAGCATGGTGATCTGTTCTCCTGGATCAAGATGATCTAATGGCGTCAATAATCCTGCGCGATTTGGAAGGCTCATGGCTAATTGAACCTCGTCACAGTCTAAGGCGCTTAGCATTTCACTGAGGAACCTCGAATTGAATCCGATCTGAAGGTCATCTCCTTGATAGGTGCAATTCAGGCGCTCATCGGCCTTGTTGCTGTAGTCAACATCTTCTGCAGAAATTTGGATTTCTGCTCCTGCCATTTTGAGACGTATTTGATGGGTAGTGCGATTAGAGAAAATAGAAACTCTTCGCACAGAGCTCAAAAATTGTGTTCTTGAAACGCTTAGAATATTCGGGTTTTCTTTAGGAATAACAGCCTCATAATTAGGGTATTTCCCGTCTATGAGACGGCTAATGATCTCGATATTTTCAAAAGCAAAGCTCGCGTTGTTTTCATTGTAGGTTAAGGAAACTTCAGACTCGCTACCGGCTAATATACCCTTAAGCAGATTTAGCGGTTTTTTAGGCATAATAAATTCAGCTTGTGCGGAGGCCTGAATGTCTGTTCTCTCATATTTTACAAGCTTATGAGCGTCTGTTGCAACAAAAGTGACGCCATTAGGGGTGCACTGAAAGAAAACGCCACTCATAACTGGTCTCAGATCGTCGTTTCCGGCTGCAAAAAGCGTCTTACTAATTGCTGTTGCGAGGATGTCTCCTTGGAGGTTAATTGAAGAAGAAGCGTCAATAGCGATGGGTTTTGGGAAATCTTCCCCAGAAACACTAGCTAGCGCATACTTACCATTAGAGGCACTAATTTCTACTGTGCCATTGTCTTCTAAAACGAAGGTTAAAGGTTGCTCTGGAAAGGTTTTGAGCATGTCTAAAAGAAGTTTCGCCGGCAGAGCGATCACTCCCTTATCCGTAGAGCTTACTTCTATATTCGCTGATATAGTCGTCTCTAGATCTGAGGCGATTAAGCGCAGCTGATTTTCACTTAAATCAAAAAGGACGTGATCTAAAATAGGTAAGGTGTTATTGGTTGCAATAACGCCTCCTAATATCTGGAGGTACTCCTTTAAATAGGTACTAGATACTATAAACTTCATAACACAAATATATCCTAATTCGCTTCTTTTTTTCCGCTACTGAGAATCAGTTATAAACAAGAGGTCAACACGTGTCCCTAATTCCAAACCCAATAGTGAAACGACTGATCCAGTTACTTGAGGAACAGAGCCATACACTGATAATTGTAAATGATTACTTGAATTAAAAAGAGCCAATAATTCACCTTCTGCTGCATTTCTTTTCTTAGTAGATCTAATCAATTTTGCTGCAAAGGACTGGAAGCTGTTTTCAATTCCTTGTATCGAATGGGTTCGGGCCTTAATCACAATTGTTCGATCGTTACGTCTGGCCTCAACATCTTCTTTTTTGATATTCGTGACCGCATTGCCGAAATGATCGATATAAATCACTTCTCCTTCAATGCGACTCGCATCTTCAGAAAGTCGCGATTGACGAGATTGTAGTTGAATAATTTCATCCGTTTCATTACCGAGTACAGATAAAACACCCTCATTAGAGAGGTGCGCTGCTGCGCGCGTCAAAACATCCAATTCATGAAACCCTGTGAGAGGTTTAAAGGCTTCAATGATTCTAATTTCATCAATGGCTTCTGAAGAGACTATTTCAGGAATAATCCCATTGTCTGGGGCAATGAAAAAGCGCTTATGGGCAAGCACGGCGATGAACCGATTAATAGGTATCAAAGTGTTGTTAATGGCTATGAGGTGCACGCTTCCTTCTGGAAAATCTAAAAAGCTAGAACGGACCAAATAAGCAGCGGCCGTTATGTTAAAGTGGTCCACCTCATTAGAGATATCAACAACAGTACTTTCAGGAGCGTATTTAAGCAGAGCTGCTTTGATTCGGGCGACGTAATGATCTTTGGTTCCAAAGTCTGAGGTGAGAGTAATTACGCCCATTCAATTGTTGATACTTTTGTCCATGGCCAAGAGGTATTTTGGCTATGTTTGTTTGTAGGTAAAATTAGTGAAAAGATATTTTGAACGAACTTCTTATTGAGCTCACTGATATTAGTGCGCAAGACTTTTTTGGTCTAGAGAATGAAACAGTAAGTCTATTAAAGAAATACTATCCCAAACTCAAAATAGTGGCACGCGGCAACAAGCTCAAGGCCTACGGAGACGAGGAAGAGCTTGAAGCGTTTGACGCTCACTTTGATCAATTGACGTCCCATTTTGCCAAATACAATAAACTTGACGAGAATAATATTGAGCGCATCCTTAGTGGTGAAAACAATGTCAACGATGGTAGTGCTTCAGGAACATCGGTAGATGATTTGGTTTTAGTGCACGGTGTGAACGGTCGCAAGATTAAGGCACAGACCCTGAACCAGAAACGATTGGTTGAAGCTGTGCTTAAAAATGATATGGTTTTTGCTATAGGCCCCGCAGGTACGGGTAAGACTTATACTGGGGTAGCCATGGCAGTAAGGGCACTCAAAGAAAAGCAAGTACGCCGCATCATTTTAACCCGTCCGGCAGTAGAGGCAGGAGAAAATTTAGGTTTTCTACCAGGTGACCTGAAAGAGAAGCTAGATCCTTATATGCAACCGCTATACGATGCGTTGCGTGACATGATAGCACCTGAAAAATTACAGAATTACCTAGAAACAGGAGTGATACAGATTGCCCCTATGGCCTTTATGCGCGGTCGTACATTAGACGATGCCTTTGTTATTCTCGATGAGGCTCAGAACACAACGCATGCGCAGATGAAGATGTTCTTAACGCGTATGGGTAAAAATGCCAAGTTCTTACTGACCGGAGATCCCGGACAAATTGACTTGCCAAGGAGGGTTATTTCTGGATTGAAAGAAGCCCTTTTGGTTCTGAATAAGATCGATGGAATTTCAATTATATATCTTGACGACAAAGATGTAATACGCCATCGACTCGTGAAGAAAGTAATCGATGCGTATAAGAATATCGAGCATCAAAACTAAAGATTTATGGAGGCTGTTAATACCCTAATGCATACTGATTTTTCATTTCAAGGTCAGCAATCCGTTTACCGCGGTAAGGTTAGGGAAGTATATACACTTGAAAACGATTTACTCGTAATGGTCGCCACAGACCGTTTATCTGCCTTTGATGTCGTAATGCCTAAGGGTATCCCTTACAAAGGGCAAATCCTAAATCAGATTGCAACAAAGATGCTCCATTACACTTCGGAGAGTGTTCCGAACTGGCTTATCGCTTCACCCGATCCGAATGTGGCCATCGGAAAGGCTTGTGAGCCGGTGAAAATTGAAATGGTGATTCGAGGCTACTTGGCTGGTCATGCGGCACGAGAATACGCTGCGGGTAAGCGCAGCTTGTGCGGAGTAGAGATGCCAAATGGAATGCGCGAGAACGACGCATTTGAAAGGCCTATTATTACTCCGGCTACTAAGGCGGAGCAGGGTGAGCACGATGAAGATATCTCAGTAGAAGGCATTTTAGAACGTGGCCTGGTGTCTGAAAAAGATTATCAAACTCTTGAACGCTATACGCGTCTTCTTTTTGAAAAAGGAAGTGCCCTAGCTAAGGCTGCAGGCTTGATTTTAGTCGACACGAAGTATGAGTTCGGACGCACAGCTGATGGAGAGCTCGTACTCATTGATGAGGTGCATACACCAGATTCATCTCGCTATTTTTATGCCGATACTTATGAAGAACTTCAACGAAAAGGCGAGCCTCAAAAACAACTCTCCAAAGAATTTGTCCGCCGATGGCTCATCGAACAGGGCTTTCAGGGTAAGCCAGGTCAAGCCGTCCCTGAAATGTCTGATACTTACATCGAAGGAGTTTCAAATAGATATATAGAATTGTACGAGGCGATACTTCAAGAAAGCTTTAAAAAAGCCGATACCTCAGATCTGCATCACAGGATTGAGAAAAATGTGAATGAATTTTTAGCGTCCTATTAGTTTATCTACTTCAACTACAGGAATTTATTTTTTAGATTTTTCTGACGAATCTCTTTAATTCTCAGATAAATAGCTTTCTTTTGCAGTAGATTTTTAAATTATGAATGGTACAGTAAAATTTTTCAATGAAACCAAAGGTTTTGGTTTTATCACTAACGACGAAACTGGCGAAGACGTTTTCGTTCACGTAACCGCTTTAAAAGGCCTAACTATTAAAGAAGGAGACGCTGTTTCTTACAGCGAGGAGCAAGGTAAAAAAGGTCTTCAAGCTGCGAATATAGAAATGCTATAAACGACTAATATATTTGCTTAACAAAAGGCAGTCCATAAAGGGCTGCCTTTTTTGTTTTATACATAGCTGTTGTTTTATGAATTACCGCTCCCCACTCTACGAGGGTGAGCGATGAGTCCCTAGGGGAGTAGCCTACATCAAAAACAACCACTAGCTGTGCGCAACACCGCTGTTGTTTTATGAATTACCGCTCCCCACTCTACGAGGGTGAGCGATGAGTCCCTAGGGGAGTAGCCTACATCAAAAACAACCACTAGCTGTGCTGTGCACCGCTAGCTGCCTTTTTATTTACAGATAGGTTCAAGCAAGCTCGACCTATCTGTAAATAAAAAACCACCTTGTTCTTCGAACAAAGTGGTTGTTTTTGTTGTAGCGAGGGGGGGAATTGAACCCCCGACCTCAGGGTTATGAATCCTGCGCTCTAACCGCCTGAGCTACCTCGCCTCACGGTTTCTAAAGTGGCTGCAAATATAAAGAGTAATTTTTTTTAATCTCTACTTTTTGGTTAATTTGCTCAAATGCCTAATGCTATATTATGAGCGCTAAGACGAAGTTTGAGATGGAATTTGTTTTTCAGGCATCTCCACAACTTTTATATCAATATATTTCAACGGCTTCAGGCCTTTCTGAATGGTACGCTGATAACGTTAATTCGAGAAGTGAGAAGTTTACCTTCATTTGGGATGAAAATGAAGAAGAGGCTATTTTACTTAAAAAGAAGTCGGATCAATACGTTCGCTTTCAATGGAGCCATGCAGATAGCCCAGAAGAGTATTTTGAGCTGCGTATTGTTGTTGATGAAATCACAAAAGATGTTTCCCTCTTTGTAACCGATTTTGCTGAGGAAGATGAAGTAGAGGAATCTAAAATGCTTTGGGAAAATCAAATCGATGATCTTAAGCACGTACTAGGTTCTGCGTAAATACCTCTAAGCTATTATGGTGCTCAATGTAAATGGGGTCTTGATTTCTGAATCAGATCCTTATTTTTCTTTTTCTCAGTTTATCGCCAATTCTTCGGTAGCTATTGAAGAAAGACTTTTCTTCGAATCAGGAGAATGCGAAGATTTTGAACGTCATTACTTTGGGATTATGACTTCTATGCGTATCTACAAGCGACGCATCCCAATGGAGTATACCCCTGAATTTATTGAGGAGGAGATTAGAAAGGCCTTAGAGGCAAATGATATCAATGGGAGAGTTCTTGTTCATTTCTACGTTTCCCTATCTGAAAATCACACCCCTTTATTTATAGTGGCCTTAGAACCTTTGAAGTCAAATCATTGGGTGAAGAGGTCGATGGGAGAAATTGACCTTTTTAAAGAATTTTATTGGTCTGACGATTTTTTGAATGGGGTTAAAACTCCTGCTTCTCCTATTCATAGTGTAGCGAAGGCGTATTGCAATGATCACGGATACGAAGATTGTTTTATTCTTAATGCTCGTAAGGAGGTAGTGATGACCTTAAATGGTTATGTAGTTCTTCGATTTGGTACTACCCTTAAAACCCCTTCTGAAAAATCAGGAGTGTATAGAGAAACCTTGAGAGGCCGTTTCATAGAATTAATCAAAGAAATAGAAGACTATACCCTTGAAGAAACTGAAATGAACCCCTTTGATGTGCAACGCGCAGACGAATTGATCATTGTAAGTCCAGATAAAGGCTTGATAGGGGTAGAGCGTTTCAGAAAAACAACCTATGTTCATCAAGCAGTAGACGCTATCTCTGCTGTACTTCAGTAAAAGATAAGTCTAGACCAAAAAAAAGCGCCAAATAGGCGCTTTAATTTCAACTTTTTATGGTTGTATTAGTTTACTGCAGATGACAATTCAGCTCCTGCTTTAAACTTCACTACATTTTTAGCAGCGATTTTGATCGTTGCACCAGTTTGTGGGTTTCTTCCTTCTCTTGCGCTTCTCTTAGATACAGACCAAGATCCGAAACCTACTAAAGAAACACGTCCACCTTTTTTCAAAGATCCTTCGATGTTTCCTAAGAAAGATTCTAATGCTTTTTTTGCAGCAGCTTTTGTGATACCGGCATCAGCAGCCATTGCATCGATTAATTCAGTTTTGTTCATAGTAAATTAATTTTAAGGGTTATTGTTTGATAACGCACTCAAATATAGTCGGAAATCCCTGTAAATGGCCTATTTACGGGGTTTTGCTTCTATTTTGTTAATAAGTTTAATGGTTTATTAACATTTATTGCCCTAAAAACGGACTTTTTGAACCCTTAAAAGAGCTCGACGCCTTGATTTAAGCGATGTCCGTTGAGAAAATCTTTGACAAAAACTGCTTTTTTTGCAGGAAATTGCCACTTAAGAATCTCCACTGAACCTTTGTTTAACCCCAAAAATATTTTTCCATCCTCTTCAAGCAATGCGTGCTTCTTTAAATGATGTTTCGAAGATTCTTGAGCTTCATAGATTTTTATTGCCACCTCAGTTTCACCGTCTTTCAATAACGCCTGTGCGCCTGGATACGGATCTAAGCTTCTAATCAAAGCGCAAAAACTCGCAGGCGAAAGGTTCAGATCAATTCGCGTATTCTCTTTGGTGAGTTTTGGAGCCTCTTTGAAGTGTGCAGCGTTGTCTTGGGTTAAAGGAGTCAGTTTATTTTGAGCGAGCCCTTCTATAGTCTGCGCTATGAGTTTTGGTCCCAGCTCCATGAGGCGGTCATGGAGTGATGCAGCGTTATCACTTGGAGTGATGGTGCATTTAGTTTGCAACAATATTCCACCTGTGTCTATTTTTTCGTCTATCAAAAAAGTACTTAGTCCTGTCTCTGTCTCTTGATTTCGTATTGCCCACTGTATGGGTGCTGCACCTCTGTAATGTGGTAAAAGAGAGGCGTGAAGGTTAAACGTGCCTAGGCGAGCTGCTTCCCAAACAACCTTAGGTAACATCCTGAAGGCGACTACCACCGCGCAATCTATCTCCAATTCACGGTACCTTTTGATAAAAGCTTCGGCCTTTAAGTTTTCTGGCTGTTCAATATTCAGTTTATGTTCTAAGGCTATTTTTTTAACGGCAGAAGCTTGAAGGTTCTTACCACGTCCTGCAGGTCGGTCTGGAGCTGTGATTACCACAGTAATTGTAAATCCTTCGGTGACAAGAAAATTCAATTGATGAGCGGCAAACTCCGGAGTCCCAAAAAATGCAATATTTAGCGCTTTGGCATTCATTTAGAATAAAATTTAGCCTCATGATTAACAGCGATTAATCCTTCGGATTCTAATTCGCCTAGAAGTGTTTTTAAGTGCTGAGGACTGCAATCAAAGGTACTAATGAAGTCCATAAAGCTTCGCGGTGTCACACAAAAACTTAGAAGATCTTCTTGCGTAACAAAAGACGCTGTGCAGTAATCACAAATCCCACACGCCTTCGTTTCTTGACCAAAATGCTCGGCGATTAGCTGCATCGCACATTGGTTTTGGTTTTCTAGAAAATCTTGCATTTTGTTCGCGTGATCTTGACGCAATTCGATGTAGGGTTGGTGATGAGTTCGAAGCAATTTCTTCACGAACTGATCCTCGCGCGGAACGGCCCAATGAATCGTATAAATATCAGTCGTTGGGCTCAATTCGATTTTCGATCTTTTTGCCGCCGACTCAGCGGCCTTTAGCATTTTTAGAGAGGTAAAACGATACCTAAATGTTGGATGCTTACTTTCGTGAAACTTTTGTGAAAGCGCTCTGAAAAGTAGATCATCGTCACCTTGATCCTTACTTCCAAAGCTAGAGGGTTCAAATGTTATAAGCCATTCTTTTTTTGTGGTATCTCCGAATTGTAGAATACCATATTTTTCAAGAGACCGAATGCCTAAATACCAATCTCTTGGTTTTATTCCCGCTTTATGCGCACTTTCTGATAACCCCAAAGTGTAAGTTTGATCAGGATGTTCTCCTGCTGCAATTTGAAATAGACCCACCAGTTTCTTGTAGATGTCATAGAGTTGATCGACGGTAGGATACGATTCGGATGCGGTTTCTGCAAATCCATGAATACGATCTTCTTCAGAGATTAATAGGGCCGTAGCATTCTCTTGATCACGGCCTGCACGTCCGATCTCTTGGTAGTATTGTTCGAGACTTTCAGGTATATCATAATGAACCACTAGTCTCACGTCTTGCCTATCGATTCCCATCCCGAATGCGCTGGTACACACCATGATAGGGTGCGTAGCTGTAGTGAAGTATTTTAGCCGCTTTGATTTCTCTTCAGGACTAAGTCCCGCGTGGTAATAAGAGCAATCATATCCTTCTTTTTTTAGTTGCTGACTCAGTTTTTCGGCCTTAGAACGACTTCTTACATAGATCAATATGCACTTTTGAAAATTTCGCTTTAATGCGCTATCCAATAGAAGGTCTTTGTTGACATGATAGTGGCGTTTAATAGAGAGCGCAGAACGGACGACTGGACCAATAAATTCTTGAGCATCATTGAGGAGTAGGTTAGCGTGAATATCCTCGATTACTTTTGGTGTAGCCGTAGCTGTAAGCGCTAGTATGGGTAGCTTATTCATTAGGGCTCTAAAGGTTCCAATTGACCGATAAGAAGGTCTAAAGTCATGTCCCCATTGAGATATGCAGTGCGCTTCATCTACTGCTAAAAATGAGAGTTCAATAGATGCTAATCGGTTACTTACAAGTGGATTTTGAAGACGCTCTGGGGCCATAAAGACAATTTTATAGTTCCCGTAACTGATATTGTCTAAGCGTTGAACTAGGGTGTCTTCGCTCATAGGTCCGAATAATCCGAGGGCCTTAATACCCTTAGTTTTCAATTCTGTCAATTGATCTTCCATAAGTGCAACCAAAGGTGAAACCACCACGCAAACACCTGGTAATAGTAAGGCAGGAAGCTGATAGCAAAGGGACTTTCCGGCACCCGTTGACAATACCGCCAGCGTGTCTTTCTTATGTAAAATGGATTGAATGATCTCAGACTGAAGTGGTCTTAATTGATCAAAGCCCCAATACTTTTTTAAGGTGTCTTGAATTTCTTGAATCAACGAATCAGGTATTTTTCTATGAACTCAACCCTTTCCTCGACTGTTCCTGTAGGCACAGCGATAGGAGTGTAGCCAAGACAAGTATAGTATTCTTTTAAGGTTGTATTCAAGTTTAAAACGTCTTTAAACGTTTCTAAACGTTCTGAATCCTTTTCGTAGATTTCTTCCCAAGGATCAAAGTAAAACAAGAGGTCGTACCTGAATTGTTTACAGTAGGATCTAAAGTAGTTAGGAGGGGTCTGATTAAAAAAGTCCATGTATGCGACTACGTCTACGAAAGAACGATCGTAAAACGAGTGTGGGGTAGGGGTGGAATGAAAAAAATCCTGAAGTCTTGCGAAAAAGAGTCGCTCATTAAAATCTAAATAATCGTCAAGTGCTTCAAGAGGATTGCGATAGTTCTCATTTTGCTTTGAAAGGAGTAGTTCTTGGGTTAATTCTCTAATCACCTCATGGTAGACACAATGATTGCGTGCTTCGAGGGCAGATATGACCGTTGATTTTCCGCTTCCGGGGGCACCGCTAATCAGTATTCTTTTATGGCTCATGTCAAAGACTGTATCTTTGACAAAAATACACCGAATGAGCGCTTCAAAAGAAGACGAATTTTATTCCAATCTTAAACAAAAGCTAAACGACCAAACCGCCTGGCCTTCGCTTTACCTCTTTAAATTCATTGTAAAATCTAATGAAGAAAAGGTTGAAGCATTGACAAAGGTCTTTGAGAAAGAAAAAAACGATATTACCTTGAAACCCTCTAGTGCCGGAAAATATGTGAGTTTCAGTGTAAAGACGATGATGCTCAGTGCCGATGCGGTTATCGCGAAATACAAAGAGGTAGGAAAAATAGAGGGAGTTATAGCCCTTTAACTCACCTCAATACCTTAATTTACCCCTATGAATTTAGAAGCTTTAGAACACCTACAATACAACACATCACGTTCTCAATTGATAATTCCGGAGAACGGAAGACATTTCCAGAAAATGATCGATCAAGCCCTTGAAGTTGAGGCCCGTGATGAACGAAACAAAATGGCTCATGCGATTGTCAGCGTAATGGGTAACATGCATCCGCATTTAAGAGATGTGCCAGATTTTCAGCACAAATTATGGGATCAGTTGTTCATCATGTCTGATTTTAAGCTTGATGTAGATGCACCGTTTCCTAAGCCGTCGAAAGAAGAGCTTAGTCAAAAACCTGAAGCGCTTCCTTATCCTCAAAACTTTCCTAAATACCGTTTCTATGGTAATAATATCAAACGAATGATTGATATAGCCGTGGACTGGGAAGAATCAGATAAGCGTGAGGCCTTGGCTTTGGCCATTGCCAATCACATGAAAAAATGCTACTTGAACTGGAATAAAGACACTGTTGAAGACTCCGTAATCTTTGATCACCTTTTTGAACTTAGCGAAGGAAGACTGGATCTTAAAAATCAAAAGGAGGCACTGACCAACAGTGAAGATATCTTGAGATTTGCGAATCAAAAGCATCAGAAAACGAATTATTCAAAAAAGAACAATCGTTCTAACCGTAATAAAAAGAAGTAAACCGTATGGGTAGTTTCGTTATTGAAGGAGGTCACCGATTAAAAGGTGAAGTGATTCCTCAAGGAGCCAAAAACGAAGCGCTTCAGATCATTTGCGCGGTACTGCTAACCGATGAGCGGGTAGTGATAGAAAATATTCCCCAGATCATCGATGTAATGCGCCTTATTGACATCCTGAAACAACTCGGAGTAAAGGTAGAGCAGGTCGATCAGCATACCTACGCCTTTGACGCCTCAGGTGCTTCTCCTGATTATTTATTTTCTGAAGGATTTAAAAAAGAGGCTGCAGGATTACGCGGCTCGATTATGCTAGTAGGTCCAATGCTTGCGCGTTTTGGAAAGGGATACATTCCTAAGCCCGGAGGAGATAAGATAGGTAGAAGACGATTGGATACCCATTTTGAGGGGTTTATGAAATTGGGTGCACAGTTTAGGTACAACGATGAAGAGGATTTCTATGGAGTAGAAGCAACAGGCCTTAAAGGGACGTACATGTTGCTAGATGAAGCCTCAGTGACAGGTACCGCCAACATTATAATGGCTGCGGTTTTGGCAGAGGGTGATACGGTTATTTACAATGCCGCCTGCGAGCCCTACATACAGCAATTGTGCAAGATGCTTATCGCGATGGGAGCCCAAATTGAAGGGGTGGGCTCAAATCTGATCACTGTTCACGGTGTAGAAAAGCTTAAGGGAACCTCTCATAGATTGTTGTCTGATATGGTTGAGGTGGGTTCTTGGATTGGTCTAGCCGCCGTGACGCAATCAGAAATAAGAATTAAAAATGTGGGTTGGGATCATTTAGGTCAGCTTCCACGTGTTTTTGAACGCTTAGGGGTAAACCTAGTCCAAGAAGGAGATGATCTAATTGTGCCCTCTCATCCAGAAGGTTACGAGGTTCAGTCCTTTATTGACGGATCTTTGATGACTATTTCAGATGCACCTTGGCCGGGCTTAACGCCGGACATTCTAAGTGTATTGCTCGTTGTAGCTACTCAAGCAAAGGGATCTGTGCTTATTCATCAGAAAATGTTTGAAAGCCGATTGTTCTTCGTAGATAAGCTCATCGATATGGGGGCACAGATTATTCTTTGTGATCCGCACCGCGCTACCGTAATTGGGCAGAATTTCAGTGCTCCATTGAGAGCCACCCAGTTGAGTTCACCGGATATTAGAGCGGGTATGGCTTTGCTTATTGCTGCGCTATCTGCAAAAGGCACCTCGGTTATTCATAATATTGAGCAAATAGACAGAGGCTATCAATTCATTGAAGAGCGACTTAAGCGACTAGGTGCGGTAATTCAAAGAAGAGATTAGTTAAAGGGCTGAATCAAGCAATATTTCTCGAACTTCTCCGAAATAATCATTAGTTAGTTTACTTGATTTCTCGAAAGCTTTTGACGCTTCGAAAAAACGATCAATCTGTCCTAGTTTGTGCTGAGCAGAAAGGCGAAGGTTGCCGTAATCGTAAAACGCCATGCTCCAACGATCAAAAATTCGATCTTCACGTTCTTCTGTTCTTAAAACGGTGACGTTCTGGTGCCTTGGATCTGATTCGATCGCATTAAACAGACTTATGACCTTAGGTTTTTCTCCTTCTAGTAACTGTAGAAATTTTCTATCGTGATACAATAGACAGCCCGTGATGTGATGCTCGGCATTAAAGTCTCTTGCGTCGCTGAGCATTTTGTAAATGTCAGAATCAATAAAACTTTCCTTGGCTACCGAGCGATAGATTAAGGAAAACATATGGTCTTGGTTGCTTTCCTAAAGTTAGCTAATTAATTGACTATCAAGTAATTTGATTTGGTAATTTGATATATCCGTCTGGGTATTGTGCAAAACGTCCGCGGCCCGCGTCATGAACGTGCTCAGCGTTAGGCCAGGGCCACCCACCAAATTCAGTTCGCCTATAGTTTTGAATCACTTGTTCAATTTCTTGAGAGGTATTCATCACAAAAGGTCCGTATTTGGCTACCGGCTCACCAATGGGTTTACCTTGCATCAAAATGAAATAAACAGGCTTCTCAGAGCTGTTCTTTATGGTTAATCCCTCTTGTTCTTCAATAAATATTCCGGTTCCTTCTTCGAACCCTTGACCGTTGATTTGAGAGGTTCCCTTGTATTGATATAAGGCGCGATGTAGCTGTTGGTCTGTTCCTGGCAATTGAAGTGTTGCTCCCGGATCGATGATGTACTGAACTAATTGCAAGTGATTTTGGCGATCTGATGCCCACGAATTAGGCGGACATACGGATTGGGTGTGTCCTTCAATTTGTCCATAAATTAGACGCGTAAAGACGCCATTGGATTTCCATTGTGGAATCTCATCTGCCCAAATCATTTCAAAATGCGCGTCTACCTGTTTAGAACGAGCAGGCAAATTTAGCCATATTTGAAAGAGTTCTAGACGGTTCTCCTTGTCGGATTGAAGCATTGGAAACATTTCACTGTGCTGCACTCCTGATCCAGCGGTCATCCACTGAACGTCACCCTCACCAAATCGCGCAGCAGCACCTAAAGAATCACTGTGATCTATATAGCCTTCTGTGACTAAAGTAATAGTTTCAAATCCACAATGAGGATGGTAAGGGAATCCGGGGATCTGCTTTCCATGGTACATCCGAAAACCGTCCTTTTTTTCAAAATCGCTTCCTAGGGCTCTTCCGCCAAGTTGGTCTTTGTCGATACCGAGCTGTGCATTTCCAGATGGATAGACATCTTGGTGGTGTGCACAAAATAGGAAGGGATCAAAGGTTTGCCAGGGAAAACCCATTGGAAATGTTTTCATAGTCACTTTTTATTACAAAGGTAAAGCCAACCCTTAAATAGGCCGCTTAAACTGGTTTAAGAACTGGTCTTTAAAGCCTTGTTGTAGGTCGCTAAGCATCGTTCTCGAGCCATCTTATGATCTACCATAGGGCTTGCATAGGTAAGCTCTTGATGTTCAGGCACCCATTTTTTGATGTATTTCAGTTGTTTGTCGAATTTTTGAATCTGGGTGGTGGGATTAAATATTCTAAAATAAGGTGCTGCATCTACTCCAGATCCTGCAGCCCACTGCCAATTTCCGACGTTACTTGCCAATTCGAAATCAAATAACTTTTTAGCGAAATAGGCCTCGCCCCATCGCCAATCAATGAGTAAGTGCTTACAGAGAAAACTCGCTGTCAGCATGCGAACGCGATTGTGCATGTAACCGGTTTGGTTGAGTTCTCTCATACCTGCATCTACTAGAGGGTAACCGGTATTCCCGGAACACCATTTCTCAAAATCACTGTGATCGTTTCTCCATTTTATGTGGTCGTAGGGGGACTTAAAGCTTTGACTTACGGTTTTCGGAAAATGCCATAGAATTTGTTGAAAGAATTCACGCCAAATCAGCTCACTTAAAAAGGTGTGGTTCTTAGCCTTATGAGCGGATTGCACCACGGCACGTGTAGAGACTGTTCCAAACCGCAAATACGTTCCCAATTTAGACGTTCCATCGGCATCCATAAAGTTTCGAGTGGCCTCATAGGCTTCGATCCGTTCCGCTGATAAATCAAATTGAGGCGCTTTTAGTGAGGCGATCTGTTTATTGAAATCTTCTAAATGCGAAACTTTATACGGAGTAAACGTTAAAGGGGCGAGGCGATTTAAAAGGGGCGACGTGTCGTAGGTTTCACAATGCTGATTTGGGTTAAATTGACTTAGCCATTTACGCTTGTAGGGGGTAAATACCACGTAAGGACTTTTGTCGTCTTTTACGATTTCATCGCGCTCAAAAATAACATGATCCTTTGGTCGATGAAAGGCAACTCCTTTTGCAGCGCATAGGTCGTATATCTTCTTGTCTCTAAGGCGTGCATAGGGTTCGTAATCGGCATTGGTGTATAATGCGTGAATTTGAACGTTTTCAAATAGGGCTTTAAAAATCGTCTCTGGGTCGCCTTTGTAATAGCGAATGGTCTGCTGTCCTCCTAGAAGTTGATTGAGGCGTTCTAGGGTCTCGTAAATGAAAGTAAGGCGATGATCATCTTCGGGTAATTCATCGATGATGGTTTCATCGAAAATAAAGAGGGGATACACCGTGTCATTCTCAGAAAGCGCTTTGAACAATCCGTGATTGTCGTCCAATCTAAGGTCTCTTCGAAACCAAAATACCGCTTGCTTCATAAGGCTATACGCTCAAGGCCGATTTTCCGCCGTCAACCCCAATGACTTGACCGGTAATCCAAGAATTCTTTTCGTCTAATAAAAACGTTACGGCTGAGGCTAACTCATCGGCACTACCAATGCGTTTCAAGGGGTGTCTATCGGCTATCATTTCTACTTTTTTATCATTATTCAGAAGTCTAGAGGCAAGTGGAGTGTCAACAATTGAAGGTGCAATCGCATTTACGCGGATCTTTGGAGCCAACTCGGCGGCCAAGGCTCTAGTAAACCCCTCAATGGCTCCCTTGGCAGCAGCAATAGAACTGTGAAAAGGCATTCCTGTTTGAACGGCAACGGTTGAAAAGAACACCATACTGCTTTGTTCGCTCATTTGATTCAGAATGGCTTTGACCGTAGCTACTAATCCAAAGAAATTCAACTCCATTTCTTCCTTAAACTGCTCTAATTTGAGCATGGATAGTGGTTTTAGATTAATGCTACCTGGTAAATAAACGAACTTATCGATTGTTCCAAGTGCCTGGAGCGCCTCAAAATCTGGCTGAAGCACATCGAAAGGGAGGTGCTGAATGTTTGGGTGTGAGTATGCTGGAGCCGTGCGTGACGCTACAATAATCTGATGGGTGTCACTTAGGTGTTTAATAAGTGAAAGTCCGATTCCTTTAGATCCTCCTATACACAGTAATTTTTTCATAATTAGGCGTTTAATGGTTTTAAGGTGAATTGGTAGTCCAAATTCGCATCGTTTTGGATGAGTAGGTCAAGTTGTTTACGTCTAAAGGCAAAAGCCTTAGATAGGGCCCTTCTCACGTAAAGATGATAGAGAAATGTTCCCAAAATTCCCAGGGGCAATTCGAAGTAAATATCATCTACTATGGTGCATCCCTCACTATTTTGATCTTTGAGGATACGGTGTTCGTGAATCCAAGAACCGTAAGGACCCTTGAGCTGCGTATCACAAAACCTATTTGGTGGCTCAAATGCGCTTATTTCACTAACCCACAGGGTTTTGTAAAGGGGTAAAGGTCTGATAGAATAGACTAGAATACTACCTAGAGACAATGGCTTGTGAGGATCTCCTAAGAATTTAAATCTCATTTCAGGAGGAGTCATACGCTCCAAATTCGCCACATCATTTAAAAAGTCCCATGCCTGTTGTGGGTCAAGACGGGTTTGGTGTGAAACAGTAAGGTGAAACCATGGCATGTTTCAAAGATACATCTTGTTTAATTTTTAAAAGGAATAATTAAACAATTTAATCTTTAATCCAATCGAGCAAGAGTGCGTATAAGAGATGAGTAGGAAGGCCCATTACGTTGAAGTATGATCCTTTTAGTTCTTGTATGCCTATGAGGCCAATCCAATCTTGGATTCCATAAGCACCGGCCTTATCCATTACTTTGTAATTCGAAACATAAAAATGAATTTCGTCCTGACTAAGGGTTTTAAAAAACACTTGGGTACAATCCACCTCAGAACGCATACGTTTCTGATCGCACAAACTTATTGCAGTATATACTTTATGTGCTTTGCCCGATAAGAAAGAAAGCATTTCAATGGCTTCTTCTGTGGACTGAGGTTTTTCAAGAGATCTATCGTCACACCACACCACCGTATCACTTGTAATTAAGAGTTCATTTTCGGTGAGGTCAGACTGCAGCGCCATAGCCTTTAATTCGGAGAGATATGTAGCAATTTCTCCCGCCTTTAAATGCTTTGGATAGATTTCATCAACGCTACTCGCTCTTTGGCTGAAGGTTAAGCCAAGTTCATTTAGAAGGGCTGCTCTTCGGGGGGAGTTCGAACCTAAAATCAGGCTAATTTCTTTATGTGCTAGTTGTTCCGCTATCATGCTTCCAGTCTCCTTTGACTTTCATTACTTGTTCGATGACTTCCCTAACACAACCTTCTCCGCCTTTGTAAGGCGAAACATGATCTGATAGGGTTCTAATTTCCGGAACCGCATCTGCCGGACAGGTAGCTAAATGACACCATTGCATGGCTTCTAGATCCGGAATATCATCGCCCATGTACAGGCTGTGTTCTGCACGTATATTATGCGTCTCAAAATGTTCCTTAAGCACCTCCAACTTGTGATGTACTCCAAGGTAAATGGAGTGTATCCCTAGATCTTGTAAACGAGTTTTTACTAGTGTGTTGGTGCCGCCAGTAATTACTACAATCTCATATCCAGCATTTAGAGCTTGCTTGAGTGCATACCCGTCTTTCACATTCATCTTACGCACGAGCTCACCATTTGAGTCAAGGTACAATGATCCATCGGTCATAACACCGTCAACATCGAAGACGAAGCAACGAATAGCATGCAATTCTTCTTTAAAGCTCTTTTTCATGTAATTGTTGAATTGAGGTAGTTATTGTGTTGTAAAGTTCAAGTAAAGTTAATTGGTCTTTAAGTAATGATCGGTGCTTCTCGAGGGTTTTGAGGTCGTTTCGTTTGGCTGGCCCTGATTGTGTTTTAATGGCACTTGATTGAAGTGCACTCTCTAAAGATGCTCGTAGCATGGGTTTGATCCACTCAAAATCAAGGTCATGCTCACTGCAATACCTTTCACTCAGCGCATACATATGATTGCTGAAATTTTGACTAATAACAGCAGCCAAATGCATTTTAGCCCTTGAATCACTTGTAAGAGGAATCACTTCAGAAGAGACCTCTTTGGCGAGTTGCTCAATTAAGGTTTGACCCTCTTTAGAAGATGCTTCTACAAAAAGTGGTGTGCTTTCTAGGTCGGTAGTTAGGGTCTTATTGAAGCTGTTGAGGGGATAGAAAACTCCTGAACTTCCGATTGCTCTTTGGATCAAAGGAGTTATACCACTGCAGTGTGCTACCAATCCTTTATAGCTTTCTAAACGTTTATAAAGAACTTCGATGGAATCATCGGGTACCGCTAGTAAGATCAAATCGCTCTGAAAAAGGGTCTCCCATTGGGTAATCCAAAATGATCCGAAGTGAGCAGCATCATTTTGATTTCTGCCGAAAACACCTTGAAACCTAATAGCGGGTAACGAACTCATGGCTGCGAAGAGGCTTCTTGAAAGAGCACCCGAACCAATTATAGAGACTGAGACCATAAGAACAATTGACCTTCGAAACTAGTGTTTTTAGGTCAAAAGGTGATAATTTTGCTAGCCAAAGAATCGTTTCATGCGTTCGTTCTCGCTTTTAAAATTTCTTGTTTCAACACGATTAATGGCCGTTCTCTTTATCGCTTTCGCCCTTGCGATGGCTGTGGGAACCTTTATCGAGAGTATGTACTCGACCGCTACTGCACGGATCTACATTTACAATGCACGTTGGTTTGAATTGATGATGCTGTTATTTGTGATCAATTTTGTGGGTAATATTAACAGATACAAGCTTTGGAAGTGGAGTAAATGGCCTCTTTTAGCGTTGCACCTCTCTTGGATTTTAATCATTCTGGGGGCGGGTGTCACCCGTTATATCAGCTATGAAGGAATGATGCCAATTGCTGAAGGCGAGGCCTCGTCGAGCTTCTACTCTGACAAGACGTTTCTTACGGCCTACATCGATGGAGATCTAGAAGGGTCCCGCAAAAGAAAAGTACTCGAAGATGCGATGATTTTTAGTGGAGAAGGGCGAAAGTCATCTCTTCCATGGTCTACGCAATTCGGAAACACTCCGATTGAGATCAAGTATGTTGATTTTATTCCTCATGCGATTGAAGGGGTGATCGAAGACCCTACTGCTCCGTATATACTGAAGATTGTAGAATCAGGTGATGGAGCGAGACATGACCATTTTATTCAAGAAGGTGAAGTGGCCAATATTCACAACGTCTTATTCTCATTCAATCAACCTACTCCAGGAGCCATTGAGCTTACTTTCGATGGTGAAGCGTATGGCATCAAATCTCCCTTTGATGCACAGTTTATGCGTATGGCGGATCAATTTCAAGGAGCGCTCAAGGCAGAAGAACCTGACGCACTTCAATTAAGGTCTCTTTATACCATCGGTGAGTTTGGGTTTGTGATACCGGATCCAGCAATCCGAGGTAGGGTTGACGTGATAGAGGCGGATAAAGACAGTGCTGACGAGACGAAAGAAGCTTTAGTTTTAGAGGTAGATGTCGCTGGAAACTCAAAAAGAGTAACCTTGATGGGGGGGCAAGGATACACCGATTTTCAGCCCTCATTTGAGTGGGGAGGCTTAACCTTTACCATGCGTTACGGCTCTAAAGAATACGAACTGCCTTTTGCCATCAAGTTGAATGATTTTATAGCTGAAAAGTATCCGGGAACAGAAGCCAATTATGCCTCGTTTATGAGTAGAATCGAAGTGCAAGACGATCCTTCATTCGATTATGACATCTATATGAACCATGTGCTTGACCACAAAGGCTATCGCTTTTTTCAATCCAGTTTCTTTCCCGATGAATCGGGTACGGTGCTTTCAGTGAATCACGATCAATGGGGAACATGGATCACCTATATCGGTTACTTTCTATTGTACGCCGGACTCATGGGTCTTATTTTCTTCGGTGACACTCGATTCAAAGTTTTGGCTAAGTCTTTAAAGAAATTGAATCAAAAGAAGTCGGCACTTCTTACGGTACTTTTCTTTGGTTTCGGATTAAGTGCCTGGGGGCAAGAAAATCAATTGCCCAGTCAAGAGGTCGTTGATTCTTTGATCCTTTCCAATGTAGTTTCACAAGATCATGCGTCGAAGTTTGCCTCACTAGTGATTCAAGATGACAACGGTCGAATGAAACCTGTGCACACCTTTGCCTCTGAACTCTTGCGAAAAATAAGTCTAAAGGATTCCTATAAAGGACTTAGTGCAGAGCAGGTTTTTCTCTCGATGATGCTGTATCCAGGTTTGTGGTACAATACGGAGTTTATAGCTCTAGATAAAAAGGCTCAAAACGATAGTATTCGCTCCATCATTGGAGTTCCGAAAGCCAAGCGTTATGTGAAGGTCACTGATTTTTTTGATGAAGAAGGAAACAATAAATTACGACCCTACTTGGTTGAAGCTTTTGCCACGAATACCCCAAATAAGTTTCAACAGGATTTTAAAGATGCCTCGAACAGGTTGGCATTACTCAATCGCGCTTTAAGTGGGGAGATTCTACGCATTTTTCCTGTTCCAACTGACGAAAATAATAAGTGGACGTCTGCCTTAGAATACCGTTCAGGTGTAGTTCAGCTGAATGATACGCTGTACGGAAGTTTTGTAGCGAATTCAATACCACTTTACCTTCAGTATGTTGATGGGGGGGTGCAAGAAGGAGATTACCAGAAAGCAGATCAGCTGCTAGAGAGTTTGAAAAAAAGCCAAAGGCAATTGGGTTTTGAAGTGATTCCTGCCGAGTCTAAAATCCAAACCGAGATACGCTATAACCGCTGGGATATATTCAATCGACTTTATAAATACTACTCCCTTTTTGGAGTGGTATTGTTTTTCGTGGTGGTGGCACGCATATACAAAGAGCGTAAAGCGCTAAAAATCACGGTCAGTCTATTTAAGTTTCTCATCTACGCATTGTTTTTGGTACATACATTAGGTTTAGGAGTACGTTGGTATATCTCTGGCCATGCTCCTTGGAGTGACGCCTATGAAAGTATACTGTATGTGTCATGGGCGACGCTTGGTATAGGGCTTTGGTTGGGTAAAAAGAGCGACTTCACGATTGCTTCAAGTGCCTTTGTAAGTGCAATGCTATTATGGATAGCACATCAAAACTGGGTAGACCCTGCGGTGGCGAACCTTCAACCTGTGCTCGATAGCTACTGGTTGATGATTCACGTGGCTGTTATTGTGGGTTCCTATGGACCCTTAACCGTTGGGATGATTTTAGGGGTAGTAACCCTGATTCTTATGCTTTTGAGTAATTCAACCAATAAAGAACGCATGAAGCTGTCAATCAAAGAATTGACGGTGATTAACGAGCTTTCTCTTACCATTGGACTGATTATGCTTACTATTGGAAACTTCTTAGGAGGGCAATGGGCCAATGAGTCTTGGGGAAGGTATTGGGGGTGGGATCCTAAAGAAACCTGGGCGTTGATCTCTATTTTGGTATATGCATTTGTGCTTCACATGAGACTAGTTCCTGGTCTAAAAGGAAGGTGGGCGTTTAATTTTGCCAGTGTCGTGGCTTTCTCGAGTATTATGATGACCTACTTCGGGGTGAATTTTTACTTAGTAGGATTGCACAGTTATGCCTCCGGAGACCAGGTAATCACTCCGTCTTTCATCTATTATACCGCAGCTGGAGTGCTTCTGTTAGGGATTCTTAGCTTTGTCAAATACAAACGGATCTATGGAACAGCTTAAACTTGATATTTTGGTGCTTGCGGCGCATCCTGATGATGCCGAGCTAGGGGCAGGAGCTACTATTGCCAAAGAGGTAAGTTTAGGAAAAAAAGTCGGTATAATCGATTTCACTCGTGGCGAACTTGGAACGAGAGGTACGGTAGAGACCCGTGACCGAGAAAGTGCTCTAGCGGCTGAAATTTTAGGTGTATCGGTAAGGGAGAACATGAATTTCAGAGACGGCTTCTTTGTCAATGACGAGAACCATCAGATAGCCCTAATACAAAAAATTAGAAAATACCGTCCTGAAATCGTCATATGCAACGCAGTTTCAGATCGCCATATCGATCATGCTAAGGGGAGTAAATTGGCGAGTGACGCCTGCTTTTTAAGTGGCCTTATAAAAATTGAGACCCTCGATGAAAAGGGGCAATCGCAATCGGCTTGGCGTCCTGCTGCTGTGTATCACATGATACAATGGGCTGATTTAGAACCGGATTTTGTCGTTGATGTATCTGAGCATATCGATCAAAAGTTTGAGGCGATTAAAGCGTATGCGACACAATTCTATGATCCTAAAAGCGGTGAGCCAGAAACGCCTATTAGCTCACAGAACTTTTTAGAATCTGTGCGCTACCGAGCACAAAACTTAGGTAGGCTAACGGGTGTAGCTTTCGGTGAAGGGTTTACCGTAGAACGTGTCCCCTTAATAGGCCGTTTGGATGCGCTTAAATAAGTGTAGACAATTGTTTTGATATTGATAAACAATCGAAAATAAACTACATTTGCCAACCAATTTAAATGGTGGTTGTAGCTCAGTTGGTTAGAGCGCTAGATTGTGGTTCTAGAGGTCGCCGGTTCGAGCCCGGTCTTCCACCCAAAAAAGCCCGCTTAGCGGGCTTTTTTCATTTTCTATTCTTGCGGTACCTTATCTACAACAGGTCTATTCTCGCGATTTGCTACTTCAAGTAGGGTGTGAAAGACCAGTCGGGTTCGATTCTCTAATAAATCATAATTTATTTTGTCGGGCGTATCCGTATGCGCATGATAGTCGTCATGGGTGCCATTGAAATAAAAGATGATCGGAATGTTGTTCTTTGCAAAATTGTAGTGATCTGAACGGTAATAGAAACGATTAGGGTCGTTCTCGTCATTATAGGTGTAATCTAATTCGATTTGTGTGAACTTCTCATTTACAGCCTCTGACAATTCATGCAATTCAGTACTTAGTTTATCAGATCCTATCAGGTAGATGTAATTTCTATCACCTTCTCTCTTGGGATCTATACGGCCAATCATATCAATATTCAGATTGGTCACTGTTTGCGCTAGAGGATAAAGAGGTTCGCGATCTGCATAGTATTCAGAACCAAGTAGGCCTTTTTCTTCTCCAGTAACGTGAAGAAAAACTACGGATCTTCTCGGACCTTTCCCTTCTTTTTTCGCAGCAAGAAGTGCATCTGCGAGCTCTAGCATCGCCACAGTTCCTGATCCGTCGTCATCAGCACCGTTATTGATGCGTCCTTCGGCGTCAATTCCTATATGGTCTAAATGAGAAGAAACGATTACATATTCATCCGGTTTTTCAATCCCTTCAATAATTGCAGCTACATTCTCGGTGTCTACTGCTTCTGATCCGCCCTCAATAGCAATTTCAATGGTATGTTCTAATGCAGTGGGAGCTGAAGAGGATCCAATGATCGCTGCGGCTTTATCTGGATGCATGATCACTGAGAATAGGGCCTCTTCGTCAGAAAGTCTCATTTGTCCGCTGTTATTCCGCTTCATGTAGTTGTAGTAACGTGAATAACGTTCAAAATTTGTAGCGTCAACGAAGATTAATCCAGCGGCTCCATGTTTTTTGGCCGCCTCAACTCTTTTAGGAAGTGCCTCAGAGGTATTACTCCACTTTGAATATTCAGTGCTTTGAGTGAGCAAATACGTTCCGTCTTCGTTTTGGGGCTCCCCGGCAATCGCGATTACCATTTTTCCGGTTACATCGAGATCAGCATAATTGGAGTACGTCTCTGTGTCAATCCCATATCCAACATAGGTAGAGGCGAAGCTTCCGCTTGTACCAGAAAAAGTGACAAAATCTTTACCAATAGCAAATGCTTGGTCTCCATAAGTAAAGGATCCTTCAGGAGCGGTAGTATATGTGACTGGTACTTTTTGAATATAATTATTGGTGCCTTGAGCCATTGAAATCCCGAGAGAATCGTAGAAAGAAGTGAGATAGGCTACTGCCTTTTTTTGACCAGGAGTTCCGGTTTCTCTTCCTTCAAATGCGTCAGAGGCATAGGTATAGAGGTGTGTTCTTAGATCTTCTTCAGTGATGCGAGAAGCGAGATCAGCTTGTTCTTGATCTGAAGGTAATAGAACGACGTCAGTCTTATTAGGCGTGTTCTGACATGAGACGAGAATAGCGCTTACAAAAACGAGCGCAACAACGGCTTTTTTCATACAGTTAAATTTTGGACTGAAGATAGCGCAAATTCAGTCGATTCACCTATTAAAGCGGTATTTTTGGGGTATGAAAGGGTTCTGGCTATTCACACTACTTTTATGTTCTGGTTGGCTCCATGCTCAGTTTGAAGAAATAAAGTACGCCTCAGATTTTGAACTCAACGGTAGAGTGGAGCGATGCGAGGTGTTGACCCCTTACGGCAGAGAGATTTTGCGCTTTAATCCGGACCAATCCCTAAAGCAAATTACCACCATTTTTAATGAAGAAGATCAAGAGGTGGTGACTTTTAAATACGATCAAGGTGCTTTAAAAGAAAAGTCTATCGAAGTGCTAAAAGGAGGGGAGCTGCAACCTTCGCTTTCGTTCTATCACACCTACACACAAAACGATTCTATCACCGAAGAAATAGTATTTTCATTTGATGGCCAGTTTCAGGCACAAAATCGAAAGGTTTCAGATAGTTTAGGTGCCCCAAAAACATTAGAGTTAAGAAACAAGAACAGTCGGGTAGTTTATCGCTATGAATTTTTTGAGGGAGCTGCGCGCGACAGTTTGTCGACTTATCTAGATCAAGATCTCATCCGCCTTGAAATCACGGACAGGTCGTTGAAAACAGAGGTGCAAAAAATCGATGTAGTGTATACCGACTCTTTGGTGGCTTCAATTCAAAGGAAGGTCTATGATCGTAATGACAAGTTGTTGCGTGAGGTTGATTCAATTTTTGATCCTAATGCGGGCCTTGTCGATAGTAGCGAAAAAACGTATTCGTATCGAGAAGGGTTAGTAGCTGTTCTGAAAGAAATGAGATCGAATCAAACCAAAACGAAGCGCTTCATTTATCAACTTGACAATCATGTTTCACCCAATTGGGTGAAGCGTATTGAACAGCCTTCGAATGACTACACTACAAGAATAATCACCTATTTTGACCCCAATGACAGCATCCCTAAATGAAAAAGAAATTTTAGCGCGTTGTAATGCCCGCAGAGAAGGGACCTTGATGCAAACGCTAAATATTGAATTTGTTCGTGTAGATAAAGAAAGTATCACAGCGAAAATGCCAGTAAACGCATCTGTGTATCAGCCTGATGGTGTGTTGCATGGAGGGGCAACAGCAGCATTACTAGAGACAGTAGGTAGCGTGGCGGTTTTTGTCTTTAAGGACACCACAGACCTGATGGTTAGAGGTATAGAATTAAGCATCAATCACCTGAAGGGAGTGAGATCTGGTTCTGTTTACGCCACAGCAAAGGCACTTCACTTAGGTCGTACTACACAGTTATGGGAAATTAAGGTTACTGATGACAATGACGAACTTATTTCAGTCGGAAAGTTAACGACACTTACCCTTCAAAAAAAGGCGTGATGAATCGTCCAGAATGGTTTGATCTTCTTGAAGAGCTGCTTGAGTATCCACATGGGTTTTTGGCATGTGTACGTCCAGAAAGCACGGTTTTGGAGTTTTTTCGATTGAACCGAATAGACAATACCCCTTCAGTTTCTCCTACTGAATATAACGAAGAACTGTTTGTTGTTCATCCTTTTGATAAAACCAATAGCGCACATTTTTACAGCCTAGATCTTATTGCTTCTTTTGAATGTTCAGCAGAGCGCAGTGGTTTTGCAGAGGGCGAATTTCCGATGAGCCCACTAGAACGTCAAGGTTTCGAGCAACTCGTTGAGAAGGCCCTTGTTCCGTTGCGCAAAGGAGAGATGAAGAAGGTGGTGCTCTCAGCACGTTTGAGCCGACCGCTTTCCTCTTTACTTGATCTTCGTTTAGAACGTTTGTTTCACGGAGGGGAAACTTCTTCATTTCGTTACCTGATGCAACTAGAAGATAAGGTATGTTGGATAGGGGATACCCCGGAGACTTTGCTTGCTAAAACGGAGCAAAGCATTTCAACTATGGCTTTGGCAGGAACCAGACGCAAAAATGAAGTTTCCATAGACGGATTTACATCAAAAGAATTCGAGGAACAAGAAGTGGTTGTGCAAGAACTTGTAGAGCGGTTAAATCCTTTAGCTTTTAATGTTGAGGTGTTTCCACGTCAACAGGCTGCAGCCGGAACCTTGGTACATTTAAAGACTAACATTACTGCGAAACTGCCCAAAGGGGTGAGTGATAAAGCCGTTTTAGAAGTGTTACATCCGACAGCTGCGGTTTGTGGATTTCCTCGTGAAAACGCTATCAAATGGATACATCAAGAGGAGGCTCACGATCGAGAGTTATACGCAGGTTACCTAGGTTTTCAATCTCCTGAGCGCTCGTCTTATTTTGTTAATTTGAGATGCGGTCGTTACGCTCATGGCCTTTTTGAGTTTTTTGTCGGTGCCGGAATTACTGCAGATTCAGAACCCAAAAAAGAGGTAGATGAAATTCAGGCAAAAACAGCTACCATGATGCGTATGTTCACAGAATCCTAAGGTAGTCTAATAAGAGTAGAGTACTTTTGCCTTATATGTATAGCGCTATCCCATCAGCTCATTTAGTAACTTCTGCTCTAAAGCATTTTGGGGTCACACAGGTGGTTATTTCACCTGGATCGAGAAATGCTCCACTTATCATGAATATCGCCGCTGATGAGGCCTTTGAAGCCTTTAGTATTGTAGATGAACGATCCGCTGCTTTTTTTGCCCTAGGTCGAGCTCAGGCTACAAAACAAGCCGTTGCCCTTGTATGTACTTCAGGATCAGCTTTATTGAACTATTATCCGGCCATAGCAGAAGCCTATTACAGTGAAATACCTCTGCTGGTGTTATCGGCCGATAGACCTCCAGAAAAGATAGATATCGGAGACGGTCAAACGATCCGGCAACCCAATGTATTCGCCTCGCTTCTGGGAGACTCTTTTGTTCTTTCTCTAGATCGAGAACTAATGAAAGATGCAACAGACACTAACCCTTCTGCTCAAGTGTATGCAGAGAATGCCAAGATACTCTCTGAGGCGCTTTTAAGCCTTCAGGCAAAACGTATTCCTGTTCACATCAATATTCCTTTTGAAGAACCCTTATACCATCAGATTGAAGATTCTTTAGATCCAGTAGATTGGAGGTCTTATTCCGAAGCCATTTCTCCTAGACATGAGTTGGCTACTGATGCAGATAGTGGTGTTATGCAGGCGCTGTCCAACTCAAAGGTTATGCTATTGATTGGGGTTTGGGATCCTTCTGATGAGGAGAGGGAACAGTTAAGAACACTCGTACAACATACCCAAGCCTTGGTACTTACCGAAACGCTTTCGAACACAAACGGTTTGAACTGCATTGACAGTATCGATACCTTGATTGCACCGCTTGAGGGAAGCGCAGAAGGAGAAGCACTGCTCGAAGAGCTAAAGCCAGATGTGATTCTCACGATTGGAGGCATGGTGGTGTCAAAGAAAATAAAGGCGCTTTTAAGGTCTGCTAAAAACCTCCGACACATTCATCTCGGAAGTTCATCAGCACTTAACACCTACGGATGCCTAAACGGCCATTATCCTTTAGCTAATTTTACGCAAAACACTATAGAATTCCCTAATAATGTCCAAACCTATGCAAGGTTTTGGCTCAATTATTACAATGATCTCGCTCCGAAGAGAGAAGATTTTATATCCCTCGCGCCCTTTAGTGACTTTAAGGCCTATTCTCTGGTTCTTGAGGCTATTCCTACGGTCTATGAACTTCATATTTCAAATAGTTCGGCGATACGCTACACTCAGTTCTTTAAAACCTCAGCAAAAAAGCAATGGTGTAATCGAGGAACAAGTGGTATTGAGGGGAGTGCGTCAACCGCAGTGGGGTTTAGTTCAGTAAAAATGCACGAGAAAACAGTGCTGCTTACCGGTGACCTCAGTTTCTTTTACGATACAAATGCGTATTGGAACGCCTATGTTTCTTCGTCATTTCGGGTCATTGTGATCAACAATTCAGGAGGAGGCATTTTTAGGATACTTCCGAATGCCAAGCGAACTAAGGGGTTTGAGACGTTCTTAGAAACTAGACATTCAAAAAAAGCTCAAGAAATAGCCAAACATTTTGAGTTTGATTATCAATCGGCAGCTGATACCGATTCATTGGCTCAAGCACTTGAAGGGTTTTTCAAAGAGGGTAAAAGACCTAAAGTGCTTGAAGTGTTTACTCCCTCGGATAAAAACGAAACAGTACTGTTCGATTACTTTAAAAGGCTTAAATGATAGGATTAGGATACAAGAATGATTTGGTGGTATCTCACCATACCCCTCAGGGATTTTACTTGTCTGATGAAGAAGGAACAGAGATTTTGTTGCCAAACAAAGAAGTTCCTGAAGCGTGCCAGCCAGGGGACCGTTTAACCGTTTTTTGTTATTTAGACCACGATGAACGTCCGATCGCAAGTTTGAAAGCGCCCTACATTGAGCGCGATCAATTGGCTGTGCTCACTGTTTCTGAGTGTTCTTCTATTGGATATTTTCTTGATTGGGGCCTAGAGAAACAGCTTCTTTTACCATTTAGAGAAAGTAATAAGACCCACCAAGTGGGTGATAAAGTATTAGTGATTTGTGTCATTGACGAGCATTCTTCAAGACTCATGGCTAGTGAGCGTATTGAGAAAAAATGTAAACCAGACCTAAACGTCTTTCGTCAAGGGACTGCCTACAATGCCTTTGTGTATCGCGAAACCCCAATGGGTTATGAACTTTTTACTAGAGAGGGATTGAAGGGGTTGCTCTTTAGAGACCGTACCGCTGTTGATTTGAAGCCTCTTCAGGAATTGATAGTGTTTATAGATCGTAAAAGACCTGATGGAAAGATAGATTTTGCCTTACAGCTCAAAGGAGAAGATAAGTTTCACCAGGCAAAAGAGAGAATCCTTGATCAGTTAGTAAAACATGATGGATTTACAGCGCTAAACGACAAATCTTCTTCTGAGATGATTTTTGAGCAGCTGCAAATGAGTAAGAAAACGTTTAAAGCAGCTATTGGAATCCTTCTAAAAGAAAAGCGAATTGTTTTTGAAGACAATGGTATTCGCTTAGTTGTAAACTAGATGGATTCACTGTATTTTAGAGCCTCTTTGCAGATCAGATGAATTCAACTCAAAACGACCAAACCCATTTATCTCAGCTCGAGCGTCGAACCCGCACCTTGTCGATCAGTCTCTTTCTGGTTTCCTTGATGGTTGTTGCTTTGGCTGTGGTGTATAGTTTTCCGGATCTTTTCGTTAAAGAAGAAGCGCTTGTATCGAATGAAGAGGTCGTAGAGCTCAAGCGGCAAATTGAAGCATTGAATGCTGAAAATCAAGAGTTGAGACAAATTGAGGAGTTCTATTTGGCCAAGCGCCTCCTTGAGAACGATACCATTTACAGTGTTCAAACGGGTATGATCCCAATGGAATCTACAAGCTTCATTTCTCAGGGCCTTTCAAATGGGATGTTTATTGAAGCTAGACCGTACTTGAAGTATTCTATTGGATTGTACGAAACATATGAAGAGGCTAATGCATTAAGACGTGGTCTTGTTAAATTAGGTTTTACCGATGCTTTTATCGCCTCTTATAAGGGCACCACTAGACTCCAGATTCACCGTCCGCAATAAATGATGGGATCTATCAATGCCTGGATTTTAGCAGCTCGTTTACGCACTCTTCCTCTTTCTTTGTCTGGTATACTAATCGCCGCTGCCATTGCCATTGATGCAGGTTTCTTCATCACTTCAGTCTTTGTGTGGTCACTGGTTATCACTGTTTTACTTCAAGTATTGTCAAATGTTGCAAATGACTACGGCGATGGTGTCAAGGGCACTGACAATGATGATAGAATAGGCCCAAAAAGGGCCATGCAGTCTGGATTGTTAACGGCCAATGCCCTAAAATCGGGTATGAGCGTTTTGGTTGTACTGACAGTCGTAGCTATATGGAGGCTTTTTGTTGAAGCAGATTTATCCTTTATCGACTTGATGGTTTTTGTGGGCTTAGGATTTTTTTCGCTTTTAGCCGCAATTGCCTACACAGTAGGCAAGAGACCCTATGGGTATCGCGGTTTGGGAGATGTTATGGTATTTGTTTTTTTTGGAGGAGTATCGGTAATCGCTGGAAGTTACCTATATACCCAGTCCTTTAGCGGCACTCAGTTTTTGTTTGCATTGTCCGTTGGACTTTACAGTACCTCTGTTTTAAACCTGAATAACCTTAGAGATAGCGAGTCGGATGCCTTGTCGAATAAAATGACACTTGTAGTACGAATGGGATACAAGAAGGCCATTATTTACCATCATGCGCTTCTTATTGTAGGTTTCGTGGCTTATGTGGCAGGAGTGGGTCAGATTGATCCGAACGCTACCTTAATTGCCTTGCCAATAGCACTCTTCTTACGTGCACACCTCAAAAGAGTTAGAAGCGCTAAAAGCGCCTTGGTGACATTGGATCCAGAGCTAAAAAGGGTGGCTTTATTTACCTTTTTTTCAGCATTATTTGTATTAATTCTAGTTGGTTTTAGGGCAAATCAATAATGACCGCTACTCAGATACATCCCTACACGCTTGTTTTCAAGAGGCCTGCTAAGACCTCTAGAAACACAATGACTGAGAAGAAGTGCTATGTGCTGACCTATGGTAGCCCGTTAAAGGCGATAGCAGAGTGTAATGTTTTTGAAGGGCTTAGTGCGGATGACCGTTCTGATTATCTTGAAACCCTCAAGGGGGCGTGTCTCAAAATCGATAGGCTTTTTCAACTTGAACTTCCATTAGAAGACGAGAGGTTCAATGAGCTTCTTTCGTCATACCTTGAATTTCCGTCCATCCAATTCGGACTAGAGCAATTGTGGTTTAGTTTTCATAGTGATGATCCGTTCAAGTTATTTTCCACCCCTTTCTCAAACGGAGAAAAGGGTATTGGTATCAATGGCTTAGTGTGGATGGGTGATCTTGCTTACATGCAGGCTCAAATTGATCGCTTACTTGAAAACGGGTTTGATTGTATCAAATTAAAGATTGGAGCGCATCGTTTTGAAGATGAATACACCTTACTCAAAAAACTAAGGGAAAAGTATCCTGCAGAGGCGTTAGAGTTAAGAGTTGATGCTAATGGGGCGTACACCCCCGAAAAGGTGCAAAGAGTTCTCGAACGGCTTGCTTCACTTAAAATACACTCTATCGAGCAGCCTATTAAAGCGGGTCAATGGGATGAAATGGCTCAATTGTGTGAATATTCTCCGCTACCCATAGCCTTGGACGAAGAGCTGATAGGTTTGTTCACCGACAAAGAGAAACAGCAATGTGTGTCCCACATTCGTCCGCATTACGTAATTCTTAAGCCGGCGTTGATAGGAGGATTTAAAGCCTGTCATGCCTTTATTGAACTCAACACTCCTTGGTGGATTACTAGTGCCCTAGAAAGTAATATTGGCTTGAATGCAATAGCCCAGTATACATCGACACATGCCTTAGTTAGGCCTCAAGGTCTAGGTACAGGAAGTCTATTTGTCAATAACTTCTCTTCTCCACTTTCTATTGAGGAGGCCCGTTTATGTTACAACAATGAAGTACCTTGGAACATAAACACCATCATATGAGTTCCTTTATTGAAAAGTCTTATCAGGGTAAAACTCAGGCGTGGCGCTATTTACTCGTTCCCATTGCGTTTATCGCATTCATGAGTTATAATTATTGGGCAACACTTCAGTCTTCAACAGACACGAATGAGATGATGCAAGTGATGATACAAAGTATGGGAGCCACTACTGTTCTCGCATTATTGTTACTGCCACTAGCTATTGGGTTTTTTGTACTTCTCATTTATGGCTTGCAAGTCTTGAAGATGCCCATAACTGGACTCTTCACTTCAAGAACTGCTTTTGACTGGAAGCGACTTTTCTTTGCTTTTGTGTTATGGTCCTTTGTAATTGGGTGTTCTACCTTGTTAGACTTTTTGCTTGCCCCTGAGGCCTATGAAATTCAATTTTCATGGGATACTTTTTGGCCTTTTGCACTTGTAGCCATTCTGCTCATACCCCTTCAAACCAGTTTTGAAGAATTACTTTTTAGAGGGCATATGACTCAAGGCTTAGGTATACTCACCAAGAGTAGGGCGGTTGCTTTTATAGTGCCCTCGGTGATCTTTGGTCTTATGCATATTGGGAATCCCGAAGTCTCAAAACTAGGGTATGGAATACTAGCGTACTACATCGGTTCAGGCTTGTTCTTTGGAGCCATGACTCTTTTGGATGAGGGTACGGAGTTAGCCTTGGGATTTCATGCATCAAACAATCTGGTTGGAGCTTTGCTGGTCTCGAGTGATTGGACTGCCTTTCAAGTTCCCTCAATCCTTAAGGATATCGGCGAGCCTTCATTTGGCGTTGACGCTTTAATTCCACTTCTAGTTATCTATCCTGTTGTTTTATGGATATTGTCTAGGAAATACCGTTGGAATCAAATGGGAGCAAAGCTTTTAGGTAAATTGTGATCCATGTGGAATACACATTTCAAACTAAGTACCCTCAATGCTTCTAGTATGTATGCCTCGGAGCTTCGTACAATGGTTCAACTTCTTGAAAAGGGTGAGTCGTTTAGGGTTCAAAGTTCCGGATCGACTGGTTCACCTAAATCATTGAATTTAAACCTTGATGAGGCAATCGCTTCAGCTGATTTAACCATTGAGCATTTTAATTTAAAGCAGCAGCAAAGGGCCCTTGTAGCACTCCCGTTAAATGCGGTTTCAGGGGCTTTAATGGTAGTTCGTGCCATGCGAGCAGGACTTGAATTACATGCTGTAACCCCTCAATCAAATCCTTTTATTGAGTTTAAGGATAAAGAGGAGGGGTATTTTGACTTCGTAGCATTAACTCCTTATCAACTGGCTCATAGTATAAATCATTTGCCACTTATAAAAACACTTCTTGTGGGGGGAGCAAGACTTTCAGATGCATTATTGAATACCATACCCTCGGGGACTCAAACCACCATCTACGAGTCTTATGGAATGACAGAGACGCTCACTCATGTAGCACTAAGAAGGCGATACCCACACCCTGAATCTTTGTTTTCTGCCTTAAATGGCATCCAGTTCTCAAGTGGAGATGCAGGTAATCTTATCATCCATCCTTCTCACTTAAAGCAAAGAACTGTGGTAACAAATGATGCAGTACATCTCTATTCAAAGACCGAATTTGAGTATTTAGGTCGACTTGATCATGTTATTAATTCAGGAGGAGTCAAGTTGTTTCCTGAGTCTATTGAACAAAAGCTTTCCCAAATTGTTCAGACTCCCTTTTTTGTAACCGCATTACCACATCCAGCCTTAGGTGAACAAGTAGGGCTTATCTTAGAAGGAGATGAAACCTTAAAAACAAAGGTGTTAATTGAATTAAATGGAATAGAATGGGGAGCCTACGAGAAGCCCAAGCGCGTGGAAGCTATACCTTCATTCGATTATACAGCGACAAACAAAATCGATCGCCTTAAAACGCTAAAGCGCTTAGACTTGTAGCACTCCCATTGAAAAAGGCTCAATATGAGGATTGTTGTTCGCCATTTCAATACCAATCGAAAGATGTTTACGTGTTTCTACAGGATCAATTACACCGTCTGTCCATAATCTCGCTGCCGCATAATAGGGAGAGGTAGAGTGGGTGTACTTCTGTTCAATCTTTTCGAGAAGCTCTTTTCGTTCTTCTTCTGTCAGCTCTTGCTTGGCAGCCTTTCTTTTACTTTCTTCGATTTGAAGTAGCACCTTAGAGGCAGATTGTCCGCTCATTACAGCGATTTCGGCTGAGGGCCATGCGAAGATGAGCCTCGGGTCATAGGCTTTTCCGCACATAGCGTAGTTTCCGGCGCCATAAGAGTTACCTACCACAATGGTAAACTTAGGTACAACGGAGTTGCTGACTGCATTCACAAGCTTTGCGCCATCTTTTATAATACCCTGATGCTCACTTTTGCTCCCTACCATAAATCCAGTCACGTCTTGAATGAACACTAGCGGAATCTTTTTCTGATTGCAATTCGCAATGAAACGCGTCGCCTTATCAGAAGAATCAGAGTATATGACTCCTCCAATTTGCATTTCTCCCTTGGCATTTTTGATAACTTTTCGTTCGTTGGCTACTATTCCAACAGCCCACCCGTCAATACGGGCATATCCTGTAATCAACGTCTTCCCGTAGTTTTCTTTGTAGGGCTCAAAAGAGTCTTTATCAATAACGCATTCTAATAGATCGAGCATTGCATATTGTTCGGCTCTATTGTCAGGTAGTATACTGTATACTTCGTCTAAGGCTTTGCTTGGGTCAATTGATTTGATGCGATTAAATCCAGCGGTTTCTGGACTGCCTAACTTCGCAATTATAGATTGTACCTTTTTTAAGGCATCTTGATCTGAAGCTACAGCGTAATCCACGACTCCAGAGATAGCACTATGGGTATGTGCTCCTCCAAGCGTCTCTTTGTCGACTTCTTCACCCACAGCAGCTTTTACTAAATACGGACCTGCTAAAAAGATCGAACCTGTTTTCTCTACAATAATAGCTTCGTCGCTCATGATAGGGAGATACGCCCCTCCAGCTACACAAGAACCCATGATAGCAGCGATTTGTGTGATACCCATGCTGCTCATTTTAGCATTATTTCTGAAAATACGACCAAAGTGCTCCTTATCGGCGAAGGTCTCGTCCTGCATGGGTAAGTAGATTCCTGCACTGTCTACCAAATACACGATAGGAAGCCTGTTTTCAATCGCTATTTCTTGGGCTCTTAAGTTCTTTTTTGCTGTCATCGGAAACCAGGCCCCAGCCTTTACGGAGGCATCGTTGGCGACCACTACACAAAGCCGTCCCTTAATTTTACCAATTTGTACGATGACACCTGCCGATGGACACCCTCCGTGTTCTTGATACATCTCGTCTGCAGCGAGCTGCCCGATTTCAATGATCTCAGTGTTTTTATCAAACAAAAAGCTTAACCGTTCTCTGACGGTCATCTTCCCTTGGTCTTTCTGCTTTTTTAACTTGGCAGCGCCACCACCCAAACTGACTTCTTCTTGCTTCCCATGAAGAAACTTAATGGAATTACGGTGGTGTATCTCACGCGCAAGTTCTTTTTTAGTCTTGGTCATGCCCCTTTCTATTGCCCCTGCAATTTACGATTAATTGGAGCATTTTTACGACCTTTAGCGCCCTAACGCAGCAACACTACTTATGAACAAAAACACGGTTTTAGCTTACGCCACTTTCTTAATGATATTTATGGGATTGGTTTTACTGGCCTTAGCCGCTTTCAAATACGATGAAGTGGCCGGCTGGGGATTCGCCACAGTAGGTATTGGATTTTTTGCCGTAGCATGGGTGTTTAATGCGTTAAAAGGACGCGTTTAATTTCACATGCCATGTCAGACGATAAGAAGGTAATATTTTCTATGTCGGGGGTCACTAAGACCTTCACCAACGCCAATACACCGGTATTAAACAATATCTATTTGAGCTTTTTCTACGGGGCCAAGATTGGTATACTGGGTCTAAACGGTTCGGGAAAATCTACCCTATTAAAAATTATAGCGGGTGTAGATACTAATTACAGGGGCGATGTAGTTTTTTCTCCTGGTTACTCGGTGGGATATTTAGAGCAAGAACCACAGCTAGACGATTCAAAAACTGTTTTAGAGATTGTAAAAGAGGGTGTGGCAGAAACCGTTGCTGTTCTTGATCGCTACAACGAGATCAATGATCTTTTCGGACTTCCTGAAGTGTATGAGGATGCCGATAAAATGCAAAAATTAATGGACGAACAGGCTAAGCTTCAAGATGAAATTGATGCAATGAATGCCTGGGAACTTGATACAAAACTAGCCATAGCCATGGATGCGTTGCGCACTCCAGAGCCTGATACCCCGATCAAGGTGTTAAGTGGAGGGGAGCGAAGACGTGTAGCGCTATGTCGTTTACTGCTTAAAGAGCCTGATGTCCTACTTCTAGACGAGCCTACGAACCATTTAGATGCAGAATCTGTACTGTGGTTAGAACAGCATCTAGCACGATATAAAGGGACCGTAATTGCTGTAACGCACGACCGTTATTTCTTAGATAATGTCGCAGGATGGATTCTTGAATTGGATAGAGGAGAAGGTATACCGTGGAAGGGTAATTATTCTTCTTGGTTAGATCAAAAGGCGAAGCGTCTTGAACAGGAGAGTAAGCAGGCAAGTAAGCGTCAAAAAACCCTTGAACGCGAATTAGAGTGGGTGCGTCAAGGAGCAAAAGGGAGGCAAACCAAACAAAAAGCAAGATTAAATAATTACGACAAACTCCTTAATCAAGACCAAAAGCAGCTTGAGGAACGATTAGAGATCTATATTCCCAACGGGCCTCGTTTAGGTACAAATGTGCTAGAAGCCAATAGTATTTCTAAAGGTTTTGGTGATCGTCTTCTCTATGAGGATTTGAGCTTTAAGCTTCCGCAAGCTGGAATTGTTGGGGTTATAGGTCCGAACGGTGCTGGAAAAACAACACTGTTTAAGATGATCATGTCTGAGTTGGAGCCTGACACCGGAACATTCACCGTCGGTGAGACAGCAAAAATTGCCTATGTAGATCAAACGCATGCTGATATTGATCCTGAGAAATCTATTTGGGAGAATTTCTCTGACGGTCAAGAGCTTATTATGATGGGGCAAAGGGAAGTTAATTCTAGAGCCTATTTGAGTCGTTTTAATTTCACTGGAAGCGAGCAGAATAAGAAGGTAAAATTGCTTTCAGGCGGTGAACGCAACCGTCTTCATTTAGCCATGACGTTAAAAGAGGAAGGTAATGTGTTGCTTTTAGATGAACCTACTAATGATCTGGATGTCAACACGCTAAGGGCCCTAGAAGAAGGTCTTGAAAATTTCGCAGGCTGTGCGGTGGTCATCTCGCACGACAGATGGTTCTTAGACCGTATTTGTACCCATATCTTAGCCTTTGAAGGTAACTCTTCGGTTTACTTTTTTGAAGGTTCTTTTTCGGACTATGAGGAAAACAGACGTCAGCGATTAGGTAAGGACCTTCATCCTACACGCATTAAATACAAAAAACTAACACGTTAGACGCAGTATTCTTGCGCTTTTGCCGTAAATCACTATATATTTGCAGCAAATAAAGAAACCAAACTTAAGATCTTAAATTATGGAAAAAAACCAGTCTAAAGCGTTACCTGCGATACTT